>CAYRVF010000001.1:0-69285 GCA_964427535.1 uncultured Ktedonobacterales bacterium
CGAAGCGCAGGTGCTGCGCTGGATGATCGACGTCTGCGGTGCGCTGGACGAGATGCATAATCTGCGGGTGCCAATCATTCACCGCGATATCAAGCCCGCCAACATCAAGGTGACGCCCGAGGGGCGCCCGGTGCTAATCGACTTTGGACTGGCGAAGCTGCAGCGCGCGGGCCGGCCGACGATGACGGCGGCCCAGGGCGTCTCGCCGGGCTTCGCGCCGCCCGAGCAGTATATGGCGAAGGGGCGCACCGACGCCCGGACGGACATTTACGGTCTGGGCGCGACGCTCTACGCCTGTCTCACTGGCAAAGATCCGCCAGAAGCCCCCTCGCGCCTGCTCGCGCAGACCGGCGCGGCGGGCAGCGGCGGGGCGAACCTCATCCACCCGCGCAAGCGCAATCCGCGCGTGAGCGAGGCGACTGACCGGCTCGTGGTTAAAGCGCTGGAGCTCTCGCCGACGCACCGCCAACAGACCGCCGCGCAGATGCGCGACGAGATGGTGGCTGCGCTGCGCCTGCTCGAAGACCCGGCGCCGCTCGCGGAGCCAGCGCGGCGGACACTTGCCGCGCCAGGCCCGAGCGAGAGCGGGACGAAACGCCCGGCACTCGCTGGTGGCGGCGGCCTGCTGAAAAGCACGGGCAAACAGCCTGCCGTGGGGAGCGCGCGGCCGAGTGCCGTGCCACCGGCTGTCTCCGACCCGCGCACCGGCAGGCAGATGGCCCTCGCGGCGGAGTCTCGCACGGGACAGCAGCCCGCCCTGGCACGCGGAGGCACCGGGAAGCAGCCCGCGGCAGCCGTAGACGCCCGCAGCACCGGCCGCCAGCCCGCCGTGCTGCCGCGTGCCACGGGGATGATGGCGGCGCCTGCAGAGGCTCCCATGGGGGCCGCGGCGACGGCGGTGATTCCGGCGACGGCCGCCGGACCGGTGGTTGCCCCAGCGGCGACGAAGGCGGCCTCGGTGCCAGCCGATACGTCTGGCTCGTGGATTCACCTCGGCTCGACGCCGCTCGGCGGATTCGGCAAGTTCACGCTCACCTTTTCGGTAGTCGAGATGCTCTGGGGCGCGATCGTGCTGGTGCTGGGCGCGGTGGCCATCGGCAATCAGAACAAGCCGTTCCCGGTGTTGCAGTTCGCGCTGATCTGGCTGGCCGTCGTCGCGGTCGTCAGTCTGGTGGGCGGGCAGGCGCTCAGCCGTCCGATCTTCCGGCGCGGGCGCATCGCCAACTTGCGGCGCGGCTTCCAGGGGACGGGGCTCTTCCTCTACTCGGTGCTGGTGCATGCCGTCGCGGTGTGGGGGGCGCACATCTTCGCCACCGACCAGGGCAATCCGACGCTGGCCATCGTCGCGTTCATGCTCTTCGGCGTGAATGTCTTCGTCGTCGGCGTGCTCTCGATCGTCAACGTGCTCGCCTGAGTACATATCCCGCGACACGGCGCCGTCCGCCGGTCGCGGGATATACTGCGTTGTGCGCGTCAGCATGCCGCCACGGTGCCACGCGCGCTCGACGACGAACGGGCTTTCTCCGGGCAGGAGCGACGCCGATGACCTCACTGAACCCCACGCTGAACCCCACGCTGGCCGCCCTGCGCCCAAATCCGCTCTTTCGCATCGGCGCGCTGGTGCATGGGCGCACCGACGTGCTGCACCTCGAATTCGGCGAGCCGGACTTCGCCACTCCCGCGCACATCACGGCCGCCGCCGAGCACTCACTCGCCACCGAACGCCCAACGTATGGACCGAACGCGGGCATGCCGTTTCTACGCGCGACGATCGCTGAGCGTGTGGCGCGTGTGACTGGCGTTGTCGCAGCGCCCGAGCAGATCGTCGTCACGACGGGCGGCACCGGCGCGCTGACGGCGTGCGTGCTGGCGCTCTGCGCGCCCGGCGACGAGGTGCTGGTGCCTGACCCCGCCTGGCCCGGCTACGACATGATGGTGCCGCTGCCAGGAGCGCGCAAGGTCGCCTATCCACTGCTCGCCGACGACGGCTGGCAGCCCGATTTCGACGCGCTGGAGCGGACGGTCTCGCCGCGCACGCGCATCCTGATCGTGAACAGTCCCTCCAATCCGGGCGGCGCGGTCTTCTCGCGCGTGGCGCTAGAGCGGCTGGTCGCCTTCGCCGAGCGCCACAACCTCTGGCTGGTCTCAGACGAAGCCTACGACGAGCTCACCTTCGACGGCGCGCACGTGAGTCCGGCGGCGCTGGGCGGGTCGGGCCGTGTGTTGGTCACGGGTACCTTCTCGAAGGCCTACGCGATGACCGGCTGGCGGCTGGGGTGGGTGGTCGCGCCGCCGGACGTGGTGCCGCTGCTGACGTTCGCCGTCTCCGCCCAGATCAACAATCTGCCGCTCTTCATCCAGCGCGCGGGCCACGCGGCGCTGACCGGCCCGCAGGACTGCGTCGGCGAGATGCGCGCGTCGTACCGTGCGCGCCGTGACCTCGCGCTTGAGTTGCTGCGGACGCACGATCTCGTCGAGTACGTGCCGAGCGGCGCGTTCTACTTGCTCGTCGACGTGGCACGCGCGGCGGGGCGGCAGGATGATCCCGCATTCGACAGCACCGCCTTCGCCGAGGCGCTGGTGCGCGAGCGGGGCATCGCGGTGGCCCCAGGCGCGGCGTTCGGCGCCAGCATCCCCGGGAAAGTACGCCTCTCGCTCGCCAGCTCCGAGGAGACGCTGCGCGCGGGCATCAGCGGCCTGCTCGACTTCGCCGCGACCTACACCGGGTAGCAGACGGCCGGGCGGGTGGCGTTCCCGGCCGCGCGTCGGGCACCCCATCCAGCCGCAGCCCGGCCTCATGAAGTCAACTGGCACGGCTCCTACAGTTATAAAGAGGGCAGCCGCACCTCTGCCCGCTAGCTCCGACCGAAGAACAGCCCGTTGACGACGGCGTTGCCAGGAATGGCATCGTTGGTAAACTGGATCGTGAAATGACCGCGCACGTTCCAGACGAGATATTCGCCGCTCTCAAAGCCGGTCACAGTGCGAGAGTCGAGCGTGGTGTGCGTCGCGGGATCGATCATGCGGATCGTCTCGGTGCGGTGCAGGTTGTCCCAATCGAGCAGGTAGAGCGCGAGTTGGTGCGTCTGGCCGTCGGTGATATTCACGTCGAGGCTGAAGCCGGTGAGCGAGTAGAGGCACCCGGCGACCCGATCACTGGGGCTGAACGTGCGTTGCAGCGCGCGCGCGTCGGCAGTTGAGCCAGCCCAGGTATAGCCGGCCGCGCCGGAGGGCGTGATGGTGATGCTCTTCGGCAGGCTCGCGGCGTCGCTGGGGAGATCCGCGCCTTCGCTGCCGTAGACGCCGTGCCACGACCCCTGTGTCGTCACGTCGCGCGAGACGAACGTCGCAGCCGCGTGTCCGGTGCTCACTGCCGCTGCCGTGCGCGCGGGAGTCGCTGTGCCGCGCGGGCTGGTGGCGTGTGATGTGCTGGGTACGTCCCGAGAGAGCGATGCGACAGGCGCGGCGGGCGTGACGATGTGGACGAGCAGCAGCATCAGCAGCATGCCGACCACCACGCCGGTGCCGCCGACCGCGAGCAGCAGGCGCAGCAGCCCGCGGTCCATCGCACGCAGCCTGTCCATGACCTCCCCGGCCATGCTGACGCCGGACTGCCGCCAGCGGTCGAACGGCGGGTAGGCGGCGCCGGGGATACGTGGCCCGGCCAGCGGCACTGGCGTCTCCGGCACGGGCGGCGTGCGATGCCGGAGGTCCAGCAGCGTGGGCTGTTCGATCTCGTCCGTCTCCTGCTGCTCGCCATGAGCAGGCGGCGCCGAGGAGGGTCGTGAGGATGAGGGAGTGCTCACTCCGTGCCACCTTTCTAATATGTGTGGAGTTTTAGGCATGCGGACAGTGGACGCAACAACCGTGCCTATCGGCCAGTCTACATCAAGCTGGCGTCTTTCTCAGACATCGGCACCAATTGGTCGTGCTGGGCAATTCACGCACAGCCTACCCAGCGCACACACCGGGTGTTTCCCAGACGCTCCGCGCAGCGGGCGGGCTGCTCTGTTTTAGACGATGGGCACGCGGACGAGGTATCGTCTGCGACAAGCGGCGAGTGGAGCGTAGCCGTCCGGGGAGGATGGATGTATGCCGATTGAAATCACCGTGTCACCGCCCGGCCTCACCATCAGCCAGGGCCGCACGTTCGTCGTCACCTCTGAGAGTGGCGAGATCGACTCCGCGACCGAGCAGGGGATCTTCGCCATCGACACCCGATTTATCAACTACTACCAGCTCTACATCAACCAGCATCCGTGGAAGCTCGTGACCTCCAGCCCGCTGAGCTTCTACGCCGCGCGCATCCACATGACGAACCCCACGATCGTCACAGAGCTGGGCACCATTCCCGAGCACACACTGCGTTTTACGCTCGACCGCATCGTCGAGGACGGCATCACCGAGGAACTCTCCATCGCGAACCACTCAGGCCGAGCCGTCCGCTTTCTGCTGGAGCTGGCGTTGCGGTCCGATTTCGCCGATATCTTCGAGGTGAAGATGCGCTCGTTTATCCAGCGTGGACGCATTCAGACGACCTGGGACGAGCAGCAGCACATACTGCGCACATCGTACACCCACCTCGACTTCCATCGTGCGGTGTCCTACGTCGTGCCAGAGGCGACGGTGCCGATAGGCTACGCGAACGGTCGCATCTCCTTCGAGGTGGCGCTCGAGCACGGAGCGGAATGGAGGGGCTGCGGCGAGATGGTGCTGGAGCACGGGCAGCGCAGACGGCGCCTCATCCCGCGCACGCAACCACGTCGGATCACGATGCCCACATTCGCCGACATCGCGACGCGCACGCCCGCGGACGAGCAGCCCATCACCGATTTCGATGAGCGCCAGGCACGCTGGCGCGCGCGCTGCATGGCGATCGAGACGCCCAACCAGTATGTCTACAGCATGTACAGCGAAGCTGTCGACGACATGGGCGCGCTGCGCATCTACGACATGGATGTCTCCGACGAGGCGTGGGTGCCCGCGGCGGGCGTTCCCTGGTTCGTCACGCTCTTTGGCCGCGACAGCCTGATCGTGGCGCTGCAGAACATGCCGGTCGCGCCGGGGTTCGCCCGCGGCGCGCTGAAGCGGCTGGCGGAGTATCAGGCGACGCAGCGCGACGATTGGCGCGACGCGCAGCCCGGCAAGATTTTGCACGAGATCCGCTTCGGGGAGCTGGCGCACTTCAACAAAATCCCCTTTACGCCCTACTATGGCACTGCCGACGCGACGATCCTCTTTCTCATCACGCTCGATGAAGCCTATCGCTGGACAGGCGACCGCGAGCTGCTCCATGAGTATCGCGAGGTCGCCGAGCAGTGCCTGATGTGGATTGACAACTACGGTGACCTGGACGGCGACGGCTATCAGGAATACAAGACGTTTTCGCCTTTGGGCTACGAGAATCAGGGCTGGAAGGATGCCGCCGACGCCGTCGTCTACGCCGACGGGACCCAGGTGCCGCAACCCAAGGGGCTGTGTGAGTTGCAGGGCTACGTCTACGACGCGAAGCTTCGCATGGCTGAGATGTTCGAGGTGCTCGGCGACGTGGGCCGGGCACGGGCGCTGCGCGAGCAGGCCGCGACGCTGCGGCAGCGATTCAACGACGTGTTCTGGATGGAGGACGAGGGCTGCTACGCGTATGGGCTGGACCCGCGGAAGCGGCAAATCACGAGTGTCACCTCCAACGCCGGGCATTGCCTGTGGAGTGGCATCGCCGACCCAGAGAAAGCGATCCGCACCGCGCACCGGCTGCTGCAGCCCGACATGTGGAGCGGCTGGGGAATCCGCACGATTACGAGTGAGAACCCGGCGTACAATCCGTTCTCGTATCACATTGGCTCGGTGTGGCCACACGACAACGGCATCATCGCCGCGGGCTTCAAGCGCTATGGTCTGGCGGCCGAGGCGAATTTCGTGATTCGTGGCGTGTTTGATGCCGCGCGGAGGTTTGCGGTGTACCGCCTGCCAGAGATCTACGCGGGCATCGAGCGCAGCGGGCGCATCTCCGACTTTCCGGTGCTCTACCCGGGTGGCGCGAACATTCCCCAGGCATGGGCCTCGGGCGCCGTGTTCATGATGCTCCAGACGATCCTGGGTCTCCGCGCCGACGCGCCGCACGACCGACTCTATGTCAAGCCCACGCTGCCCGACTGGCTGCCCGCGCTGCAGCTACACCACCTGAACGTCGGCCCGACCCTACTCGATCTCCGCTTCTGGCGCGAGGGCACGGAGTCGCGGTGGGAGGTCGTCGGTCAGCGTCCACGCGACGACGCGCCGCTGTGCCCCATCACCGTGCTCGACGACCCAACGTTTCCGATGCGGTAAGGTGGCCGTCGCCTGCGGGTGGGTGGCGACGCGGGCGAGGCTTGCCGCGCCCCTACAAACGCGGCGCGGCAGTGCGGCGATGTGGCCCGCGGCCACTGGCCAGAGCGCCTGCCAAGCGGCCCCTCCCTGCGAGGGGAGGGGGGCGGCGGGAGCGGTCGCCTGTTTGACGGCGTTTTGGCGGTCGTGATACATTTTCCTGAAATACTCTGTTGTAAACCACACTATCATGAGCCTGCACGACTGCACGCACCTTTGATGCCGCGTGCAGTCGTGCGTCACTGGGGAGTAACCGCGCCATGCCGACGGAGCAGGATTGGGACTGGAAGTTTGGCAAAGAGGGACTGACCTTCGACGATGTCTTGTTGATTCCCGCTGAATCGAGTGTCTTGCCTGCCGAGGTCTCCACTGCGACCCGGCTCACCGCCGACATTGCCCTGAATATCCCGATTCTCTCGGCGGCGATGGATACCGTGACGGAGGCGCGGCTGGCGATCGCGCTCGCGCGTGAAGGGGGACTGGGCGTCATCCACCGCAACCTCTCGGTCGAAGATCAGGCGGCGGAAGTCGATAAGGTGAAACGCTCCGAGTCGGGCATGATTACCGACCCGATCACGCTCGGGCCGGACGACTCGCTCAGCAGCGCGCTCGACGTGATGCGCAAATATCACATCTCCGGCATTCCCATTACTGACGATAGCGGACGGCTCGTCGGCATCCTCACCAATCGCGACATCCGCTTCGAGAGCAGCACCGACCGGCCCATCCGCGATCTGATGACCTCCGAGCATCTCATCACCGCGCCCATCGGCACCACGCTGGAGCAGGCCAGCGACATCCTGCACCGGTACAAGGTGGAGAAGCTGCCGGTGGTGGACGAGCACGGGCTGCTCAAGGGCCTCATCACCGTCAAGGACATCCAGAAGAAGATCCAGTATCCATACGCCGCGAAGGACGCCCAGGGACGGCTGCGCGCGGGCGCCGCGCTCGGCGTCGGGCCGGATGCCTTCGAGCGCGCCGAGGCGCTGGTCGCCGAAGACGTGGACATTCTGGTCGTCGACACCTCGCACGGCCACTCGCGCATGGTGATCGACACCGTCGCGAAGCTGGTGCAGACGTTTGGCACGCGCGCGCAGATCGCCGCCGGCAACGTCGCCACCGCCGAAGCGACCGAGGCACTGATCCAGGCGGGCGTCCACGCGGTGAAGGCGGGTGTGGGACCAGGCTCGATCTGCACCACCCGCGTCGTCGCCGGCGTCGGCATGCCGCAGATTACCGCTGTCTTCGACTGCGCCCGGGCGGCGGCGCCGTACGGTATCCCGATCATCGCGGACGGCGGCATCCAGTACTCCGGCGACATCGCCAAGGCGATCGCGGCGGGGGCGGATACCGTCATGATCGGCGGGCTGCTGGCGGGCGTGGAGGAGAGCCCCGGCGAGCTGATCATCTCGCAGGGCGAGCGCTACAAGGACTATCGTGGCATGGGGTCTATCGGCGCGATGAAACGCCGCAGCTATAGCAAAGACCGCTATTTCCAGGGCGGCGTGACGGAGGAGCGACAGCTCATCGCCGAGGGCATCGAGGGGCGAGTGCCGTATAAGGGTGCGCTCAACAACGTCGTCTACCAGCTCGTCGGCGGGCTGCGGCAGGCGATGGGCTACACCGGCGCGGAGACCGTCGAGGCGCTCAAGACGCGCACACGCTTCGTGCGCATCACCGGCGCGGGCCTGCGCGAGAGTCACCCGCACGACATCCTCATCACCAAGGAAGCGCCAAACTACGGCCTGGGGCGGCGGTAGGGCAGGACCTATCCCCCTCCCCCCTTCCCTCACGGGAAGGGGTCCGCTGATTGAGCGGCTGAGGCGAAGGACACGATGGGCGTTGCTTCCGCGGATCGGCCCCCTCTCCCAGCCTCTCCCCCGCCTGACGGCTTACAGCGAGAGAGAGGAGCCAGACCCCGCACGCGGCGCGCTGTGCGCGCTCGCGTCCGTTTCCCCCTGCTCTCGGTGTCAGCGGGGGGAGGGGATTAGGGGAAGCGGGCCGCGCCCGTTAGCACACATGCACGCGGGTCACCGCACCAGCGGGCGGGTGGGGGCGGCGCTGCGGCCGGGGTCGCCGGGAGGCGCGCTGGAGGCCGCGATCTGCCGCAGCAGCGACCGGCGCAGCCGCTGGATGCGCGCGCGGTAGGCGTCTTCGGGCTGGGTGGCCGTGCGCTTGGGTGGGTCGCCCATCGCCACATGCCACGAGCGAAAGGCGAGGCCCGTCGCCGTCTGGTACAGTGCGCGCGCCGTCAGGTAGGCGCGGAGGCCGTAGGCCAGGGCATAGCGGTGCTCGGCGGCGGCGCGTAGCGAGGCGTTCTGCAGCAGCACGTACTCGTCGGGGGTGACGACACCCGAGAGCACCTCGGGCATCAGGTACTCGCGGACGGTGGCGGCTTCGCGGCGCAGGGCGGCGAGGGCGATGCGCAACAGCAGCGCCTGCGCGGCGAAGAGCGGCACGTAATCGGCAACCAGCGTGCCGAAGGCGAGCAGCGTGTCGGCACGCCCGACGACCCCCAGTGAGGCCAGCGCGTCAGCACCGAAGACGATGACGTCGAAATAGGTGTGCAGCACGATAGCGGCGGCCAGCCCGGCGAGCGGCGCGAGCCACTGACGGCGCCGGTTCTGCGTCTCGCGGGCGTAGCCCAGTCCGGCGCCAAAGAGCGCCGTGAAGGTCGAGTGGCTGAGCCAGCCCAGCACCACGCGCCCCACCACGACGAACCCCAGATCGGCGCGCGGGGTCAGCGCGAAGTAGACGAAGTTCTCTACCATCGCGAAGCCCGCGCCGATGACCGCCCCGTAGATGATGCCGTCGGTGACGTTGTCGAACTCGTCGCGCAGAGCGAGCAGCAGTAGCAGCAGCCCCAGACCTTTGATGAGCTCCTCGGTGCCGCCGGCGACTAGCGCCTGCCCGAGCGCGTGCGTTAGCCCACCGGTCACGCCGCCAACAGGGAGCTGGCCCAGCACCAGCGCCGAGAGATGCCCTTCGAGAAAGAGCGCGGGCGGAATGGCGATCACGGCGCCCCAGACGAACGCGCCTAGCAGCGTCACCAGCGGCTCGCGCTCATAGGAATCGAGCGTGAACACGACGATGGCGACGCCGACGACCGGCACGAGCGGAATCGTGAGCGCGGCCAGCACGCGTCCGGCGCCACCGGCCGCGAGCGCATCGTGCCCGACGAGGGAGGCGGTACCCAACGTCGCGATGGCGCTGACCAGGAAGACCGCCAGCGCCGCGACCGCCAACAGCCAGCGCACGCCCGCGCTGAACTCGCCGCGCAACGCGAACTGCAGCGTGACGCCCGGACTGAAGATGCGCGTGCTGCTCATCTCCAGCGAGTTGACCAGCCCCGTCGCGGCCGGGTCCTCGCCGTCGGGGTCAGAGGTGACGAGGCGCCGTGTGGCCTCTGAGGCGAGCGTGACCGTCGCGCTGGGGGCGACGAGCTGGAGCGCCGTCCGACCGAGGTGCAGCGTGCTCCCTGGCACGATCTCGACGCACACGCCCGGCGCGACCTCGTGGCCATCGACCCAGAGCGGATTGTGACTCGACAGATTTTCGAGGCGCCAGCCGTCGTCGGTGAGCAGGAGACTCGCATGCTCGCGCGAGACGGCAGGGTCGAGCAGCACGACGGTATTCTGCAGGCCGCGGCCGATGGTGGTCATGCGCTGGGTGAGCGGACAGACAGACTGTCCGGCGGCGAGTCCCGCGAAGCCCTGCTGCCGGGATGGCTGCTCGCGCGAGCCGGCGGCCGCTGGCAGGCGATCGAGCAACCGCAGCGCGCCGAAACTGGGGGGAAGCGCGGGCTTCACCTGCGACCGGGCGAGCAACGGCGTACGTGATCGGTGGGTGAGAGAACTCACGGCATCCCCCGGCGGCGACGAACTGGACCTGCTACCATCCTGGCTGGACTATACCAAACTTGCCAGCAGAGGCAAACGTCCACCGGACCGTCTACGCCTTGGCTGACTTGCGCGTGTACGCGAGCCAGCCAAAGCGACGTGCGGGCCAGAGCGGTGTGCCCTCAGGCGTCCGCCTGAGGAGCGGGCAGCGCAGGCGCGGGCTTCTCTGGCTCGATCTGCCGCTGGGCCGGATGCTCTTCGCGGTACGTGCGATAGAACCGCTGGAAGAGCTCGTTCAGTTGGCGGCGCGAAAGATGCCTGCCGCTCTCGAAGTACTCGATGGCGACCTGCCCGATCGCCCACGTCCCGGCGGCAGCGATCGCGCCCGAGACGAGGTCGCCGCCGAAGGGCACGGCTTTCGAGGCCTCTTCTGCGAGATAGCGGAAGAACAGCCCGCCGCCGATGGTGACGACCAGCTCACGCAGATACTGCGCGCTCAGCGGCTCGCCGTAGACCGCCGCGATCCGCAGCACGAGCCGGATCTGCGTGCCGAGCAGAATCGGAATGTCGACCAGCGGAATCGGCTCCAGGCCAGCGGCCAGGCTCACGAGCGCGGCCGAGCGCACTAGCCGGTTGGCAGCCTCGCGGCGGAAGCGCGGCAACTGGCGCCCCAGCACGACCGCCGCGACCGGGCTGGCCTCGATGATCGCCGGAATCAGCTCTTCGGCGACGTTCTCGCCGGTGCGCGCCGAGATGGGGATGACGTCCTGCTCCTTCAGGCGCGCCGCCGCGCGAGCCGCCGCCTCGTCCGCGCCACCTTCGAGGAGATCGGCCTTGTTGAGCGCCACCACGTGCGGCTTCTCTTCGTCGCGCAGCTTGCCGATCAACTCCAGATCCACCGGACGCAACCCCTGCTGGGCGTCGAGCAGGTAGACGACGACCGACGCCTCCTCCACCGCCGAGGCTTGCATATCGGGCAGATGCCCGGGCGTGTCAATCAACGCGAACGGGCCGAAGGCGCCGCGGATGAGCGACGTCGTCGTGCCCGCCTCGGGGGAGACCTCAGAAAGGTACTTGCCCTGCAGCGTGTTGAAGAGCGTCGATTTCCCCGAATTAGCCAGACCCACGATCGCGACCTGGGTGTGGAGCTCACCCTCGATCTCCTCCTGGGCCAGCTTCCAGTTGACCGAGCCCATGAATTTGCGCACGAGTTGCAGGTTCGAGGGGATACCCATCAGTGTCGAGAGGGAGAAGAGGTTGCGCCCTCCGGATGACCTGCCGGATTTCCCTCGTGTAGCGCTGCCGTCTCCACTGTTCTTCGCCACGATTCCGATCCTCCCGTGTATCCCGCCAGGTGTCTTTGTCTGGGTCTGCTGCCATGGGCACGCAGCCGTCGGCTGCCTGCGCTCCCCAGTCTCGCATGTCTTCCCGATATACGCGCGATGCCCCGCCTGGGTTAGAGCCTGCCCGCTTCGGTGCGTCGTGTGCGTCGTGCGCGTCGTGCGCACCGAACGCACGGCAGCCTTCCCGTTTTTCGGGTGGGCATACGGAAAACCCTGTAGCAGGGACAGTGCCAAGCGCCACGGTGCACGGCTGGGAGCCGCCGCACGGCCCAGCAGCCAGACAGGCGCGAGTGATACAATTGGCCCGCACACAGACGCGGCCCGCACTGTGTCCGCCGGCCGCGCGGAGAGCCGCACCCGCTATGCCCACGCTGTCAGGGACAATCGAGCGCATCGTCTTCCGCAACGAGCAGACGCATTATACCGTCGCCCGGCTGCGGCCCGACGACGCTGGGCGACTGTTTCGCAGCGAATTGCTCACGCTCGTCGGGTCGCTACCCGGAGTGAACGTGGGCGAGCAGATCGAGGTGACCGGCGCGTGGGAGGCCCACCCCCAGCACGGACGCCATCTGCGTGTGGCTTCCTTCGCCACGCACACACCTGTCTCCGCCGCCGGGCTGAAGCGCTACCTCGGCTCCGGCGTCATCAAGGGCATCGGTCCCAAGACGGCCGAGCGCATCGTCGAGCACTTCGGCGAGCAAACCCTCGCCATTCTGGAGCTGGAGCCCGAGCGGCTGACCGAGGTGCGCGGCATCAGCGCGGCTAAGCGCGACGTCATCGTGCGCGGCTGGACCGAGCAGCAAGACATTCGCGACATCATGCTGTTTTTGCAAGGGCACGGCGTCTCGCCAGGGCTGGCCGCCAAAATCTACCGGCAGTACGGCAAGGCGTCCGAGCAGACCATCCGCGAGAATCCCTACCAGCTCGAACGCGACATCTACGGCGTCGGCTTCCGCACCGCCGACACGCTCGCCGTCACCCTCGGGCTACCGCGCGACAGCATCCCCCGCCTGATGACCGGCATCAAGCACACGCTCTCGGAAGCGGCATCGGCCGACGGCCACTGCTATCTGCCGCGCGCCGAGCTGCTGACGCGCGCCGCCGCGCTGCTGCAGGTGACGGAGGAGGCGCTGACGCCCGCGCTGGAGCAGCTCCGGCGCGAGAAGGAGGTCTTCGTCGAGGCGGACGGCGACGGCGCGGACGATGACGAGCGCGTCTATCTCGCGCCGTTCTTCTACGCCGAGCAGGGCGCGGCGCGGCGGCTTCGCCTGCTCTTGCGTGCGCCGAGTCCGCTGCCGCCGGTCTCCGCCGCTGAGTGGCAGGCGACGTTTACGCAGATGCGGCACGAGCGCGGCATCCGCCTCTCGGAGGGCCAGCGCGACGCCGTACGCCTGGCCTACAGCGAGAAGGTGATGGTGCTGACAGGTGGGCCGGGGGTCGGCAAGACGACGGCACTGCGCGCACTGCTCGATATCTTCGACGCGCGCGGCGTGACGTACGCCCTCGCGGCGCCGACCGGACGCGCGGCCCGGCGTATGGCGGAGGCGACCGGACGCCCCGCCTCGACCCTGCACCGGCTGCTGGAGTTCGTGCCCAGCAGCAACGACTTCCTCTACAACGAGGACCGCCCGCTGCCGCAGCAGGTGATTCTCGTGGATGAGGCGTCGATGCTCGACATCCTGCTGGCGTACCGGCTGTTGCGGGCAGTGCATCCGGCGGCGCATCTGCTGCTGGTGGGCGACGCCGATCAGCTCCCCTCGGTCGGCCCCGGCGCCGTGCTGGCGGACATCCTCCGCAGCGCCGCCGTGCCCAGTGTGCATCTGACGGAGCTGTTTCGCCAGGCGCGTGAGAGCGCGATCGTCGTGACGGCGCACGGCATCCACGCGGGCGAGATGCCGCCGCTGCGCTCCGCGCCGAGCGCCGACTTCTTCTTTCTGCCCGCCGCCGACCCGGCCGCCGCCGCGCACACCGTCACCGATCTCGTCGGGCGCCGCTTACCCGCGCGGTATGGCTTCGATCCCATCCGCGAGATTCAGGTGCTCGCGCCGATGTATAAGGGGCCGGCGGGCGTCAGCGCGCTCAACCAGGCGCTGCAGGCGCGGCTAAATCCGACGCCTCCGGCCGAGGTGCCGTTCGGCGAGACGTCTTTCCGTGTGGGCGACAATGTGATGCAGGTGCGCAACAACTACGACAAAGGGGCGGGCGGCGTCTTCAACGGCGACGTGGGGTATGTCGTCGAGGTGGGTGAGCAGAACCGCCTCACCGTGCTCTTCGCCGACGACAACGGCGGCATTCCGGTCGAGTACGAGGCGCACGAGCTCGACGAGCTGACGCTGGCCTACGCCTGCAGCATCCACCGCGCGCAGGGCAGCGAGTATCCGTGCGTCGTCGTGCCGCTGGTGATGCAGCACTACATGCTGCTGCAGCGCAACCTGCTCTACACGGCGATTACCCGCGCCAAGCGGTTGTGTGTCGTGGTGGGCGACCCGCGCGCGTTGCGCCGGGCCGTCGAGAACAACGCCCTCGCCACGCGCAACACCGGCCTCGCCCAGCGCCTGCTGGGTCCGGTGCTGCCGGGAGTGACGATCGAGAGGTGATCGCCCGCCTCGCCGGTACTCTGAGCGCGTCACATCAGCAGCGCGATGACGGCGACCGCCGCGCCCGAGACGACGAGACCGAAGCCGCCGAGCGCGAGGTAGCGCAGCCCCCGCGGACTGAACGACACGCTCATCCAGTCGCGTGCGATCTGCCAGCGCTGGTGCCACCAGGCGACGAGAGCGTCGCGGTGCCGCAGGGCGCTGCGTATGATGACGGCGACCACGATCAGGGCGAGCAACCCCAGCCCGAACTGCTGCACAATGCGTTCGATGAGCGGCAACTGATGCCCGAAGAGGTAGCCGAGCGTGCCCATCAGCGAGGCCCAGACGATGCCGCCCGTCGCGTTCCACAACAGGAAGCGGTTGTAGGGCATGCGGCTGATGCCCGCGAGCACCGCGCTGAAGATGCGGCCCACCGGCACGAACCGTCCGAGGAAGACGGTCTTCTCGCCGTGGCGCGCGAAGAACGCCTCCGCCTTGACGAGCTTCGCCTCATCGAAGCGCAGTAGCCGCCCGTGTTTGCGCAGCAACGCCAGACCCGACGTGCGGCCGATCCAGTAGCCGCAGGTATCGCCGACGATCGCGCCGAGCGCCGCCGCTGCGATGACGCCCGGCAGCCAGAGCTTGCCCGTCGCCGCCAGCGCACTGGCGACCAGCAGCGAGGTCTCACCCGGCAGCGGCACGCCCGCACTCTCGGCCATCACGACGAGAAAGACGACGAAGTAGCCGTACGTCGCGACCCACGTGACGACCATCTGCATCCCACGCACCGCCTTCCCGTCAACCCCACCAACCACTATCTGTGCCCGCGCCGCCTGAACCGTCCTCACACAGCGCAGGCTGCCAGCATGTCCATTGTCGCACAGGCACGTGAACCTGCTATGAAATGCAACGCACGAGCGCGGCCAAATCGGCGAAATGTAGGCGGTAGCGCCCATCCGGTCCCTAGGTCTCGCGTGCGGGTAGGCGGGCAGGCACCGCACTCGGTCTGCGCATCCAGCCTGACGAGTATACGGGCAAGCGGCTGCCAGAGTTGCCACTCGGCTGGGGAGTGTCGTGTCGGGTAATAGCTACGGATGCCACATGCCTGCCCTGGTGAGGGCGGACAACTAGCGCCATGCGAGACACACGCCCAGCCTCGGTCGGGAGTAACTGCCCATTGGCGTCGCGCCTGAGCGTTTCGTAGGCTGCCATTGCAGCAGACGAGGGCATTCCTACGCCGCTGCCGAACCGAGAAGAGAACGCCGTTTCCGCATCCTGCTGACGGGTGGCGCTGGCTCCATCGGGTCACGTACCGTCGAGGCGTCCTCTCTGGCTGCTGGACGCGACGTGGCCGTTGTGGAGAGCGTGCGGTCGTGCGGCGGCAGCCTATGTTCCAACATGCCAGCCAGTTGGTGTCTAGCCGTACCACGTCTCCGCTGTGCGCCCTGACACGATCGCTCGCGGCATGTGCGGACGAGACGTGGCGGCGTGGCCAGCGCACTGTATCGGGCACGTGCCTCGATGGCGTCGCGCAGCCGAGAGCCATTCAGTGGGCGCCGCGGTAGCGAACTCCAGCCAGTTCACGTATACTGACTGCGACGGCCTTCCGTCCTGCCATCAACGCGCTACAGACGCGCTCCAGCAAGCTCGCCCCCGCGCCTGGCATGTCCAGGTATCCACACGGTTATGTGGCCGCGGGTCTCGTGTTGATGGCGATCCGCCTCCCGAAGAAATCGGCAAGGCGGCTGTTTAGCCATACATGCCATCTACCTAAGATATCGTTCACCAATCGGACAGTTCCTACTCCACTGCCTCTGGTTCATAGCCTCTGCACCCGTCGCCCGCTACCAGGAGGCTTACCGTGAAAGTACTCATCGCCAGCAACCGTACGCTTATTGGCCAGTCGCTGCTGACCTCGCTTCCCAACCTTTCATCAAGTGATGCGGTCGACGCTCGGCACTGCACGCTTGCAACGGTCTCAGAGGCTGTGCGGATTGAGGCTCCACATGTCGTTCTTGTGGATGCGACGACCAACTACGCCAGTGCCATCAGCACGATGCGCAAGCTGATCGAAGATATCCCCGATGTGTACGTTGTCTTGCTGGGGGCGGAGAGCGATGAGGCATCGATCTACGAGGCAATTCTTGAGGGGGCTGCCGGGTACGTTACGATGGATGAGTCCCTCGATGCGCTACGGAACACGCTGCACGGGGTCATGCGCGGCGAGCTGGGGCTCTCGCGTGCTGCCGCCCAGCGGGTCGTGCGTCAATTGCGCAAGACGGCGCGCGCGTCTTCGTCGCAGACAAACGAGATGGAACACAAACTAACAGCCCGTGAGCAGCAAGTGTTCGACCTTGTGCGGCGTGGCCAGCGCAGTCGCGAGATCGCCGAGCAACTCTCCATCGCCGAAGCTACAGTGTACAAGCACATCCAAAATATCCTGGACAAGCTGCAGGTCCACAGCCGCACGCAGGCGATCTTCATGTCAAGCACACATGAGGATTCATAACAGCCTCTGTCGATCGACAACCTGTGTCGATCGACAGAGGCTGGGCTTGCTCGAATGCTGGTCAGGTTGCGTCTCTTGGGGCTCGCTAGCTGCCGTGCCCTGCCGTGGCGTGCCATGAAGGCAGGCCTCATCCCTAGCTCCCACACAGACTACTCCGCAGTGACGAGCCCTTTCCTGATGGCATAGAGCACAGCTTGTGAGCGGTCAAAGATTCCCAGCTTGCGATAGATGTTGCTGATATGATTCCGCACCGTCTTTTCGCTGATGTGCAACTCGTGCGCAATCTCTTTGGCGACCATGCCCCGGGCAATCATGGCGACCATCTGGAGCTCGCGCGGTGTCAGTCCATCGTAGTGATCGTTGCGCTCAGCACTGTGCTTGTTCAGGAGCTCCACCACATGCCCCGCTACGCTGGGCTCCATGACCTTCTGACCTGCCACGACGGCAAGCACGCCAGAGACGAGGGCAGACGGCGAGGCGTCTTTGAGCAGATAGCCGTCGGCGCCAGCCATCAAGGCTTCGATCACATACCCATCGTACACGAATGAGGTCAGGATGACGATGTGGACCTCCCGCCTCCGAGCCTTGATCTCGCGGATGGCCTGAATGCCATCCAGAACAGGCATGCGGATGTCCAGGAGGACAACGTCAGGCTGCACATCATCAACCAGATCGATCGCTTCCTGCCCGTTGCTTCCGCACCCGACCACGTGAATCCGGGAGTCGGCATCGAGCAGCGTTGCAATGCCTTCGCGCAGGAGGCGCTGATCGTCCACCACAAGCACGCGAATAGGTCTTGTGGATTCACCTACGGAAGCACTCAGCATACTCTCCACAGCACACTCCTCTCGAGAGCTTGCTTCGTCACTCGACAACCGCACGGAGACGCTGGAGGATGCGTGTCGCGGCTGGATGGCAATCTACCCGGTGCGTGAGACTGTGTGCCATAGGGCATCTGATGCGCTCACGAGCGCAAGGTCTCCGCGAGTGTCGACACTGTGAGGATGGGGCAGCAACAGCTCGAGCCGCATTCCGCGGTTAGGTGCGGTCACGATGTTCACGCGTCCGCCCAGCATCCGTACACGATCCCGTATACTGCGGATGCCGAAGCCAGACCCTGATCCGGCGTGGTGTCCACTCTCGAGCGCGCTGCTGTGGCAGCCGACGCCGTCGTCGATGACGATGATCGATAACCCAGCAGCGTGGCGCTCTAGGAGAACACTGACTGAGGATGCCGAGGCATGCTTCTCTACATTCGTCAGTGCCTCTCGCACAGCCAGGAACAGGTGTGAGTTCCAGTGCGGCGGCAGCTCGTCTGGCCAGTCGTGCTGCTCGACGGTTAGCCGCATACCCCGACTCGCGAACTGCGGTTGTATCGAGTGCTGGATTGCCTCGACGAGAGTTGACTCGCACGCGGTTTGGGGCGCTGCATGTAAGCCAGCCAAGGAAGACCGTAAGGCATTCAATGCTTCTTGAGCCAGCCCTTTCCAGAGACCCAGGTCCACCTCCAGCCGCCCCGTCTCCAGAGGCTCACGCTCCAGTCGGTTGAAGCTCACCACGAGGGAGGTCAGCGGCTGAATGACCGTGTCATGCAAGTCGCGGGCGAGGGCGCGGCGCTGGAGTTCGCAGGCATCCGCGATCATGAGCTGCTCCGTCGTGCTACCATGGAGACGCTGTGCGGCCCCAGACATCTGAGCATCACGCATGACTCACCTCACTCACGTAGGGCGTACCTGCTACGCAGACATACGCAGAGTCGGGTGGCTACCCGTAGAGCCCGTTACAGACGGAAGTTGATCGACCGTAGGAGGCGGGTATACCATTCACAGAGAGCCCCTTCCCTGCCAATGCGAATGACGCTGGATTCAAACGGCGCTCGTGCACCTGGTGGCAGACCGACCGGCTTCTGGCCCGTCGCCACTC
Organism: uncultured Ktedonobacterales bacterium; assembly: GCA_964427535.1. GTDB lineage: Bacteria > Chloroflexota > Ktedonobacteria > Ktedonobacterales > JADMIN01 > CAYRVF01. Next base: position 18,557 of record CAYRVF010000001.1, read on the forward strand.
CGCACACTGGCGCGCAGACGACAGGAGACACAGCGCACCGGATCGGACAGTCAAGCCGGCATCGTCTCCTTAGCTAGTGATTCCTTGGCTTTGGTCCATCCACACTGTCAGTCGTGCGGCGCCCAGATCGCTGATTACATGGGAGTGTGTTTCAGCATGCAAGCCTACAGTGGGCGCTACAATGGCGGAAGGCGAAGTGCCGCTCACGACGAGCAGAGCTGTGCAAACGGCTCCATCTCCCAACTCTCCGCGACTGTCCACCCGCCAGATGAGCACCTCGAACGTGCAGATTGTGGGGCGCACGTCGCACTTCAGGCCGCGTCACATGAGATGCAGGCCTCGCTCTATCCAGTGAGCGACCCGTCAAAGACACGTTTAGTGGCACCCACAAGGCAGCGTATCTCAACTCAGCGGTAGGGACAACTCTAGAATTCGTTATCTTCAGCAGGGAGAATTGGTAGGCATCATACGACGCCTCATCGTTGTGAGGCGTCTGTAAGTGAGGTGTATGCTCCGCGGGCCAAACATGCAGAGCGCGATCGTTGGATTACAGCGGCTGCTTCGAGCCCACATCGTCTCAAGTCATCGAGGGCAGGCCCGTACGGGTAAAGATTATGCTTCCTTGATGGCGTGGCGCAGTCGGACCTCGTCAGCCAGCGCCAGCGTAAGGGAAAATTGACCCAGCCGGGTGCCGGGAAAAAAATACGCAAAAGTGGGCACGGCCAGGCACGGAAAAAGTACGCAAAAGTGAGCATGGCCAGGTAGTGACACTGGTATTGACGTGGGGTGGCGTCCCTACACTGTCCATGCGGTATCGCCAGCAGCCTCCTACCAGCGAAAAGCTACCCGACCCAACCCTCTCTTGTCGACCCGGCAGCCACGCCTGGCATGTGACAGCGCCTCATTGCAGGAGCACGTCGCTGACGGCCGTTATCCTCACCACCGTTCCGGCTCCAAGTTCGTGTAGGAGGAGCCGGGGCGCGGCGAGCGGCGACTCTGCAAGCGTCGCACTTATCACTGTCGGTGGGTAGCTAGAGAAGAGAGAGGCAATGAGCTGAGCCCTCTGCTGGAGCAGCTCTCCATCGCTGTCCAACACCACGATGACGCGTGGCCGAAGCGACGTTATGGCAGCGAGATACTTCTGGCCCTCCCAGGAAACGACACGAAGTGGCAAGCTATCACCGAGAAGACTACGGACCATATCTTCGCCCATCTCGAGATCGGTGATGACCACACACACGGGCTCGGTGAAGGATCCCCGGATGGTGGCCTCGATCCCATGACTCGGTTGGCCTGGCATATCGATCCTCGTCATGTCATATCAGGTGAAGCACACGTATTGGAGCTGTGCTCAGACAGGCCGCTATCCTCTCGATTACAGCCCGTTTCACGTAGGCTCAGCAGGGCGTTTGGGCAACGGGGGTGCAAACAGCGTTGGACGTCGTGCCCGCGGCGTGTGCAGACGTCTTGCCCCTGTGTCGTCCGCTCATGCGCGTCGGCTCGGCACGGCTGGTGGTGTTTACTGCTGTCTTGCTTGCCCCCAATGGCAAGGATATTCTCTACAGTGACCTAACCGCCTGGAGCGTGGAGTCCGTCATCTCCAGCAGAGGCATGTCACTGTAGTCAATGCTACTGTACTCATGCATGCGGGGCATCTGCGCTGGGGAAAACCCTAGAATTGCCCGGGACTCTTGGCGTCGCGGTCAAGGAGGTACATAAGGGGAAACGAGTACCTCGACTGCCGCTCACGCTTTGTCGGATCCTTACTTGCTCGTGCAGCGCACTTCAGCAGCGCGCCCTGCCAGCATTCCATGCTACCCTGGCATCTGCCGCTGCTGCTGCTCTGGTTGGCAGATGCCCTGCTGCAACGCGATGCTCACCGCCTCAGCGCGTGAGCGCGCGCCGAGCTTTTCGAGCACGTTGCAGACATGGAACTCGACAGTCTTCAGTGACACACTCAGCGCCTCGGCGACTTGTGTGTTCCGATAGCCAGCGACCAGCAGCTGAAGGACATCGTATTCCCGAGCGGTCAATGACAGTACCGCACTGCCTGCGAGTACCCGCGCGGCCTCCCCCATGATGACGGTGCTTCCGGCCGCTACGGCGTGCAGTGCCGCCACAAGCTGAGGTCCCGAGGCGCTCTTCGGGAGATACCCCTGTATCCCCAGCTGCAGGAGCGCACGCGCGTAGGCGCGTTCGTCATAGCCCGTGACCACAAGCACTTTGACGGAGGGGAACCTGGCGTGTATCTGACGCGCCACCTCGATGCCGCTGACATCTGGAAGGCGCACGTCCAGGAGGACGATATCTGGACGTTGCGCGCTCACCTGCCGCAGACCCTCCAGGCCCTCGCCCACCGCGCCGACGACCTCGACCCCCGTCGTGCGCTCCAGAAGCATGCGGGTGCCCTCTCGCAGCATCGGATGATCATCAACGATGAGCACTCTGATAGGCCATTGTTGGCTGGATATGTTCATCGGTTCCTCGCAATGCCACTTCCGTCACGACACGCGTGCCCCCACGTGCAGCGGACTCTACACTCACCCGTCCGTTCCAGGGACGCACTCGCTCGCGCATGCCCAACAGTCCCAGGTGCGGTGACGAGTCTGGCGTGCTCGCGGGAGCAGCATTGCTCAGGATGCCTTTTCCGTCGTCGGCAATGCGAAGCCAGACCCTTCGTTCATCGCGTCCGAGCACAACCCACACCTGATTAGCATAGGCGTGTTTGAGACAATTGGTGAGCGCCTCCTGTGCAATCCGGTACAGCGCGACTTCTAAATCGGCCTGGAGGCGCCCGAAAGCGATTGGCGACTCACATTCGACGATCAGACTCGCCGCCAGCTCGGAGCGTGCGGACAGATCGCTCACCAACCATTCGAGTGCGGGGATGAGCCCAAGATCATCCAGCATCGGCGGCCGCAAGCCAGCGCAGATTGCCCGCAATGAAAAGCCGATCTCCTCCACTCCCTGCCGACTCCGCAGGCACTGTGGACAGGATGAGACATCGCTCATCTCACGCTTGAGCAGAATTGCGCGCTGCAAGGGATCATCGTGTACATCCAGCGCAATGCGTCGGCGCTCATCTTCCTGGACCTCCATCAGTCGTGTTGTGAGCGCCGCCAGCTCATGCTCGCGCTCCGCCAGCGCCGCCACCTGTCGTTCCAGGCTGCGCGTCAGGAGCGCATTCTGGAGTGCCGTCCCCACGAGGGGAGCAACGGTGGCAATAAGCAGCCGGTCGTCGTGCAGCAGTTCCGTGTCATGGCGTTTCGGGCCGACAGCCAGTGTCCCAACGAATTCACTTTCAGACGTCAGAGGGATGAACAACTGAGTGGGATCACTGCCCTCGGCGCTGATATTCGCGGTTAGTGCCTCATGTGATGCGCTCGCTGGTAGCGCATGTGGTGCGCGGTCTCCGCAGCAGTACTGAGCTTGCGGTTCCTCCGACGACCCGAGGGTAATCGCCGCCCAGCGCAGATCGAGCAACTGCATGAGCCGCCGGAGGATGTGCGTCGCAATGGCCTCGACACCGTGTAGGTGAACTATTTCGTTGCTGAGTTGTTCGAGGGCGGCGGCATAGTCATAGACATCGTGGAACAGAAACCGCTCCAGGAGGCAGCGCAGGTAATACTGGGCTGGCGGGAATGTGGACGCAATCAGCAAGACCGCCAGCACGCTCCAAGGCAGCACGGATAGATGCCAGTTCGGGCCGATCACGGCATGGTAGAACAGGCTCAGGCCCAGGGCGTAGACGCTCAGGAGTGCTGCCCAGACAGTAAGTGCCACGAAGCTGCGCCTCGCCAGACGCGTGATGTCCGAGAACTGCCATCCGAGCACGGCCGTTCCCAGGCCAATAGGGATCAGCACAATGCTGATCACCGCGCTATCGACCGTCGCGAGCGGCTTGATGTCGAATAGTGGCGGCACGATGATGAGCAGGTAGAATGGTGCTAACCCAGCGAGCATCCCAAGCGCAACGATCGCCAGTGCGGGCCGGGCTGTCTGATGGGCTGACTTCTGAACCAGAGCAGAGATGGCGACCACGCCGGCTGCGATGAAATCTACACCCATGAGAGCGAGCTCTGTGGGCAGTAGCCACTCGAATGCTGCCGGGTCGAAGATGACAACCCAGGCATACAATCCGACAAGCACGGCGGACACGCCCAGGCAACACGCCGCTGCCGCCCTCCCCCAGCGACGTGTGAGATGGTTGACGGGAAATGCGAGAAACAGCAGGAAGACGCTGGCCGCAAAGCTGATGACGGCGACGTGTTCGATTGCAAGCGTCCAGCTTGCCCCGAAGGGGGTTGCGATACCGGCAACAAGCGCAACTGCACTGGAGAGGGACAGTCCGAGGATAATGTATCCAGTGATCAGGTCCATACCCAGCAGAAAAATGGCAACCCCGACTGCCATGAACCATGCGGCGAGTACGAGGAAGGAAAACCGGCGGCCGTTCGAAACACTCCTCGCCGCGTCAACAGAGGCAGGAATCATTCTCCCTGTCTGTGAACGCACACGAACACTGGTAGCTCCAGCGACCGCCGCCGGACTGGTGGGTGGCGTGACGGCGCGCCCATTGATGTCAGTGACCACAGCACCACGTCGGATACCCGCATCCCATGCGCTCCCCGCCGGCTGGACCCAACTGATGACCAGCTTCGCCTGTTGCTCGCTGGCCCGCAGTCCGAGCAGAGCATCTTGCGATGTCGCCTTGAGACAGAGTTGTCCGAGCGCCAGCCATACGACAAGGCACGTCGCTGCGATAGCCCACCGGCGCGCGTCCACTGGAAGGAGACGAGTAACCATCATGATGTGCCTCTCGGCGCGGGTCGTCCGGAGACTGACGGCACTAAGCGGCGCAATCTATAGACCTCGCCACACCCGCTCACCTGTGCGAGTGTTCGCAGTGCATGGAATGCCTGCTGCCGGTAGGTATGGGCAAGAACCCATCCGTAATGGAGGGCGCCCATCTCACCGAGCGCGGCAACGACCGCCTGTTCCTCCTCGGCATTCGGCACGTGTGGGGCGCGATACCAGTCGAGTATGAGTGTGTTGCCCTCGGCAGCCGCGCAGCGGAGGGCGTAGGCAACGGGAAGCGTTTTCTTCTTGCGTCGCAGGTCACTCCCACGGCACGAGGACGTACTATCGAGACCTGTCAGATCATTGAGCAATTGGGCGACCATGCCGACGTGGCCGCCGAAATTACCAGCAGCCCGCTCCAGTGCCGGGTCATCGGTGGCAAGGGCCGCACCGACCTCACAGGCCATCGCGACCAGCGAGCCAGACTTGCGCTGTGTCATCTGGCACGCCAGCTCTTCGTCTCCGACCGGCAGGGCTTCCAGCAGCAGGTCCAGATCCTCACCCTCACTTGCGGCAAGGTAACCATGCGTGATGAGATTGCCGATGCGCTGGGCGTGATCGATGTCTAGGCACTCGGCAAGATGCCTCAGAGAGCGCTGGACGAGCCAGATCAACGCGCTACTCGCATTGATGGCGCGAGCAGGCGTAATGCCCTGCTCGTTCCAATCATCGTCGACCACGTCGTCGACCACATCGGCCGCCGCGATCGAGAATTCGACGGCAGTCGCGCCCCACACGGCCGCATCCATGTCACCTCCGAGCACGGCACAGGTCTTGAGCACAAACGCTGGCCACTTGGCGCACGGCGGGGTAGCAAGCACGCGGCCCGGGCGCGCCATCAGATGGAGCAACAGATCACTGAACGCCGGGGTAAGCCTTTCCTCAGCGATCACCTGGCGGACCGCTGCCTCAACCTGGGGGAAAGATCGACCCATCGGAGCCTCCGCTAGCTAGCTGCGGTCTCCCGGTGTGTTTCCGTGGCAGAGGCAAAGAACCATTCCTCCGGACTGAGCGCCGGGATGAGGGCACTGATATCACCATTCAGGCGCCGCATGGCACGCTGCAGTGCGCGAACAGACGCTCGCTGGTCTGCCGACAGTCGCGCCAAGGAGTCACGGTACAGGGGCGACGGTGATACGGAGGCGCCATCCCGCAGCATGTTGCGAACTACATCATGCAAAGTCGTCACATCCATAGGGGACTCTCCTGCGTCTCTCATCACGGCATCCCTGCGGGGCGCGTGTGTCACGGCTGCGACATGGCCGGTATAGCATCGGGTCGCAATCTCAGCAAAATGGAATCGTCCTAGTGGGAACTAGGCAATTCACCCATGCTCAATGGGGCATGGCATCGCGGCGCGACACGTTGCACACACGAACCCGGACCTGTGCTCTCCACCACCCCCACCCCAACCATCCTCACGTTGCGCTGCACACGTCACCAGACGCTGCCGTCGCTTCGCATATGGCACCAGCGCGTTCAGCGTGGAGGCGTGGGCTGACAATCACCACCCGGGCAGATGTGGAAGTCGGGTGATGTGCTCTCTGCGACTCAGCGATCAGTCCCGCACACGAAGCATGGTATTGGCATCAACGCTGTTATGGCTAGGCGAGCCTGCCGGACAGTAGGCTGTGGGATGGGGACGGCCGATCCCGCAGTAGCGAAATCCCAGGCGTGTCATCTCGGCTGCATCGAAGAGGTTGCGCCCATCTACCAGCACAGGGGTTCGCATGATCTCGCGTAAACGCAGCAAGTTGAGCTGGCGGAACACCTTCCACTCCGTGACCACGACTACACCCTCGCAGCCCTCGGCCGCTTGGTAGGCATCGGCGCAGTACGTGATCGCGTAGTCGCACATGGCCTTGCGGGCGTTCGTCATCGCGACGGGGTCGTACGCTCGCACCTCCGCCCCTGCCTCCAGAAGCCAGCCGATGATGTCGATGGCGGGTGCGTCGCGCATGTCGTCGGTATTCTCTTTGAACGCCAGCCCAAGCACGCCGATGCGCCGGCCCGCCAGATCGCCCAGTTCCTCCTGCAGCTTGGTGATCGCCAGACGCCGCTGATCAGTGTTGATGACCATGACGGCTTCGAGCAGCTGGGGATGCAGGCCAGCCTGACCGGCCATGTGCGCCAGTGCCCGTACGTCTTTGGGAAAGCACGAGCCCCCATAGCCGAGACCGGCGTCGAGAAAGGCGCGGCCGATGCGCCGATCGTAGCCCATCCCCGCAGCCACCTCCGTGACATCGGCCCCCAACCGCTCACAGATGCGCGCCATCTCGTTGATGAAACTGATCTTCGTCGCCAGGAAGGCATTGGAGGCATACTTGATCATCTCGGCCGTGTAGAGATCGGTAATCACGATCGGTGCGCGCAGGGGCAGGTAGAGCTCTGCGACCCGCTGGGCGGCAGCACGATCGGTGGAGCCGAGCACGACGCGATCCGGCGCGAGGAAGTCCTGCACAGCCGAGCCTTCACGCAGGAACTCAGGATTGGAGACCACGGCGATGCGAAGCTCGGGATCCCGCATATGCTCGTTGACAATCGAGGACACCAGATCCCCGCTGCCCACCGGCATCGTGCTCTTGTTGATAATAATGGCCGGATGATCCAGATGCTGCGCAATCATGCGCGCGGCGGCCTCGACGTACTGCATGTCGGCACCCGCGCTGCCGGGTGCTGTGGGCGTGTTGACCGCGATAAAGATGAAGTCGGCACCAGTCAGCGCGTCGGCGTAGTTCGTCGTAAAATGCAGCCGGTCAGCCTGAACGTTCATCTCGACCAGCGGTGCGAGGCCTGGCTCGTATATCGGCAGCTCACCCGCGTCGAGACGCACGATCTTCTCAGCAGCCACATCCATACATGTAACCCGGTTGCCCAGGCTCGCGAAGCATGCGCCAGTCACCAGCCCGACATACCCTGTGCCCACAACACAGATCGTACTCATCTCCGTTCTCCTCGCGAGCCGTAGCGCCCACACGTCTGGCGCCCACACGTCTGGCGCACCACCAGCGCCTTACGTCGTCGCGCTCCTCGCCCAGGCGGGCCGTCTGGTGTCTGTCCCGCTGGCCTCGCCCTCCTGCGTCGCCAAGATACGACTCAGCGAAGCAAGCATCTCCTCGCGCATGGGCGAGTGCAAGGCGAGGGCAAGTTGTGTCTCCGCCAGCCCAAAGGGGACGCCCATGTCGTAGCGCTCGCCACAGGTCTCAAAGGCGAGGTAGGGCTCGTGCTCAGCGAGCAGCGCCTGCGCGGAGGTAAGCTGAAACTCGCCCCGCTCGCGCATCTCGTGGGCGATGATGTAGCTCAGGCACTCAAAGATCGCTGGGGTGAAGACCTGCATGCCGAAGAAGCAGAGATACTCACCCGGGCTCAGTCCGGGCGTGCGCAACTCCCGCTCCGCACGCTCAGGGGTAGGCTTCTCCACCATTGCCGTGACGTCATAGATGTTCGCCTCACCCGGCACTGGCTTGCCACGCACCGTCCCAAAGAAGTGTAGCAACCGCTCCGGCGTCCGTTTGACCGCCGACACGGTCTTGCTCATGCGATCGAACACCTCCACCACCTGCCGCGCACAGCGCCGACCCGCTGGATCCGTGGAAATGTAGACGTGATCGCCGAGCAACAGCAGGAAGGGCTCATCGCCGACCCACTCCCGTGCGCTGTAGACGGCGTGTCCGTAGCCCTCAGGCGAGGGCTGCGTGACGTAATGCAGCACACGTTCCAGGCGGCCGAGCTGCTCGGATTCGCGTAAGGCCCAGTCCTTGCCGTCAAACGCCGGCAGGAGATCTGTCGAGAGGCCGCGAAAGTGCTGGCGATACCGCTCGGCATCGCCTGGTGCGGTGACAATGCAGATTTCCTCGATGCCTGCATCCAGCGCTTCCTCGGCAATGATCTGTACCGTCGGCTTGGTGAGACCGTCGATGTCGACGAGCGGAAACATCTCCTTCTGGACCGTCGTCGAAGCCGGATACTGGCGCGTTCCCCGTCCGGCCGCGGTGATGACGGCCTTGCGAACCCGCATCGTTGTGCTCCCCTCTGATGCAAGAGCCGTGTCGCCTGTCGACGGAGCCGTGGCAGGCGTTTCAGGCAGAAGGGCGGACGCAGCTATCCCGTCTCCTCGCCGTGGCTTCGACTCATGTCTGGTGTGCGGTCATAGGGACGGTAGTCATGCCCGTGCGGGGCGACGCCCGTCGTGCATGTCAGGTCGTCGACACGTTTCCTGACACGCCCTGGATTGCCGGTGACCAGCGACCGTGGCGGGATGTCATGCGTGACGACGGCGCCCGAGCCAATCACTGCATACTCGCCAATGGTGACCATTGGCAGGATCGTGACGTTGACGCCCACCTGGACACCGCGTTGCAGCGTCGGGCCACGCATGCAGACGCTCGAGAACGCACACCCCGGGTGCAGATCGTTCGCGATCGTGACGCCCGGTGCCAGAAAGACATCGTCCTCGATCACAGTGAACTGGGCCACATAGCAGTTGGCGTGGATTTTGACGTTGGAACTGATGCGACAGCCGTAGTCAATGGTGGTGTTGTTCCAGATCTGCACGTGGTCGCCCAAGCGGTTTTGCTCGCGCACGATCACATTGTGACCAGTCTGGAAGTCTGTGCCAATGGTCGAGCCAGCGTAGATCACGGTGCCGCTCCGCAGCCGAGCACGCGGTCCAATGCGGAGGGTTAAATCCTCGATGGTGCGCCCTGGCAGGTAGCCAATGAGGGCGGTTTCGTCGCAGTCGATCGCCGCGTCGAGGAGGAGCAGATGCGGCTCCGCGAGTCCACTCGTCATGTGCGCGCTCCCTGGATGTGTGACGAGCGCGTCCTGATTGCGGCGCCCACGTCATCCTGGGGGATGTCGACGAACGCGCCATCGGCGGCGAGGGAGGCATCCGCCGCTTCGAGCGTCCGCACGATTTGCACGCCATTCCGTCCATCGCTGAGCGGAGTCCGCCCTTCCAGAATCGCTTCCGCGAAGTGGTTGCACTCCACGGCCAGCGGCTCACTCCAGGGGAGATGCGGACTGACGACGTCACCATAGCGGTACGACAGCTGAAACTCGCCGAACGTCGAGGTGTGATCGGGGACATCAACGCCCCGGTTGTACACGCGGATCTTGTCGTTCATATCGACGTCGTCGTAGACCACCATCCGCTGATCGCCGACGAGGGTGAAGCGGCGGATTTTGGAGGGACTCAGCCAGCTCACATGAATCAGCGCGAGCATGCCATTGGGATACTGCAGAGTGAGTTGCACCACATCATTCACGTCGCGCCGCACATATGCACCACCATGCGCACTCACCCGCACAGGAGCAGCGCCAAAGACGTGCCCTAATATCGAGATGTCATGGGGTGCGAGATCCCAGATGACGTTGATATCCTTCTGGAAGAGACCCAGGCTGGCGCGGATCGCGTCCACGTAATAGACGCGCCCCAGCGCGCCACTCTGTACCAGCCGGCGGAGCTCCTCTACGGCCGGGTTATACATGAACGTGTGACCGACCATGAGCACTCGGCCCTGCTGGATGGCGAGGGCGGCGAGTGCCTCGGCGCGCGCCGCGCTGTCCGCGAGGGGTTTCTCGACGAGGACGTGTTTGCCGCGTTCCAGGGCGGCCCGCGCCAGGTGATAATGCGTGCGGATGGGCGTGGCGATGACCACGGCATCGACGTCGCTGTTCAGCACTTCCTCAATACTCTCGGTTATCCGGGCGGAAGGATGATCCCAATGGGCCGCCTCGCGGCGTGCGGGAGAGAGGTCTGCCAGGTGTGTCACGCGGCCAAGAGGCAATCGGGAAAGGTTACGCGCCAAATGCGGTCCCCAATACCCATACCCGATAACTCCGAAACGGAGCCGGGAGTTCCCTGGCATGGTGAGCGGAAGGTCATGAACCTCAACACTGATACGGTGAGTGTCTTCGCTTCCGTTCGCCAAGTGCTTGCCGAAATGATCGAGCATAGGACGCACCCCTCTGACTAAGCCAGCGCGTGACTCCTGCGAGTCATCAGCGCACAGTATTGACCGCGCGCCGTCTCCTGTGAATAGGTGGTGCGCGCCTGCCACGCAAGGTGCATCTACCTGTACGCATTCGGGTGATGCGCCCATCAACGTGGTGTCCGCAGACGGAACAAGCAGTGCGCCTCCAGCCCCCTGTCACGCACCTCTCAGCCTGGCGATGTGTGCCCGAGCACGCATGGCCCGCACCTGCCCACCATCGATCTGACCGCCTAGGCGGATGTCCCCTCCAGTGTGCCGATAGATCGCCCATGTACCGCTGTAGGCGACACGCATACGCTTCGGTGGGCCGATGCCTCGTGTCCTGAAGAGCAGGTCGAAAACACGGTCAGTGCCGTGTGCAGGTTCGACGCCGCCAGCACGGAGTGCCAGGGGCGCGACGGAATCGGACACCGCACCATCCAGAATGAGTCTTGCAGCAAGGGGTAGGTATGCATGGCAATACTTGTCACGGGGGGAGCTGGCTTCATCGGTTCTCACGTCGTCGAACGCCTGGTCGGGCGCGGTGACGAAGTCGTGGTGCTGGATGACTTCAACAACTACTACGATCCAAGCATCAAAGAGCGCAACCTGGCCGCACTGGCAACCCATTCGCACCTGCACGTGATCCGTGGTGACGTTGCCGAACCGGATGACGTCGCCCGCGCATTTGCCGTGCGCCCAATCCACGCAATCATCCACTTAGCAGCTCGAGCAGGCGTGCGCCCATCTATAAGCGACCCCTTGCTGTATGAGCGTGTGAATATCCGCGGCACCCTGCTGATTCTTGAGCAAGGCAGGCGGGTAGGCGTAGGACGCGTTATTTTCGCCAGCTCGTCATCGGTCTATGGCGTGACCTCGACCGTACCCTTTCAGGAGTCCGATCCTGCTGATCGGGCGATTTCGCCGTATGCCGCGACAAAGCGTGCGGGCGAATTGCTTTGCCATACCTACCATCATCTCTACGGGATGCCCATCACCTGCCTGCGATTCTTTACGGTGTACGGCCCGCGCCAGCGCCCAGACCTCGCCATTCATAGCTTCACACGGAACATCTGGCTCGGTGAGCCCATCTCCGTGTTCGGTGACGGCAGCTCGGCCCGCGACTACACCTACGTCAGCGACGTGGTCAGTGGGCTGGTCGCCGCGCTTGATCGTCCCGTGCCGTTCGGCTATGAAATCTTCAACCTCGGGAACTCCAGCCCGGTCGGGCTCGAAACCCTCATTCACCTCATCGAGAGCTCGTTGGGGCGCACCGCGATCCTGAAGCGCGCACCGAGCCAGCCGGGTGACGTCCACATCACCTATGCCGGCATCAGCAAGGCGCAGCGTCTGCTGGGCTATCAGCCGCGAGTGTCGATCGAGGAGGGGATCGAGCGCTTCTGCTCCTGGTACCTGACAGAGTACGAGCAGAGCCTGGCCATGGGCCTGAGCGGAGTGCCTCAGCAGCAGGATGCACTCGTACCATGAGCACGGCACACGAGTCGGTCATGCCGGCCTCTGCACAGCACACTCCCGTCTCGGTCGTTTTCCTGACGGGCCAGTTCCACCCCGTGCAAGGTGGATCTGAAGTGGCCGCGTTGCGCGAGGCCAAGGCGCTACGGGCCCGAGGCCACGACGTGCGGGTGGTCACGCTGCGCTGGAAGACGAGCTGGCCTCGGGATGACGTGATTGAGGGCGTGCCCGTGCGCCGTATTGGTGGATTGTTCCTCCGCGGCCGATTGCGCTCGCGCTTCGGGGCGAAGTGGCTGGTGGAGGCGCTATTGTGGCTCGAGCTGGTGCGCAGCCGCGACTCATATGATGTGATGCATCTGCGTATGCTGCGCGAATTGGCGCGCCCTGCCCTGCTTGCCGCACGTCTGGCTCGCAAGCCTGTGATCGCCCGTGTTGCGAACTCCGGTCGTGGGCCTGATCGACCGGTTCGCCGCGATCAGCCATTTCGCCTGTTCGCCGGCGATCTCGATCCGCGATCCCCTTTTCTGGTGTGCCGGGACATGTCGCGTAACGGTGACCTCGACGATCTGCGCCACTCACAGTGGCTCGCCGGCCTAACATTGCGCCTGCTAAGGCATCGGCGGGTGACGTTCATGGCGACGAGCGCGCGCATCCGCTCCGATCTCATTCGCTACGGCTTCCGACCGGAAAAGATCGCGGTGCTGCCGACCTGCGTTGATCTCGACGCGTTTCAAGAGACCGCCCAGCGCGTGCGCACGCGTGCCGCCGCGGATGGTGCGCCCGTCGTGCTCTGCGTCGGACACTACCGGTACGAGAAGGGTTTGGACATCCTGCTGCACGCGTGGAGACACGTGCATGCGCGCGTTCCGGGGGTTCAGCTCGTGCTTGCGGGCCAGGGACAGCTGGAGCCGCAGCTGCGGGAGATGTGTGCGGCGCTGCGGCTCAACGACTGTGTTCGGTTTGCCGGCATGATCTATGACGTCCGCTCGGTGCTGGCCGAGGCGGATGTCTTCGTGTTGCCATCACGGTATGAGGGGCTGTCGAATGCGCTGCTCGAGGCGATGGCGTCGAGCTTGCCCTGCGTCGCGACGCGCGTGAGCGGCAGCGAGGACGTCATCGTCGACGGCGAGAACGGCCTGCTCGTCCCGTCCGAAGATCCAGATGCCCTCGCGTCCGCACTGCTAGCACTGTTGACGGATCGGGAGCGCGCGCGAGCAATCGGCGAGGCCGGCTGGCGGCGCATCGCTCAGTCGTACAACCAGCCACAGATGACGGAGCGTCTGGGACGCCTGTACGCAGCAGTCACTTCAGGCGGCGCTGCCGATAGCTATGTGGACCCCCAACCGGCGCCACTCCTTTCCACGGTGTCACCACGTCCGAAACGGGCGATGATGCGAGGTGAACTACGCACCTATCAGCACGAGGGTTCCAGTCGATAGAGCACGCAAGAGAGGTGCAATCATGTGCGGCATAGCTGGATTCGTGAACCTCGATCTGGATCCGGAGGCCGAGGGCGCTCTGCTTCGCCAGATGACCGACATCATTCGCCATCGCGGCCCCGATGACGACGGGCACTGGCTGGGCGATGGTGCCGCACTGGGGATGCGCCGTCTCAGTATTATCGACCTGAGCGGAGGAAAACAGCCGATCGCGAATGAGGACGGCTCGGTTATTGCCGTCTTCAACGGTGAGATTTACAACTACCGCGAGCTCCGCCGCGAGTTGGAGACAGAGGGCCACACCTTCGCGACCAATAGCGACACCGAGACAATCGTCCATGCGTATGAGGATGACGGTGTCGCGTTTGTGCGCCGGTTGCGCGGGATGTTTGCTATCGCCCTGTGGGATCGGCGGCGCAGGCGTCTGGTCCTGACGCGCGATCGCTTTGGCAAGAAACCGATCCACTACATCTGCGATGACCACCGCCTCATCTTTGGGTCCGAGATCAAGTCGCTGCTGCTGGCGCCAGATGTGCCGAGGGAGCTCGATCCGGCCGCGGTGAGCCAGTATTTCACGTTTGGTTACATCTCCGCGCCCCACACGGCCTTTGCGGACATCCATAAGCTGCCGGCCGCCCACACGCTGGTATTCGAGGACGGCCGCGCCACCCTCCAGCGCTACTGGCAGCTCGACTTTACGCCGCGCTGCACCGATGACGAAGCGACCGCAGCGCATAAGGTGCGGGAACTGCTGACCGAGGCCGTGCGTATCCGATTGATCAGCGACGTTCCGCTGGGCGCGTTTCTGAGTGGCGGCGTGGATTCAAGCGCTGTGGTGGCACTCATGTGTGAGGTCGCCGGGGAGCGGGTCAAGACGTTTTCGATTGGCTTCGAAGAAGCGGATTATAGCGAGCTGGAGTACGCCCGACTGATCGCCAAGCGCTACGACACCGACCATCGCGAGTTTATTGTGCGGATGGACCTGCTCGACGTTCTGCCACGGCTGGTGTGGGCATTCGATGAGCCATTTGCCGATGCCTCGATGATACCCACGTACTACGTGTCGAAGCTCGCGCGCGAGCACGTGACGGTAGCGCTTTCAGGCGATGGCGGTGACGAGCTGTTTGGGGGCTACAATAGCTACACCCAGGCGATGCGGGAGAACCGCATGAGCGAGCGTCTGGGGCCAATGCGCACGTTGGGACCGCTCATCTCATCCCTGCTCCCCGAAGGCACGAGGGGGAAGAACCGCTTGCGCCGGTTAAATCTGTCGCCCGAGATGCGGTGCGTGGAGGCCGGGTCCATCTACTCGACCACACGGCGCGAACGCATCCTGCAACCAGAGTTTCTGCGCGCATACATCGATCCCTGGGGCGGGCACCTGGATCGCTTCGCCGAAGTGTCCGATCTCGACTTCTTTACGCAGATGCAGCACGTGCATGTGGAAGAGTACCTCCCCTATGACATCCTGGTCAAAGTGGATAAGGCCAGTATGTATACGTCACTGGAGACGCGCGCGCCCATCCTCGATCATGTGCTGGCCGAGTATGTCGCGTCCTTGCCCCATAGCGTGCGCAACCTGGGCGGACACCAGAAATATCTTTTCAAGCGCGCCGTGCGCGATGTGCTACCCGACGAGAATCTGACGCGGCGCAAGATGGGTTTTGGTCTTCCCGTCGAACACTGGTTGCGCGGTGAGTTGAACGAGCTCGTCTGGGATTTGCTCACTAGTCAGCAAGCCAGGAATCGCGGCGTCATCGATACGCGGCAGGTGGAGCGCATGCTGCTCGAACACCAGCGCCATACCTACGACCACAGTCGGCGCATCTGGGCGTGGCTCTGCTTTGAACTCTGGTGTCGCGTCTATCTCGATCGCAGCGAGCAACCAGCAGCGTCCGTGGAGCAGCTATCCGGGTACGACCGCACGCTCGCCGAGGTCGCCTCACCGCTCAGATGAGGGGGACGACGGCGTCTCACGGGACGCGACAGCGATCGATGCCCGCGAGAGTGTGAGGAGGCTGGCGTATGCGTCAGCATCGACATCTTCAGGCGCGACCGGGCGCACTCCATGGTGTGATCGAGCGCGCGCGACGCCAAATCGAGCGGTTACACCCCGCCCTCCTCATGGGAGTGGTAGGCGTCATCGTGATCACGCTGCTCGCCTCTGTCGCGGGGATCCAGAGCCACGTGGCGGCTAGCGACCAGCAGGCATCCGGCAGGCCGGGCGCACAAGGGACTCCGGTCACCTCCAACCCGCAAGACGCACACAGCTCGGCTATTGCGCGTGAGAATGCCAATGTCGGCACCAATGCCTGGCTCATCTCGCCGGAACAAACGGCGAGGAATCAGATCCAAGCGTACGCAAGCGCCACATCGGTGCTACCGGGTCAGCGGTTGACCTTCCACGTGAGCGTGCAACAGGACGGCATGCCCTACTCCATCGATGTGTACCGGCTGGGATGGTATGGCGGACTGGGTGGCCGACTCATGCTGGACGTTCAGCAGCGGGTAGGTCATGCGCAGGGCTACTACGATGCGGGCACGCACACACTGGTCGGCTGTTCGTCCTGCACTGTGGATCAGAGCGTTGGTCTGGTGGAGGCGCATTGGCAGCCCTCCTACGTCCTCACGGTACCCACAAGTTGGACGACGGGAGTCTATGAGGCGAAATTTACCGACGCAAATGACAAACAGACGTCCGTGTCGTTCGACGTGGCGGGGAGCTCGCGTTCCACGTACCTGGCCATCACTGCGGTGGCAACCGAGGCGGCATACAATACGTGGGGCGGGTATAGCCTCTACGTGGGTCCCGATGACACATACGGATCGCGAGCGTTCAAGGTCTCCCTGAACCGGCCAACCGCTGGTGTGGACTCGACAGAAGGGCTGAATTTTGAGATCGACACCATCCGCTGGCTGGAGCGGATGGGCTATGACGTCACCTACACAAGCGGCGTCGATCTGCACGAACATCCCGAGCAGCTCCGGACGCATCGGGCGGTGCTGATCCTCGGACACAGCGAGCACTGGTCCAAGGAGATGCGCGATGGCGTCGAAGCAGCGCGCGACGCGGGCGTCGGTCTGGCATTCCTGGGTGGTGGCGACGTCCACATGCAGATTCGCTTCGAGCCAGCGGGCGACGGCACACCGGATCGGACGATCGTGGGCTATAGGGATGCCGCGCTCGATCCTCTGAATGGTGTGGATAACGCTCGCGTCACCGTGGAATGGCGCAGCCCCCCTGTCTCCCGACCGGAGAACGCACTCACGGGACTCATGTATTCCTCGTATACACAATCGCCGTCGGGATTTCCGTGGCAATTGAGCAGTTGGGCGCGCTCTCCTCTGTTAGAGGGAACAGGACTGCAGCGCGGGCAGTCGTACGGTTGTGATATCGTCGGCTACGTGTGGGATGAGGAGTCCGACCACAATGGCGCCACTCCTGCCGGACTCAATGATCTTGGCGCATCGCCGACACGGACTTTTCTCGGCACAACTGACGCCGGGGACACAACATATTACGTTGCCAGCTCGGGAGCCTTGGTCTTCGATGCCGGGACGGTCAACTGGGGCTACGCGCTGGATAGCTTCCGTCTCGTGCCGCCGAATGACTGCAGCGGTCAAACCGCGCCGGTGCCGGGATTGCAGAAACTCATGTCGAACGTCATGGCGGCACTCATCGTCAAGCAGAGCCATCCCTAACACGCCTACCGTACTGCGCGAGGTGAGCCATCCCGAGCCGCTTCGCCCATTCGCCTTGAGTTTCACCCATTGGCGTTGAGACGAACGCGGAAATACACGATAGAGCCGTTCGATTGGTAGTGGCCGTCGACGTAGTCGGCGAGGGCTGTGCCAGTGCGTGGCGCGGCGATACGGAAGGACCCTGTCCCTTCCAGGCTGTGGGAGCCAAGGCTCAGATCCACCGGTGTGCCGAGCCGGGTGCCATCTGTGTCGCCGTTGGCCGTCGGCACCACACGCAGCGCGTTGCCGCTCATGCTTATCAGGTAGAAGCGCCCGGCCGTATCCTGGATGAGCCGCGCCTTGTAATTGTCCAGCACGTCGTCCTGGACATTCACGTCTTTGACCACCACGCCTCCCTGGAGGATGGCATGGTGCAAGCCGCCGTCGGCCTCGTCCACATAGAGAACGTGCAGTCGTCCCAGTGTATCCAGGTACGCATCGATCGGGAACACGATGATGTTGACATCCTCGCCGGTGGTGCTCGGTGTGCACGGCTCTTGCGCGAGGAGCGTCTGGCTCAACTCGCCACTCGGCGTGAAAGCGTTGGCTAGATGGAACACTCGCGCAGTGTCAAAGACGAAGGTATGACCGTGGGCGCTGCAGCCTATCTCAGACTGCAGCACGTCACGCACGGCGACGATGCTGAGATCGTTGTTCGAGCCGAGCAGGTAGAAACCATATGTGTAGCGGTACGGGATCTGTTGTTTGGCGTACGTCCACGTCCCCATAGCCGGGTTGTACACGGCCAGGTAGAATTGGCCGGGCACGTCGTCACCAGTCTGCGCCGCTACTATCGTCCCTTGCGCATTGGCATCGACACCCGCGTAGCCCTGGCCGCCGTCCCACGTACCAGGCAGGATGGTCGTCGAGAACGATGTGCCTCCGTCAGTTGAGACCACATCGGAGAATTTCCCGTTCACATATGGGAACACGTGGATGGCGTCGTGCGCTCCCCGCACAATGTTCGTCGGCTCCAACCCCGCCCGCCCCTGATACACGAGCGTCCACGTGCCAGTGGAGCTCGACCGTTTCATCACATGATAGTTGCCGTCCTGCGCGTTGTAGACGAGGTACACGTCGCCATTGGACAACCGGATGATACGGCTCTTGTGCTGCCCCCAATAGTCGGCGAAGCCAGTCGTCACATCGGTGGCAACCACCTCCAGGCGCTCCAGCGACGGGGACGGAGCGGGCGCGGGACGCTCTAATGTCGGGGTCGGAGCTGGTGTTGGTATCACCACGACCCTGCTGCTCCTGGCGCACCCGCCCAGCAGGGTCGCCAGGAGGCTCGTCACGAGAAGCGCAAGTATTGCCATGCGTGTGCGCAGAGCATGCGGCATGTGCCAGGCCGGGAGCAGTGAATGGAGTCTGGCAGCGGTGAATATGGGGCGAGTGGCACCCTTGCCGTGAGAGCGCCGGCGCCCTCTCTCGGGGCGGGTGAAAGCTTGTCGTGTTCCGATCAGACCTGGCCTTGGGGCAGAACGGCTCCAGGAGACCATGCCATCCACGTTCCGCGCATCACTGGATTGTTGATCAGCGGATCGAATCCGGTAATGATCATCCGCATGTCTGCTCATGGCTCCTCCAGTGACGCCTAGAACCCCAAGCAGACAGCTGGTGGATGCTTTCCCGCCTCGTCAGGTATCACCATTAGCCGTAGCATCTCGCCGCGAGTGTGCCGCACACTAGTGGTGCGGTGCGCCGACCCACCGCCAAAAAGAGGCTTCAAGGTGTGGTGGCTGTCCTTGGCCATCAGCCGTCCCAGTGTCCGCACAGTCCACTTCCAGCAGCACGATCTGCACTCGCCGGCGTGCTTGCTCGGCCATCAAGACGGCGACATCCTCTTCGAGCGTCATGCCTCTACGGTACACCATGGCGCGTCCATCTGAGTAGATAGTACGCTGGAGGGTTAGGGCGTGTTATCAATCGTGCGGCGTTAAGTCGACTGTGGGCCGCCGTGTGCAGATGTGACGTGCGGCCAGGCTCTCGGGATGGCGGCCCAGCAGCGGCGGGTAAACCGTGCGGAGGATAGCGTGTGGGGGCCGCTCCAACGGTGGCGGTCCGGAGACGGCGAGCCACTACGTCCTACAGGAGATTGGACAATCCGACATGGCAGTGCTCGGCTATGTAGGCGACGTAGGCGAAAGCCACCGCCGCAGGACTCCCCATCAACGCTCAGTCAACGCTCAATCAACGCTCAGAGTGCGGCCGGATAGCGCCACGCACGCACTGCGACCGCACTGGGGTCATCGCGGCCCGATGGAGCCGCCAACCGATGGGAAGCAAAGCGGCCGCTCTCATATCTCCCTCGCGGCGCTCATGTCGACAGCCTAGCCAGGACAAGGTAGGCAATGCCCGTAGAGCGTATCACGGGGACGTTTTGATCGGCTAGGCGCTGTAGTATATGGTGGACCGAAAGTGCGAGCCGATTGGGTAGAACGTTATGGCTGAGGAAGGTGAACGGCGCGAACCCGAGAGTCTTGCTCCTGACCTTTGTCATGCCGACATCCCCTAGCGCTCCATCAATGAAACGGCGCCGGTGGTAGACCAACTTTGGCAACTGCTCAGGCAATCCAACCTGGAACCCAATCCGCCTGAGGACTGCTCTCACACGCCGCCTGAGGGGGGCGAGTGATGGATTGAGACGTGGGTCGAGCAGTGCGGGCAGCCCTATCCAATTAGAGGTCGTCAGGCGGACATGTCCCTCTGGTTTGGTCACGCGAGCCATCTCTCGTAGTGCCGGTTCTGCATGTGCCAGCCAGGGAAAGACCCCAATCGCCAGCACGAGGTCAAAGAAGTCGTCTGCGTACGTCAGATCGTAGACATCACCAACCTCCACGTTGATCTGGCAGTCGCGTCCGGCCTGGGCCACGTTTTCACGCGCTTGCTGCACCATCGCGTCACTGACATCAATCGCCTGAACACGCAATCCCCGCTCCGCGAGTGCAATGGCCATCAAGCCCGCACCGCAGCCAATCTCGAGGACCTGCGAACCTGGCGCAAGAGCGAGGCTATCGATCCAGTCGAGCACCGCCGCGCTGCGTGCTCGCATCGTCTCGGCATACGCACTCTGGCTGCTGTACAGATCATTCCAATGCGACGACTGGGATTGGAACTGAGCGGTCACTTTTGCTTGATATTCCTCACGGGCATCATCAACCACACTCTTCATCGCGAATCCTCCGCGCTCTTCTCATGTGCCACACGCTCCCGTGATGGGAGTGATGAGTGGCAAGGGCCACCTCTGGATTCAAGTTGTCCTGGATGCAAACCAGAGTGCCAAATTCAAGCAGCGTCGTTGCAGCCAACCAGTGATTTTCATTGACTGCCTCTGGCTGCATGCACCCTCGCACCAGGCTCTATGTCCACAACACGCTTTCAGCATATGTGTCCGGGTGTCGAATTACCCCAGGGGAATCCCTAGCCTTGTGCAGGCGATCCGCTGATGGAGACGCGCAAAGAACTGCACCCAGCGTGCACCTGGTTGCTGCGGACTCAGACTGTGCCATGCGATGGACCTGTTCAGTGTGCACCCTCGTGGCGTCATGCGAAGACCAGCCATTCGCTCATGCGTGCCCAAGGTGGGCATGCCCTATCGACGCATGCGGTCGGCGCTGACGACGAGCACGCTTTCCACACGTAGCGGCCCCACCGGCGGCGCGCCGCCGGTGGGGCCGTAATGTCTTTGCGGAGCACGCCGACTTTGCTCTCTCAGGCGCATCGATCCGCTTAGGGCCAGGGCTCGACGATAACGCCGCGCAGGCGGTGATAGATGCGTGTCCCTTGCCTGTGTGGGGCAGTTCACCCATTCAACTGCGCCAAGAAACGTGTCTACATTGGGGTACGAAGAGGAAGCAGAAATGGAGGGTTGCGAGATGCGCGACGGTCACAATCACCTGAGCACACAGGAATACCTGCACTTGATCGGCGTGGCAGAGCTGCCACCGTTGATATGTCCATTCGATCCAGGCTATGACCCCGTGACGGTGGAGAGCCATCTCGAGCAGAGTGCCCACCTGATGACCTCGCTGAAAATCTCGATGGCATGCTGGCTAGTTGCTGATGAACGAGCTACCCGCCGGAAGATCGCAGCGGCACGAGCTCACAATGTGCCGGCGGTGACCGGGGGGACCCCACTCGAGATCGCTGTGGTTCAGGGACAACTGGAGGCATATCTTGACCTCTGCGCGGACCTGGGGATCTCACGGATCGAATGTGCGGAAGGCTTCACCACCCTGCCTATGGAACCCCGGGTGATCGTGCAGATGGCCCGTGAGCGAGGACTCACTGTCCAGTACGAGATGGGCAAGAAGCATGAAGGGCCCTTCACCACGGACTCCCTCAATGAGGCCATCGCACGAGGGAAGGCATGGCTGGATGGCGGGGCAGTACAGCTTGTCGTCGAGGCCCGCGAGAGCGCACGCGGGATTGGGGCATTCGGGGACGACGGATCCCTCAACACGGATGTTGCGGACCGCTTCGCCGAGGAATTCGGCCTTGATGTCGCCATGTTCGAGGCTCCCAATAAACCGAGCCAGTTTGCATTCCTCGATCACTTCGGACCGCACGTCCAGCTCTGCAACGTGCGCCTGGAGGAACTGCTGCGTGTCGAGATCTACCGCCGCGGCCTCCATGCGGACGCGTTCGAGAAACCCAAGCTGCGGCCGGCATACATGGTGCGCGAGCCTGCATAGAACGGGAGCTGGTCATGCGGAAGACAGTAGCGATTGATTGCTTTCCTCAGAGCGTGGAAACCTATCGGGATGGCTACGCGCTTGTCGCGGTCGACGTGATCAGGGCCACGACCACGGCAGTGACCTGTGTCGCCCTTGGTCGAAGGTGCTATCCGGTCCCGTCGATCGAGGCCGCGGCTCCACTCGCCGCGAGGCTCACTGAACCGCTCCTTGTGGGAGAGGTTGGTGGGAACATGCCTACTGGCTTCGACATGAACAACAGTCCGGCAGACTTGGAGACTCGGACCGACATTCACCGCCCGATGATTCATGTGTCTTCCTCAGGCACAAAGCTCATGTGCGGAGCTGCCGAGTCGCAGCCGATGTACATCGCCTGCCTGCGGAATTACAGTGCGTTAGTCACCCATCTGGCGGCTCACCATTCAATGGTCGCCGTTATCGGTGCAGGCTCCAAGGGCGAGTTCCGCGAGGAGGATCAACTTTGCTGCGCCTGGATTGCAGAAGGTCTCCTCGAGGAGGGTTTCGTACCCCAGGACGTCAGGACAGCCGCAATTATTGAGCGATGGAGCGGTATCCCCGTCGACGCGATCGTCGAAGGTGCAAGCGCTGAATATCTCCGGCGTACCGACCAAACACGGGACCTCGACTTTATCCTAGCGCACGTCAATGACCTCAACGATGTGTACCAAGTCGAGGATGGTCAGGTGGTGAGGCAGCTGGCAGAGACATTGGTCGGCTAAGAGAGCTCTGGGGTCGCTGCATACTCTCCAGGCACCGTCCCAGCACAACTCGGCATTACCCAGCCGCACGGTCCACTTGCCAAGGGGCAGTCGTCGGCCTCAGTCCATCCCGCCGTTCCTGTGTGCACTACCACCCAGCGATCACTCTACGGAGGTGATGCATGGCCCTAGGATCCGGCCCCTATCCGTGCAGTCCAGAGCTTCCAACACGCATACATGACCATAGCGCGGTGCGGGTCTCGGGATATGCAGAGGCTCCCATCGGGGTCTTTGACTCTGGTGTAGGAGGATTGACCATCCTTGCGGCGCTACGCGATGAGTTGCCAGGCGAAAGCTATGTGTACTTCGGTGACTCGGCGCACTTCCCCTATGGCATGCGGAGTGACAGCGAAATTATCGAGTTGTCGACCCACGCAGGCCAGTTTCTGCTTGAACAAGGTGTGAAGCTGCTCGTTGTCGCCTGCAACACTGCCTCACTTGCGGCACTCGACACGTTACGCACCACCTTCCATGTTCCGTTGGTGGGTGTCGTCCCGGCAGTCGAAGCTGCCGTACGGGCTACGAAGAACGGACGCATTGGCATTGCCGTAACTAATCATGCTGCTCAAGCCCCACACCTACGCCGCCTCATTGATGAGTTTGCACAGGGCATCCAAGTCCACGTCGCTGGTTGTTCTGAGTTAGTGGCACTCGTCGAGGACGGCAAGTTCGCGGGGCCCGCGGTAGAGCAAGCGGTAAAGCAGGCACTGACCCCCATGTTGATGGACGGTGTGGACGTCATTGTGCTGGGCTGCACCCATTTTCCCGCCTTGCGTCCTGTGGTCGAGCGTATTGCCGGGTGTCGTGTGAAAGTCGTTGATAGCACCACAGCTGTCGCGCGCCGCACCCACCGGGTGCTGGCTGCAGAGGCGTTGATCCAGCCTGCCACCTTCCATCACGAAGTCTCTGGCACGCTTGAGGTGTGGTGTAGTGGTGAGGCGGCCGCGTTCAGCACAGTTGCAAGCAAACTGCTGGGCAGCCGCATCGTCGCCCGTCAGACCACACTTCAAGGCAGACAATCAGGAACACTTTGGGTGTGACGTGGGCAGGTAACACGAAATGGTGACACCGTCGGGGGTTGCCATGTCGTCCTTCACGGACGGGGGCCCCTGCAATGCCCGCGGCATACTGCGAATCAGGAGGTCGGACGCAGTG
The DNA here is from genome assembly GCA_964427535.1 of uncultured Ktedonobacterales bacterium. Lineage (GTDB taxonomy): Bacteria > Chloroflexota > Ktedonobacteria > Ktedonobacterales > JADMIN01 > CAYRVF01. The sequence continues at coordinate 42,673 of CAYRVF010000001.1, forward strand.
AGTAGCTGGCCAGATACGACTCGAGAAACCATTTTGAATGTACCAATCGAGCGCGACACACTCACCGCCTCGGGCCTCCAATCAGCAACTCGACAGGTCACATATGACGCACTGGTGCTCGATGCGAGACTGCGCCAAGCGTTGGCGGCTGTACGTTCGCTCGGCAGGCGCGGTCTGAAAGTAGCGGCAGTGGGATCCTCTGATCGGCAACCGGCCTTGGCCTCGCGGTGGTGTCAGCAGGCCTTCGTCTGCCCAACTGAAGAGGGTACTGATGCGTATTTGCCGTACCTTGAGCAACTGCTCGAGCATACCCCCGCACGGGTGTTGGTCGCCTCGTCTGAAGGAACCATACCCTTGCTACGTCGTCATCGTGAGCGACTCGAGCAACGGGTACGTATTGCTCTCGCAGCAGAACCGGCCCTCGCCATCGCTAGCAACAAAGCGCGTACGTTGGAGATTGCCAGGCAGTTGGGCCTGTGCACCCCTCGCTCTGTCCATGTCGGGGCAGCGAGTGACGTCCGCGCGGCCGTGCGTGATATCGGGCTCCCAGCGGTGGTCAAGCCGATGCTCTCATGGGCGCAAGGCCAAGGCCAGGGTACGTACGTGATAAGTACGTTGGTAACGACACCCGACGACGCGCTGCGGGCTGTGGAAAAGTTGGCGAGCGTCGGCATGACAGCGCTCTTTCAAGAATTCCTGTCCGGCAGACGCGAGTCCCTCACCTTCATGTATGCAAACCACCAGATGTACGCGCGTTTTGCTCAATGGGGTAAGCGTGTATACCCTCCATTGGGGGGCCAATCTGTGCTGGGCCAAAGCATTGCGGTACCGCCAGATATTGGCGATCAAGCCGAGCGTCTCGTGCGTGAAATAGAGTTGGAAGGTTGTTCGCACGTCGAATTCCGACGTGACAGTGCTGGACATCCCTACCTCATGGAAATCAATCCGCGTCTCGCCGCATCCACCGAGCTTGCTGTGCGTTCAGGGGTCGACTTTCCCTATCTGCTGTACCAGTGGGCAAGCGGACAAAAGATAGATGTGGTGGAGGGGTATCGCGTCGGCGTCTGGTTGCGCTACTTGTCGGGTGACCTCATGACCACGGTAGCAGCAGTGCAGCAACGTGGCAGACCGGGAGTAGCACCGCCGGCCAAGGCAATCGTCGACTTCTGCCTCGCGTTCTTCGTGCCTATGGGGTACTACTACGTCGATTGGCGGGATCCCGGTCCAGCGTGGACAGCGACGACTGGCTTTGTCGGTCATGCGGTGCGAAAGGCAAGAACGCTGCGATTGTCACGCGCGCCGCGTTGATGAGTCACGGCACTTCGGCTTTACCATACGTGCTCACGCTGGTACCGAACCGGAGCTAACCGCCTGCGCATGTACGACCAGGGGGTCTCGACAATGGACCAAGCAGCTATCCCGTATCACCAGCAGCAAGCCCAGGTGAACGCCTATTTCTGGTCCCACGCGGCTTTCTGGAAAGACATCTACGGTGATGCTAGCGTGCAGGCCGAAGTGTACCGGGATCGCTTGGCGACCACACTCGCGTGGATCGACAGTTTAGCGCTGAAACCGGGCTCGCGTGTCCTCGACACTGGCTGTGGCGCAGGCTTCTTAGCAGTCGCCCTCGCCCAGCGCGGCTTTCGTGTCCAGGCGATCGACGCCGCCGAGGCTATGGTCGAGCTTTCGCGCCGACATGCGGTGGAATCTGGGACTGCCGAGCGGCTGTCAGTGCAACTCGGCGATGTCCAAGCTCTGCCGTTCGAGGACGGGGCCTTCGACCTGGTGGTCGCCCTGGGCGTCCTTCCGTGGCTCCCACGGCCAGAGCTGGCAATGCGAGAGATGGCGCGTGTGACGCGGCCGAACGGTTACGTCCTGCTCACGGCTGACAATCCAGCTAGGCTGATCACCGTTCTCGACCCGTGGAATTGTCCGGCGCTTGCGCCACTGCGAGGACGCGTCAAAGTCGTGCTCGGGCGCGCTGGGCGGCTTCACCCATCGCATGAGAGTACCCTGCGTGTCCCAGTCACGTATCACAGCCCACGCCAAATCGATACAGCGCTCGCGAGCGCTCAGCTTGCCAAGACCAGAGGCATGACACTCGGGTTTGGGCCCTTCAAGATCCGGCACCGACGGCTGCTCCCGCATTCTCTAGGTATCGCGGTCCATCGGTGGCTGCAGCGCCTGGCGGATCGGGGCGTGCCGGTCTTGCGCGCCACCGGAGCACAGTACCTGGTACTCGCGAGGAAATCCGCGCTCTAGTCTACTGTCCAGACGGACCAGCGGAGTGTGCAGTGGAGTCGGTGAGCGAAGCACCACACTCATGCAGCAGCGCACACTCTCATGCCAAGAAGGCTGACCCGTGCACCGATTCGCGCCGCTCGTGAACACAAGCTCTAGGCTACGTGTATAACCGCCTTGGTCGAAGTAACCTGATCCGACGCTTGCAGAGCCGCTTGCCCGACGATGGCAAGCATCAACAGCTCTCTCGTGAGGCTGACATGAACGAAAACCTGCGCCGGCGACCGATACGTGGCGAAAGCGCCGGACGACCGGCCGGCCAGGAACCAGGCGTCACGCAGAGAGAGGCGAGACGTGCATGCACCTGAGAGCCCAACTCCGCGCCCTGTTTCGTCCAGGCAAGGCGCGTATTGCCAGCGTAGTCGTCGTTGTCGTGCTCATCCCGCTGGCGGCACTTGGAGTCCACGCGCTGCAGGTGTGCATGAGCTACGGCCCCTGCATGCCGACACAGGTAGGCACCTCGACCGGATCCGGCACCAGCTCCGCGCCCCCCGCACCGCCCACGGCGGGAAGCGCTCACACGCAGCATTATGAGTATGTCTTTCCCGATGGTGAGATGTATGTGTACGACATGGATCACGGTCACCGGCTCGTCCAGCACATCAGCTTGCCAACAACTGCTGGCGTGAGGGGCATCGTTGCAAGCCCGGTTACGCACATGCTCTACGTCAGTTACGGGGGAGATGGCGGTAACAATGGGAATGGCTCACTGCTCAAGTTCGACCTGATCGCCAATCGGATCCTCTGGACGAAACAGTATGCGCATGGCATTGACAGCATGGCCATCACGCCGGACGGCAAGTCCATCTATCTGCCCGATGGCGAGCTCACAAACAACGGCAACTGGTACGTCATCGATGCCGCTAGCGGCGCGGAAACCGGCACCGTTCGGGGAGGGCTGGGGCCGCACAATACCATCGTCAGCCTCAACGGCACGCATGTGTACCTCGGCGGCAGGAATTACAACTATCTCGAGGTGGCGGACACGACCACCAACCACGTCATTCGGAAGATTGGGCCGCTTTGTGGTGGTGTCAGACCGTTTACCATCAATGGCAAACAAACCCTCGCCTATACAACTGCTACCGGCTTCCTCGGTTTCCAGGTCAGTGACATCACGACGGGCCGGGTACTCTATACCGTGCCAGTCAAGGGATTCTCGTGGGATACGGGAGGACCCTCTGCTCCAAGCCACGGCATCTCGCTGTCTCCCAACGAGAAGGAACTCTATGTCATGGATTCGCCGAACAGTCGCGTCCACGTCTTCGACGTGAGCGGCGTTCCAGCCGTGGCACCTCGGCAGGTTGCCGATATCAAGGTCACGTCGATGGCAGGAAGCGAATCACCGTGCGCGTACGATTGCGCGAAAGACGGCTGGCTTCAACACAGCGGGGACGGGCGCTTCGTCTATGTCGGAGACTCTGGCGACGTGATCGACACGGCAACGCGTACCGTGACAACCACCCTACCGCCACTATCCAACACCCGGAAGCTGCTCGAAATTGACTGGCAGAACGGGACGCCGGTCTTCACCACCTCGCGCAGCGGGCTGGGCTACGTCGTCCGCTGACACCAAGCGCCACACCGCCCCCCGCGCCTAGCATGCTCAAGGATGCCAGGTGCGCTGGTGCTGGTGTGATAGGAGTTGTGTCATTGCCGCGGGCCAGCGATGCTCAGTCGTCCATGCGGGACATCAGCCTAGTATCACGCCCAGGCTTTTATCTATAGTCCGTGCGCGGGCAGGAAGCTACACTGCATTGGTACGACCGTTGGGCAGGTGCTGCGCAGCACCTGTTCCGTATCGCAGGACAGGACACGCAGGGCGAGGGGGCTCATGTACAGGAAACTCCGCAGCATACAGCCAGTACGCACACTCGTCGGGGCCTGCCTTTACTACAGCGGACTGGTGCCACTTCTACGCTGGCGGAGGCGTCGCCAGGGGCAGCGTCTGATCATCCTCACGTACCACCGGGCGGCCGGGGATGGTTTGCGTGGTCAGTTGCTCTACCTCCAGCGGCACTATCGCCTCCTCCCCCTCGAGGTGGCGCTTGAGGAGCTCTCCGCGCCTCGTAGTGGTGACGCACAGCAGCAGCCCGATCAGCGTACCACGGCGGTGTTGACCTTCGACGACGGGTACCGCGACAACTACACGCACCTCTTCCCGCTCGTGTGTGAGCTCGGCATCCCAGTCACCATCTTCCTGATTCCAGGCTACATCGACAGCGGCGACCATTTCTGGTGGCTCGAAGGCGAACGCCTCGTCCGCCGTGGGCAGGCCAGCGCAGCCAGCTTCGCGGGCCGCACCTACCACCTGGATAACTCAGAGGAGCGTGAGGCGCTGACGCGGGCGATTGACGCCGGCCTACGGTACGCGACGTCGATCGCTGACCGGGAGGCATTTCTCGCCTCGATACGTGAGGCGCTAGCCGTACCGCCATCGGTAGCTGGCGAAGAGTTGCCAGCCCTACCGCTTACCTGGGCGCAGGTGCGAGAGATGGAGGCGAGCGGGTGGGTCTCGTATGGCGCCCATACGATGCACCATCCCGTCCTGGCCTGTCTGCGCGATCCGGCCGAGGTCGAGCGCGAGATAGGCGAGTGCCGCATGGTGCTCGAGCAGCAACTGGGTCACCCTGTGCGCACGCTAGCCTACCCAATAGGGCACCACGAGCACCTCGGTGAGTATGCGCTCGAGGCCGTGCGCGCAGCGGGCTACCGTTGGGCAGCAATCAACTCGACCGGAGTGAACACTCCACAGAGCGATCCATTGCTTCTGCGGCGTATCGGAGCGGAGGCCAGTGACCACTGGTTGGTCCTGGCAGCGCGCGTAGCCGGGGTGCGGGTGCCGGGCCTGCTGTTTGCACCGAAGAGCAAGACCAGGATTGAGCCGGTCCACAACACTCCATCTCAGCAGACACACACCGCAATGGGAGTCTATACGAGTCCCGTGGATGAGCCAGTGAGCGGACTGTCACGCCAACTGCAGTAAGCCGGTAGCGCGAATGTCGCTGTCGCGGTGAGGCAGTGACCACGTGCGACCCAAGCGGCTGCATTGGCAGTGTGCGTTAGCCCCCAGAACGGCAGGAGAGATGTCGCAAATCTCGAACGCGGCGTCTGCGCAGGCAGAGGCGGCCCGCCACCGAACCGCGAATCAACGTATTTTCCGCGCCTTCCTGAGCATCTCATCGGCGGCACTCTTGATCCGCGTGATGGGTATGCTCAATCAGGTGATCGTCACCTCGCATTTCGGCCTCGGCGCGGCAATGGACGCCTACTTCGTGGCCTCTGGGCTGCCCCTCCTCATCGCGTCGCTCATCACTGGCTCGCTGGATGTCTCGGTCGTCCCGGGCTATACACGCGTACGAGACCACGCTACACGAGAGCAGATGACCATTTTCTTCAGCACGCTGCTGAATCTGTTTCTCATTGGGGCGGCACTGCTCACTGTGGTCATGTTCGTTTTCCGTCGCCAGCTCATCTTCATCGTGGCCCCTGGCCTGGACCCGGGGACCATGCAACTGGCAGTCAACCTCACTCCATTCATCATTCCCGCGTTTCTCTTTCTGGTCGCGATCGGCTACCTGGAGTCCATTCTCGCCGCGGAAGGGCAGTTCGGGTGGCCCGCCTATGCCGGCGTACTCGTCCCCTTCACAACGGCTGTACTGGTGCTAGTGATAGGCAGATCAGAGGGCGTCATTATCCTGTGTATTGGGATGCTCGTTGGCCTATGCTTCCAGATCAGTGTGGTTGTGGTGCGGGTGCGGAGCACAACGATTGCCTACCGCCCCATCATAGACCTGCACAATGCGGAGATCGCCGCGGTGTTAGCCCTTGCCTGGCCTGCCCTTGTTAGCGGCCTGATCTTACAGGCTAGTCCTCTCGTCGACCAGATGTTTGCATCGACCCTCTCGGCAGGCAGCATTTCCGCGCTTAACTACTCACTCAAGCTCATCAGCGTGCCGGTCGGTGTCATCTTTGCCGCAGCGGGGCGAGCGGTGCTCCCGTTTCTGTCGCGTCAAATCGCTGCCGGGGATGTACGCGCCTTCAAAGAAACTCTGCGTTTGAATTTATGGGTTGTTGGTGGTGTGACAGCCGTGTTGTCCGCTCTCATGTTTGTGTTCGCGCATCTGATCGTGCAAATCCTCTTCCAACGCGGGGCCTTCACGCCGGCCGATACCACGCACACAGCCAGCACGCTGAGGGGCTTCACGGTGGGCCTGATACCGATGGCGCTGGGGTTCATGTTGGCGCGGACCTTTAGCGCAGTTCGCAAGACATATGTCCTCACGTTGACGAGTCTCTTCGCAATTCTGGCCAACGCCCTCTTCGACTTTATCTTCGCTCGCCTGTGGCAGAGCGTTGGCATTGCCCTGTCAACCTCGGCGGTTTACTACTGCACGATGATTATCCTGCTCATCCTGCTCCGGCGTGAGGTCGGCAATCTGGACCTGCTGAGGCCTCCGCCGGAACTTCTGGTGGGCCTCCGCCAGATGGGCGGCGCTCGCTTTCGGCAGTGCCAGACATGGATCGCGAGGTTCACGATGAACATTCCGCGTCGGTTCGGTGTGGAACTCCACGACCTCCCGTGGGTGGCCTCGCGGGAGGAGCGCCTCCCGGGGATTGGCATCCCGCCTCAGCTGCGACAACCGCTGTTGTACAGCGTTGCACTGCTTGCCATCTTAGCGGCGGGAGTCGGCAGCGTCTTCATGGACCCCGTTTTGGTCCTACGGATTGTCCTGGGGGTCCCCTTCATCCTGATCCTCTTGCGCTTTCCCTACGTGCTGTTGCTGGTGTGGGCGTCCATCGAAGTCTTTTTTGGCTCGGCGGTTCCCTTCCTCAGCGGCAATAATGTGCAGACTGCCCTCACGGTGCCGACCTTACTCCTGTTGGTGACGGTGCCGTTCTGGGAGACCGTGAGGCGCATCCCCGCGCTGGCCTTCATGCTGCTCTTCCTGTTGTGGTCGCTCATAAGCATTGGAGTCTCGAGTATCGATCCCGTGACCTTCCTGAAAGAGTGGACGCTTACCCTGGATGTCGTGGCCCTGGCAGTGCTGTCGGTGAACATCTTGACGACGCGACGCCGCTTGCTGGGAGTAACCGACACTATCCTGGCGTTGTCGGCGGGCCTCGCGCTGTTTGGGATCTATGGCTACGTCACGCACCGCTACGGGCAACTTGACACGCAAGCGGGGGTCTTTCGTGCCAGCTCGATCTTCGGCGTCGCCACCGGCTTTTCTTTCTTCCTGTCGCTCGTGATCCCACTGGCGCTCTATCGCCTGTTTACCGTTCGAGGCCTGCTATGGCGGGCCGGTCTTTCGGCCCTCATTCTCGTCTTTCTGCTGGCACTCGGGCTGACGTTCACACGCGCGGCCCTTGCCACTGTTCCTCTGTGCCTCATCATCCTCGGCCTCTTCTTGCCCTCGCGCCGGATGAAGGTGAGCGTACTTTGCGGCACTCTTGGGGTGGGCATCCTCCTGGTGCTCTTGGAGGTGTTGGGCTATGTGCACGTCTTCGATCGCTTCTTTAACCAGGATCTTGCGACACTCAATGGGCGCACCTATCTGTGGGCGGCCGTGCTGGATCACTTCGACCCCACCCAGATCTTCGGCCACGGGCTGGGCGCATCTGACGCTCTGTTGACCGCGTTGCATATCGGCGCCAATGGCCTGACCTCTATCAGCCTCATTGGGACGTCTCCACACAGTCTCTTTTTGGGGACACTCTACGACCACGGTATCATCGGCCTGTTGCTGCTCACATTGGCTCTAACGGCCCTCCTGGTGAGCCTGGTCAAAGGCGCAAAAAAGGCTTCAGGAGAGCATCGTCTCCTCTACTCCATCGCGCTGGCGGTCTGTATCAGCACGATCATCCAGTCGATCGACTCGAACCAGATCATGGAGCCATTGCTAGGCACCTACTTCTGGATCATCGTGACGCTCCCGTTCGCCCGCTACTGGTCATATCCCAAGCCACCATCCGAGACCGAACAGCCGTTAGTGGGCACAAATGTGGGACCGAGCCCAGAGTCACGGCAACAAAGGGTGTCGCAGCCACTACGCTAGCGACGCCAGAACGGAGGGGTGATGAGCAAGCCGCGCATCTACATCGCCGTTGCCGATTTTCATCCATCGCTTGGAGGAACTGAACAGCAAGCTCGCATGCACAGCCATCTGCTGCGCGAGCGGGGCTGTGAGACGACCGTCGTGACCTTTCGCCACCACCCATCCTGGCCGCGGCGAGATGTGGTCGACGGTGTGCCGGTCATGCGCGTAGCCGGGTGGCCCTTGATACATCGCCAGGAGCGGCGGGCGCCACTGCGAAAATTGTCGTACCTGATGGCCATGGCGATCATGGGCTGGACGCTCTGGCGACAGCGCCGGCACTACGATATCGTGCATGTCTATAAGCTCAATGTGCTGGCGCTTTCGGCAGCGTTGGTGTGTCGAGTCACGGGCACCCCACTGCTCGTTTCCGTCCGAGCCACAGGCGTGGGTGATGCAACGCGGCTTCCGAACGACGCCTCATGGGGTGCTGGACTACCCGATAGGGCTGCACCGGTTTCGCCGGTCGCTGAACACCTTCGCATGGATGGAGACCTGGAAGATCTGGAGCGCATAGGACGGGTGGGCGTACGACTCACCCGATATCTGCTCCGTCGGAACGGCGCTGTCGTGGTTGCGCTGAGCTCGCAGACACAGACGTATTTGGCCGCGCACCACTTTGAGCTGCCTCATGTGCACCTCGTCCCGAATGGTGTAGACATCATCCGATTTGCGCCGCCCCGCGCAGAGCCCTCCTCGAATGAGCAGGCACAGACCGTCATCTGTGTCTCGAAGCTGCGGTACCAGAAGGGCATCGACGTTCTTCTACGAGCATGGCGCCTGGTGCGTGATCAGGTCCCGCAGGCACGACTGATCGTCGTCGGCGACGGCCCGTTGGAGGAATCGCTGCAGCATCTCGCGAAGACGCTCGACATCGCCGACAGCGTCGAATTCACGGGGCGGCAGACCGACGTGCCGACGCAGCTCCACCGTGGCGGGCTGGCAGTCCTCGCCTCACGCTACGAAGGCATGCCGAACGCCATTCTGGAGGCGATGGCCTGCGGCCTGCCCTGTGTGGCCACACGCGTCAGCGGCAGCGAGGACATCATTCAGCACGGCATGAACGGCCTGCTGGTCGAGCCGGAAGATGTAGATGGCCTCGCGCAGGCGTTGCTCACCCTGTTACGCGATCCCGCGCTGGCTCGGACATATGGTCGTGCTGCCCGTGCCGCCGTCGAGAACCACTATGCGCTCGAACACATCATGGATGTGTACATGCGGCTCTACGAGGACATGGCCGACGGTAGGAAGCTGAGAGCGGAGAGCGCATCCCAACCGGCGCTGGGCACCTGACCGGCCCGGACGAGACCGTCAGCTCTCCTACGCGGGTGAGGTTATACGCTTGCCATGTCCCTCAATCCCATTGTAGCCATACCGGACCGTGGCATCGGTCATCCCGGCCTCAGTGAACCACCTCCGCAGGGTCTTAATCGTGACCGGTGAGTCATAACGCGGCGATAGCATATCGAACGCGTCCAGATATGCCCACTCCTTCAGCATGCTCCCTTGAAGTCCCAATCTGCTGTAGTCAGGTACGAGCAGGCGCCAGTTCATGGTGGGACCGATACGGGGGATACGGCTAATTGCGCGGGTAAGCGGCCAGACAAAGTCAATCCAGCGGCGCGTGAGGCGATATAGGCGCGGAGGATCTATGCGCGTGGTCAACGGGCGAACGTAATACTTCGTCGCCAGGTAGGTACGGAAGAACGTCCTCTTGTAGATGTCCACCACGAGCTCCCCATTGGGTTTAAGCATGGGGGGCAGCGCTAGAAACGCCGCGTGCACGTCTGGCGTGTGCTGCAGCATACCAAAACAGAAGACTTTGTCGAACGACCCAGGGCGAAACGGCATGGCATAGACATCGGCCTGGACGATCAAGACATTCTCGCGCCACCCGTTCGAGGCATAGTTGGCCTCGACGGCATGACTGTAGTCCAGCGATACGACAAACGCCCCCGTCGAAGCCGCCTGTTCGGTAAACCGCCCCGAGCCACTTCCCACCTCCAGAATCACCTGACCCGTAAGATCTCTCGGCCAGCGGGTTTCCTCGAAGAAGCGCCGCTCGGATCGCTTTACTCCGCTGTAGCTATCGTACTGTGTTCTCGCGTGCAAGGTCCACTCGAATCCAAAACTCGAAGCGTAGTTCTCGATAGGAACGAAACGCGGAATGTACCAGACGACCGGATACATTGTCTGGCAGTCCGTACAGAGTAATTCCGCTGTCTCCAGAATGTCTCCCTGCCGCTTCTCGGCCGAGCTGATAACGAGTTGGCCCAGGCATCGCGGACACGCAAGATACTTTACAGCGGACTCTCTCACGGGTAGCTCCTCTCTACTCGAGTGGTAGGCTGCACTGCGCGACCCTGTTCCCGGACCGTCCGATGCGGTGACTGCGTCCGTGAGACTGCCAGTGAAAGCTGCCATTCCACGCATGCCCTCGCATCGCGCTGCGAATGAAGCGCAGCAAAATGTGTGTTTGTTGGCCAGTGTAGGTGTCCGCACGAAGAAGGTCTCTGGGGAAAACCCCCTAGTTTAGTGCAGGGAACTTGTATCACGGCCCCACTAGACATGCGCGCGGTCTTGGATGCATGACAACCCGCACCTGCCTAGCGTGCTTCAGCCAGGCGAGTAACATAGTGGACGTGGGTCGAGTGCAGATGTCAGTCAGCAGCGATGAACTACGTGGGAAACATGCGAGGCAAAGGCTCACTGGGGGGAGGGCGGCGACAACTGAACGGTCCTGGGGCCTCGGGCGCTCGTCTCTCCATCCGTTCATGGGCGGATGTCCCGCACGCACCTTCACACGCGCCCTATGTACCTCGGGTTGGAGGCGGCGGTACGCTCCTAGAGGGAGCCCGCAAACCAGCGCAGATGACGCGGTACACAGTCTCTGCGCCCAGCTGAGAATGCACCCTCGGCGTGCAGTGGAGCCGTACAGGCGCTATACCCAGGATAAGGCACACCAGGCACATTAGACACATCAGGCACACTGTGTCGCACCACTCGCGCTGAAGCCCGACGGGACCTCGACAGCCGAGCGACACGATGCCTTCAACACCAATCTCCACCCACCAGTGATGCTCATTCGAGCTATCAGGTGCGAATCCAACGCGCGGCCCACCGCGTGCCCAAGTTGTGCGACGGACAACTGACGAGCGAGCCAGCATCGGTACCAGAAGCGTTCCGCACAGGTCGGTGGCAGTCGAAGCGCAATCTCTGGGAGACTGGAGTCGAAGATGGCTTTGATCACGCGTACAGCAACGTGGACTCCCGCCAGCACGCTCCGACCACGCGTCTACACATCCTGGGACGAGCTGGCAGAGCTCCGCGCGGCGTGGGAGCACCTGCTGCAAGAGAGCACAGGTCCCACGATCTTCTCAACTCAAGAGTGGCTGGGCGCCTGGTGGAAGGCATTTAGCGCGGGCAAGCAACTCCTCACCATCACCTTTTCGAACTCGCGCGGCGAACTGGTCGGAGTGGCACCGTTCTATCTCGACGAGGTGAACGGTCGCTATTACGGCAGGCTCAGGCGACTGCGACTCGTCGGTGACGGAACAGTGGACTCTGATAACCTCGATCTGATAGTCCGCACCGGTCAGGAAGAAGTCTGCGCGAAAGCGGTGCTCGACTGGCTCGCATCCGAGTCGGTGTGGGATCTCTGTGAGTTGAACACGCTGCCTGCCAATTCACCGAACACCCGCCCGATGTTGAGGCTCCTCGACACGATGAAATGGGTTCAGGGCGTGTATGAGCACCCGAATTCCGCGGTCGTCTTGCCTGAGAACTGGGACGCATATCTCGGGCAGCTTTCCAAAGAGCAGGCCTACGGAATCGAGCGCTACACACGCCGGCTGCGCCGGCACTACGCTGTTGCGATCTACAAGTGTGTGAGAGAAGAGGAGCTACCAGGGTATTTGGACGTCTTGTTCGATTTGCACCAGAAGCGGTGGACTGGCCGAGGGCTCCCAGGAACCTTTTCCTCACAGGAGCGCAGGCAGTTTTACACGGACATGAGCCGGGCGTTCCTTCGCCGCGGGTGGTTAGAGTTCTGGTTGTTGGAACTCGACGGGATGATCGTAGCGGCACAATTTGCCTTCCGCTACGGCGATACGGTGTATCAGCTGCAGGAAGGTCTCGATCCAGCCCATTACACCGATCGGGCGGGCCAGGTATTGCGAGCCCACATCATCAAGCAGCTCATCGCTGACGGTGTACATCGCTATGATTTCTTACGCGGAGATCAAGAACATAAGCGGAACTGGGGGGCTCTACCGGGTTCGTACACCTATATTCATTTTGCCAAACCCTTTACCCGCGCGGGTCTGTACATCCCGTGGCGAGACCGTATCGAGACGGGCAGGAGATGGTTGGAGGCGAATGCTCCGGCTCCCGCTTACTCACTGGTACGAGACATCTATCGCCGCATCCAGTGACGCCTGATACCCGTCCGCACCGTCGCGATACGAGCCCGAAGGTCGCTGGCGTCGACCTTCGCTGGACACTGGGCAGTCCCACGACAGCATGACCGGTAGAGCAGTGGAAGCTGTCGACTCCAATAGCTGTTAGCTATGCGGTGGAGCTCATCAGGTGGAGCAGTCGCTTCAGGCCACCACTGCGCGCTCGTGGAAAGCGCCGTGGCATATGCCGCTATGACGACGTGACGCGCGCTCCCGCGACTCCCTCCGACACCTCCAAGACATCCGCACAGCCGCGATTCCAGCCGCAGAGTGGCAACTCCACCACTCACCAGTACGTGGGTAGATGTCCCGCGTGCGCCTACACGCCCTCCCCATTTACGCCAGGCTGAGCTATGCCGCTACACTACGACAACGCATCACACACCCTGGCACACCTTGGCGCACGTGCTCGTCGGAAGGGGCAGACAGCCACATGTGCGGAATAGCCGGATTCATCGACGCGCAGCGCAGCAATGAAGACGCCACGCACCTGATAGACACGATGTGCCGAGTCATTCGCCACCGCGGCCCAGACGACCAGGGGATCTGGGTCGGCGATGGCGTCGCGCTCGGCATGCGTCGGCTCGCCATTATTGATCTGGCAAGCGGCCAGCAGCCGATATTCAACGAAGACCAGAGCATCCTGGTCGTGTTCAACGGCGAGATCTATAACTACCTCGACTTGCGCGAGGAACTCCGGGCGCACGGCCATCACTTTCGGACAGACTCTGACACGGAGGCTATCGTCCACGCGTATGAGGAGTATGGCGATCAGTGCGTGACGCACCTTCGTGGCATGTTCACCTTCGCTCTCTGGGACAACACGCGCCAGCGCCTGTTGCTGGCGCGTGATCGATTTGGCAAGAAGCCATTGAACTACTATTGGGACGGACAGCGACTTATTTTCGGGTCTGAGATCAAGTCCCTTCTCATGGCGGGCATCCCACGCGAGATCAATCCCATCGCGCTCGACGAATATGTCGCCTACGGCTACGTGCCCAGCCCCAACACGGTGTTTCGCGACGTCTACAAACTGCCGGCAGCCCACAGCTTGATCTATCAGAACGGGCACATCAGCATCGAGCGCTACTGGCAGCTCCCTTTTACCCCGACATGCCAGGATGACGAGCGCACCGCCATCGAGCGCACGCGAGCACTTCTCGAAGATGCTGTGAGAGTCCGCTTGATGAGTGAGGTGCCGTTGGGAGCCTTTCTGAGCGGCGGCGTCGATTCGAGCGTCGTCGTCGGGCTCATGAGCCAGATGATGTCGCAGCCGGTCAAGACGTTCTCCATCGGCTTCGAGGAGCAACACTACAGCGAGTTATCCTATGCCCGGCAGGTGGCGAGACATTTCGGCACTGACCACCGCGAGCTGGTCGTCCAGCCGGAGTTGGTCTCCGTCCTCCCCGAACTGGCCTGGGCCTATGACGAACCGTTCGGCGACGACTCGATGTTGCCCACCTACTATGTGTCCAAGCTGGCATGCGAATCGGTCACGGTGGCGCTCAGTGGCGACGGCGGCGACGAGATCTTCGGGGGGTACTCAAGCTATCAGCGCGAGTGGCTCATCCAGCGCACGCCAGCCTGGACACGCTTCCTGGTCGGACATGGGGCGGCATTCATGCCCGATGGCATGCGTGGCAAGAAGCGCCTCAGCGCTTTACATCGCGATCTCGATATGCGCTGCGTGCAAGCCAACACGCTCCTTCCCGCGGGATCTCGCCGTGCAATCTACCAACCCGAGTTCCTGGCGCAGCTAGGCGATCACGACCCGTATCACCGGCAGCTGGCCCTCTTCCAGGGCGCGCGCGATCTGGACACCGTGGCACGCATGCAGTATGTGGACGCGCAACACCACCTGACCGACGACATTCTGGTCAAGGTCGACAAGGCCAGCATGTTCAACTCGCTAGAGACACGCGCCCCGCTGCTCGACCAACATCTGGTGGAGTATGTCTCGTCACTGCCCACCTCGGTGCGCATGGGCAACGGCACGCTCAAGTCCCTCCTCAAGAAGTCCGCCGCCGACCTGCTCCCCGACGAGGTCCTCACGCGCCCGAAACACGGGTTTGATGTGCCACTCGAGCACTGGTTCCGCGGCGAGCTGACCGCCTATGCCTATGACATGCTCTGCTCGCCCCTGGCACAACAGCGGGGGATCTTTCGGCCCGAGTTTGTCCGCGAGCTGCTGCAGGCCCATGCCAGTCGCCGGTGGCTGAACTACGGACGGGCCATCTGGGGTCTCCTCTGCCTCGAGCTCTGGATGCAGGTGTACATGGATCCGCCGCTCGCGCGCATTGCACGGGGCGCTCAGGCGCCCGCATCACCTGCGCTGGCGATTAACGAAGGATAGTCGACTCACCATACCGACGAAGAGTACGTCGTGGCACGAGTCGCGCGCCTTCTCAACCTAAAGGAGACAGGCACTATGGCTGCGGCATCTGCCAACCCGGTCCGCAGAGAGACTCCGCAGGTAGCGAAGAAGCCGCTACGGGTGTTGATGGTCACGGGAGCCTACCCGACACCGCAGGTCCCGCATTCGGGCACGTTCATCAAGAGCCAGGTCGATTCGCTTATCGAGGCAGGTGTTGACGTCGAGGTGATCCACCCCACGCCTGGCCCTGTGCCACTACGCTACATGAGCGCAGCCACACAGGTGTTCTTCAAGACGCTCACCCGTCGTTTCGATGTCGTTCACGGCCACTACAGCACCTGGTGCCTGGCCGCCCGTCTGCAATGGACGACGCCTCTGGTGGTCGCGTTTCTCGGCAGCGATGTCTTCAACCCCCCGCTCGCCGATCACCGCTACAGCAAGAAGGGCACGCTCACCGGAGTTGTGAGTCGCTGGTTGTCTCAGCGGGTTGACGCCGTGATTGTCAAGTCGGAGGCGATGCGCGAGGCAATCCCGGCCAAGTCCGTCTATGTGATCCCCAACGGCGTCGACCTTGACCTATTTCATCCCGTCCAGCGCTCCAAGGCACGCGCGGCGCTCGGCTGGAACCCACACGGCTGTTATGTGCTGTTTGGCAATAACCCGAAGATCCCCGTAAAAGACTTTCCTCTGGCGCAGCTCGCGATCGAGCGTCTACGGGCCAGAGGCGTGTCTGTGGAGCTGGTCGTCGCCACCGGGCTGCCCCACGCGACGGTCGCGCAGTATATCAACGCCAGCAATGCCCTGCTCCTGACCTCGAAATCCGAAGGCTCACCTAATATCGTGAAGGAAGTGATGGCCTGCAACGTCCCGGTGGTCGCGACTGACGTCGGCGATGTCGCCCAGGTCATCGGGCACACGGCAGGCTGCTACGTCTGCCCCTCCGACCCTGACGCATTGGCGACCGGCCTCCAGAAGGCGCTCGAATACCCAACGCCAACCACTGGTCGCGCTGATATCGCCCATCTGGCGAACTCGCTCGTCGCGGAGCAGGTCATAGCGGTGTACGAACACGTGATCGACGAGTGGCGGAAAGTGGGGAGAGCACATGCGCGCACAGCCTAGACGGGGAAGAACCAAGACCCACGCCCCCAAAGTTCTGATGCTGGTTGAGAATCGCCCGGCGCCCGACGATGCGCGTGTCTGGCCCGAAGCCCTGGCGTTACGTGATCGCGGGTTTCAGGTTAGTGTTATCTCGCCCAAAGGCGCAGAAGCGTATCGTGAGACACATAGCTGCATAGACGGCATTCACATCTACCGCTACGACTTGCCGACCGGCGACAGCGCCACGGCGTACATCGCCGAGTACGCCATCGCGCTGGTCAAGACATTCGGGCTCAGCCTGTGGGTGTGGCTTCGCCGCGGCTTCGACGTCGTTCATACTGCCAATCCGCCAGATATCTTCTTCACCGTCGGCTGGTTTTACCGCCTGTTCGGCAAGCGGTTCGTGTTCGATCAGCACGATCTGTCTCCTGAGCTGTTCGAGGTGCTCTTCATCGAGGGTCGCGTTCCTCGCAAGAGTGCCGAACTCCTCCACAAGCTGCTACTGTGCTGTGAATGGTGTAGCTATCGAGCGGCAAATCTGGTCATCGTGACAAACCAGTCGATCGGGCGCATCGCGGCCCGACGTGGAGGATGCTCGGCACAGAAGGTGGCCGTGGTACGAAACGGGCCTGACCTTCGGCACATGCAGCCGGTCGCCCCCGATCCCCAGCTGAAGATGGGACGCCGCCATCTGCTTGCCTATCTTGGAGTGATGGGTGCGCAGGATGGCGTCGCCTACGCGGTCCATGCGCTTGAGAGCCTCGTTCATCGGCGTGGCCGTCGCGATGTCGCCATGGTATTGATGGGCGATGGGGCCCAGGCTCCCGCGCTGCGTGCGCTTGTTCACGAGCTGGCACTGGAGGAGTACGTTCGTTTCACGGGCTGGCTGCCGCATGACGACATCGTCCGGTACCTCAGTGTGTCGGATATTGGCCTGTCGCCCGACCCGCATAACGTGTTGAACGACGCCAGTACCATGATTAAGACGATGGAGTACATGGCGTTGGGCAAGCCCCTCGTCGCCTTCGATCTCACCGAGACACGCGTTACCGCCCAGGAAGCCGGGCTCTACGCAACGCCGAACCTTGCGGAAGACTTCGCGAACAAAATCGAGGCGTTACTGGACGACGAAGCACTCCGCCTGAGGATGGGGGCGCTGGGACGCAAGCGCATCGAGGACGTGCTGAGCTGGGACCATTCGACGGAGCACCTTCTGTGCGCCTATGAGCGGCTATTGGGCAGAGATATGAGTACCGGTCATGTCGCGTCCGAGGCGACGAGAACCAGGATGAGCCCTCAGAACAGAGCGGTAGGGCACGTCGGCCAGAGGCAGCCCCATGAGGTACACACTGGCCACCCGGCATAGTCCGTTGCCCACCTGCCTACTTCTGGGCAGATATCCTTTACGCTCGTGAGACGGTTCCCCCATGTAGGGCACATCGGCAGCCCAATACGCTGAAGCAACGCGGCAACCTCCTCCTGTCTGGAGGATCGACCGGCAGACGCTGAGGAGCGCGAGCAGCATGCCCCATTGCGGGCAACCTGAGAAGGCCCGGTGAGGAGTATCAGGGTCGTCATAGTGCCCCGTTGGGTCACTTCCACCTCTAGCTGTGCCAGTGGGCGCGCGTGGATGAGAGGACAGGGAGATGCCTTCACCTGCACAGAATAAGTTCCCAGCGTTACGACAGTACTCCGCGATTACCGTGCGATGGCTGTGGTTCCTGGGCCTCTCCGTGGTGATCGCGGCGGTCGGCGCATACGTTGTGAGCAAGGAAACTCGCCCCGTCTACCGCGCGACCACACTGCTTATCGTAGACCAACAAGCCCCTGGACAGGATACCTACACCGGCCTGCTTGCCAGTACGCAGCTCATCGCGACATACAAAGTGCTGCTTACTGAGCCGCTGGTGCTGCAGAAGGCGGCGGACCAAGTTGGCGGCATCTCCGAAGGGCAACTGCAGTCGCATGTCCAGGTCACGGACCAAGCGGGGACGCAGCTCATTAACCTGCAGGTGGACGACACCGATCCTGTTCGTGCTGCGCGTTTAGCCAATGCGATTGCGGGTGCTTTCGAGCAGGTACAACAGCAAGCCGCGACGGCGAATTATGTCAGCGCTCAGCAGGTATTCAGTCAGCAGATTTCCCAGACGTCGGCGCAGATCACGTCCCTGACCGACCAGATCAATGCGCTCCAGGCGAAGGATCCCTTTAACCAGCAGATCCCCGCACTGCAGCAGCAGCTGAATAGTGCCCAGAAGAACTTCGAAGCCCTGCAAACGCTGTATGCCCAACTTCCCGCACAACAAGCCTCCGTAGCCACCAGCACCCACATATTCCAACCGGCCACTCCGCCGACCTCGCCAGATCATCCCAGACCCTTGCGATATGCGCTGGTTGCTGGCGCGCTCGGCCTCGTGCTGGCAGGCTGTCTGGTGTTTCTGATTGAGCTCTTCGGCAACCGCCTCCACACATCAGAACAGATCGAGGAGTTGATGGGGGTGCCCGTGCTCGCGGCAATTCGCGCGCAGAAAGGCGCGAATATGCTCCTCTCGGCTCCCGAGGCCTCGCGAAACATGCGCTTGGCGGCAAGTTTTCGTGCCCTGGAATCCAATCTCAGCTTTATAGAGCTCGAAAGACCGCTCCACACGGTTGTTGTCACGGGCGCGGCGCCCGGTGAAGGCAAAACCATGACGGCGGTCAACCTCGCTATATCACTGGCTCAGAGCGGTAAGCGAGTGCTTCTCGTCGACGCGGATATGCGCAATCCGCAGATCCACAATCTGCTCGGCATCCCAAATTCAAACGGGTTGTCGCAGTGGCTCGCGCACAGAAGCGCCCCTACGTTCGTATCCGTATTTCCAGATCTGCCCAACCTCTACGTCATGCCGGCTGGTCCCTGCCCGCCAAATCCATCGCAGTTGTTAGGCACCGAGCAGATGCAGCAAATGTTCAAGTGGTCGATCGGTGATCCACCCGGCAGCGGCAATGTGGATATGGTGATCGTGGACACCCCACCTCTGGGCACATGTGTCGATGCGGCTCTGGTGGCGGGGGTCGCCGATGGGACACTGCTCGTCGTCGACGGGTCACGACTGCGCGCGGGCCCCATCTTGCGCGTGAGGGATACGCTTCTGCGCGCCAACGCGACGATAATCGGCATCGTTCTCAACCGCGCGGAGCGCCGCCAGGCCGTGCAGCAGGAGAACTACGCGTACTCCCAGTATCACACCTTGCGTACTCGTACCTCCGAAACGGCAGATGCACACGTGCCTGTTGGCATGGGACAGGCCGGTGCTGAAGGGAGCCCGACAGCGAAACCACCTGCGGGATGAGGAACAGGCACGTTGCACGTGAGGATAGGCGCGCTCGTCCCGAGGTCGGTCGTCTACGCGTGGGTCCCTCAGGTCCACATCAAGAGAGGTGTGGTTCGCGCTCCTGGAGCGCGCGTCATCACGACGCCTAGAGGCCGAGCTGCGTGCAGGGGGGCCGCGGGGCGCGGCTGAGATGGTGATTCTGAGCTTGCCTCTGGCGCGGCCTTCCGCTCCGTCCTGCTTCCTCCTCGGAGTGGATCGCCTCAGCAGCCTCACGCGAGAGGACGAGCATCGCTCGATGAGCCGGACGACTGTGCCGGCCTCGAGCCGTTCACGGTTTCTGGTGACAGCGCTCTATGTCCGCGCATCGGCCTGCCGATGGCCTGCCCGATGCTGCGTCGGTTCGACGTGCTGAAGGTGCGTCGTGATCAGGCTCTGTGCACGGTCAGCGTCGACCTCAGGAGGTGGCATCGAACAGATGCACGGCCGTGGCGATGCGCTCGATCTGCTCATCGGTCAACTCAGCGTACATCGGCAGCGAGAGGCACTCGCTGGCCCACCGCTCCGCCTCCGGGAAGCCACCCGGTGCATACCTCAGCCACGCGTACGCCGGCTGCAAGTGGATCGGCACCGGATAGTGGATGCCGGTAGCGATACCATACTCCGTCAGAAACGCCCGCAGGCGATCGCGCTCAGGATGGCGCACCACGTAGAGGTGGAAGACGTCATAGACCCCGTCCCCGCCAACGACAGGCAGCATCAGCGAGGTGTCTGCCAGCCTATCGCTCAGATGGAGGACATGCGCCCGGCGCTCTTCGTTCCAACGCTCCAGATGCCGCAGCTTGACGCGCAGGATAGCTGCCTGGATCTCGTCCATGCGTGCATTGCGGCCGATCGCCTCATGATGATAGCGACCCTGGGAGCCATGGTCGCGCAAGCGGCGCACGTGCTGTGCCAGCGTAGGATTATTGGTCGTCACCGCGCCGGCCTCACCATACGCACCGAGATTCTTGGAATAATAGAAGCTAAAGCAGGCGATATCGCCAAGCGCACCAGCCCGGCGGCTGCCTAGCTGCGCACCGTGCGCCTGGCAGGCGTCTTCGATAACGGTGAGGCCATGCGTGCGGGCAATCGTGATGATGGGTTCCATCTCGGCGGGGCGCCCATAGAGGTGTACCGGGATGATCGCCCGAGTGCGCGATGTGATGGTGGCCTCGAGCTGTCTGAGGTCCAGGCCAGCGGTGCGGGTGTCCACGTCCACGAAGACGGGGCGCGCACCGACGGCACTGATGGCTTCCGCTGTAGCGATGAACGTATTGGGCTGGGTGATCACCTCGTCGCCTGATCCGACGCCAACCGCGCGCAGCGCCAGCTCGAGCGCGTCGGTACCGTTGCTCACGCCGATGGCCTCGCGAGAGCCACAAAAGCGTGCGAACTCCTCTTCGAACGCGCGCTGCTGCGGCCCCTGAAAGAGGTGCATGGAGTCCAGCACGCCTGCGATTGCCGTCAGAATCTCATCTTTGAGTGGCGCATATTGCGCCCGTAAGTCGACCAGTGGAATCTCAGGGGACGTGGAGATGAGCGTCGTCATGGATGACTCCCCCGACCCTCTCTAGTCTGAATAGGGATAGGGCCGCCTGCCAGGCCCTGTCCGCTGGTGACACGGTCACTGTCTCCTGCGGCCGAGTGGGCCGTGGCGCGCGGCATCCCAGGTTTTTTTAACCTGCGCCGCTACAGCGCAGCACCGCGGGGATTGTGCGCAGCAGGAGCGAGATATCGCGCCACAGCGACCCGTGGACCGCGTAATCGAGATCCATCTCGACCATCCCGTCGAAGCTCACCCGGCCGCGCCCATCGACTTGCCACTGCCCGGTAATCCCCGGCGGCACGCGCAGCCTCGCCAGAGCGCGCTCGCTGTAGCGCTCGACCTCATCGGCCATCGGCGGCCGAGGCCCTACGAGACTCATCTCACCCTGCACGACGTTGATCAGCTGCGGCAATTCGTCGATGCTCAGCTTGCGGAGGATGCGGCCGACCCGAGTGATGCGCGGGTCGGCCTGGTGTTTGAATGGCGAGCCCACAACAAACGGTTTCTCGCGTTGCCTGCGTCGCCAGCGCGGGTGCGAGGACAGCGCAGGCTCGCCCATCAACGGATGACTGCTCGTCTCTGCCCGGCTCGACGCGACATCTGCGCCACTCGGTACGAGAGAAGCCGCAGACGAGACGACAACAACGTCCAGGGGGACACCATTCATCCACTTGGCCACAATCTCCAGGTGGGCGGCGTGTGCCTGCTCGGGCGGCGCCTGGCGCATCGTCCGGAATTTGTAGACGACAAACGGGCGACCATCCTTGCCGATACGGACCTGCCGATAGAGTGCCGGCCCTGGGGAGTCCAGGCGGATCAGCACCGTGATGAGCGGGTACAGGGGGAACGTCAGCAGCAAGGCCGGTATGGCGAGCGCGAGGTCCAACGAGCGCTTCAGCACGTAGCTGCGTCTCGCGGGCAGGATGCCTGTTGCCGCATGCGTTCTGTAAGTCTCGAGCAACCGGAGCTGAGGTCCCTGAGCATCTATGGTCCGGAGAAGCTCGACCGTGGCACGCTGGCCGCGAGCCGCTCGCCCGTCGTGCCGTCCTAGCTGCATGTGTGGCTGAGTGAGTGCTCTCATGAATCTCCCTCTCTCTGCCGTTGCGTGACGATGCTGGATGCGTGGACACGTTCAAGCAGGTATAGGATGACCATATGTCTGAGCGTGCGGCTGGATAGAATCGCCGATCAGAGCGAGGCCTACACATCAGGTGCGTTCCCAGCCGGCTCGCGGGCGGCGCTCACGTGGATAGGGAGTGTGCTTCCCGTGCTCGTCACGACTGTACGCGCTCATGGGGTACTCCCACATGAGCAACGTCCCTGTGTGCGGTAAAGGACATGCGCCCAACGAGGCGCTGCAGCCGGATGTGTTGCTGCTGCTGCACACCGCACGCACCCGCTAACAGCAGTTGGCGGGTGCGAGATGACAGATGCGACAGGGAGGTCACCACACTAGCGGCGAACTCCGCCCACCGACTCCTCGTGGCCCGCAGAGACGGCCACGAGGTGGTCTGCTGCACGTCCAGATCCTCTGCACCACACCCGCAGCGGACTCGAGGCGACTGGCCACACGCCACGAGCTAAACAGCCAGCCTGCCGACGCGCGTGTAGACGCGTGTCCCGCCTGCATACGGGCGCACTGCTCATTCATCCTGCGCAGGCGCGGTACCTATACTTCTTCGTACCGATGTGCCCGCCCTCTTGCTGGCCTATCGTGATGCGCCCGAGGCATGGCAGCGCAGGGCGCCCTCACCCGCAAGCGCCCCAGCCGCAGATCTGGAATCGAGGTGATCAGTGACCGCTGAGAGATATCTCGTCACCGGAGCCGCGGGCTTCATTGGGTCGCACCTTGCCCAAGCGCTCGTGGAGCGTGGGGCCGTTGTGCGTGTTCTGGACAACTTCGCCACTGGGCACGAAGCTAATCTGCGCGTCCTAGACGGCCACGCAGAACTCATCCAAGGCGACCTGCGCGATCCGCAGACGGTGCGCGCCGCTGTCGCCGGTATCGACGTCGTCTTTCACCAGGCTGCGCTGGCCTCGGTGCCGCGCTCCATTGCCGATCCACTCACGTCACTTGAGACGAATGTCAACGGGACGCAACACGTGCTGCTGGCCGCGCGCGACGCCGGGGTGCGACGCGTTGTCTATGCTGGGTCTTCATCGGTCTATGGAGATACGCCTGTGCTCCCCAAGCGAGAGGATATGTGCCCTCATCCCCTCTCTCCCTATGCACTGCAGAAACTCACCGGTGAACTGCTGTGTGGTGTCTTCACGCGCATCTACGGCCTTGAGACCGTCGTTCTCCGCTACTTCAATGTGTTTGGCCCACGACAAGACCCGGCCTCAGAATACGCGGCGGTGATTCCCCGCTTCCTCAGCGCCGTGCTGGAGCACCGGCGCCCCATCGTCTTCGGAGACGGCGAGCAGACACGTGACTTTACCTATGTCGCGAACGTGGTGCATGCCAACCTGCTTGCCGCCGATGCTCCAGACGCAGTGGGACGCACGATCAATGTGGGCTGTGGCGAAAGGATTTCGTTGAATGAGGTCCTGCGCCTGGCTGGGTCACTCCTTGAGGTCTCAGTTGACCCCGAGTACCGTGCGCCGCGGTCTGGCGATGTGCATGACAGCCTTGCCGACATTACCCTTGCCCGCCAGCTCTTGGGCTACGAGCCCAGCGTCACCGTCCGCGAGGGATTGGCCCGCACGCTGGAGGCGCTGCACGCCCACCACCCGCGAGCCGTTCCAAGTGCCTAACCCTGTGCCTAACACTTTGCATGACACGAGAGGGACACGATGGACAATCTGACAACCCGTATTCGGCAGCGGCGCGCAGTGGTGGGCGTGGTGGGACTTGGCTACGTCGGATTGCCTCTGGCGGTCGAATTCGCGCGCGCTGGCTTTCGCGTACTCGGATTCGACGTCGACGACATGCGCGTTGCCTCACTTAATGCTGGTCTGTGCTACATCCCAGACGTCGATAGCGCGGTCTTCCAGCAGCAGGTCCAGAGTGGCGCATTCACCGCGACGACCGATTTCGCGCGCCTCGCCGAAGCCGACACGATCAGCATTTGCGTCCCGACGCCCCTCCGCAAGACCAAAGACCCGGATATTTCGTACGTGGTTGCCGCTGCTGAGCGAGTCGCACAGACTCTACATGCTCAGCAACTCATCGTGCTGGAGAGCACCACGTATCCCGGCACGACTGAAGAGCTGCTCTTGCCGCTGTTCGAAGCGACAGGTCTCCACGTCGGCAGCGATTTCTTCCTCGCCTTCTCGCCTGAACGGATTGATCCTGCCAATCCGCGCTTCACTGTGCGCAACACACCCAAAGTGATCGGTGGAGTGACACACGAGTGCACACAGATCGCCGTGGACTTGTACGGTGCTGCCCTTGATACCGTCGTTCCCGTCAGCACTCCGATGGTGGCTGAACTGGTAAAGCTGCTGGAGAACACGTTCCGTGCGGTCAATATTGGGATGGCCAACGAGATGGCACAGATGGCCAACGTGCTCGGCGTGGATGTGTGGGAGGTGATTGAGGCAGCCGCCACTAAGCCGTTTGGCTTCTTGCCATTCTATCCCGGTCCCGGGCTAGGGGGGCACTGCATCCCGATTGACCCGCAATATCTTGCGTGGAAGCTGCGATCCATGAATTATCGCGCACGGTTCATCGAGCTGGCGAGCGAGGTCAATGGTGAGATGCCGCGCTTTGTGGTGAACCAAATCGCGCTCGCGCTCAACGAACGGCAACAATGTCTTTATGGCGCGCGCGTGCTGATCCTAGGCGTGGCGTACAAGCGCGATGTGGGCGATGTCCGAGAATCTCCGGCGCTCGATATCATCGAACTCTTGCGTGAGCGGCACGCGGATGTCCGGTTTGCGGATTCGCATGTCCCTGTACTGCGCCTCGCGAACGAACTCCTGTATGCGACTCCGCTGACCGATGAGGCCCTTGCTTCGTCCGATTGTGTGGTGATCGTGACGGATCATACCGATGTGGATTACGAGCAGGTTGTCCGTTGTGCCCCACTCGTCGTCGACACACGCAATGCCACCGCGCGCATTCCGGGCGCAGATCACGTCTGGCGCCTGGTACGAACAGACAAGGTGCCAGCTCTCATCTAGCCGGTGGGCCCGTTGGGGCGTCTGTCACCGTCGTGTCACCCCTGACTGCGCTGCGCCCCTAACTGCGCTGGGTAGCACGCAGGCAGGGGTGACCCGCGGCGAGCGCGGGGCCTCGCGCGCGGACGCCCCGGCGCGAAGTGTGCGGTGCTCCCTCTAGAGCGGGTATGCTATTCTTCGGGCCGCGCTCGCCGACGGGATGCGGCCACACCCATGGGAGTTGTCCGCCATGCACGTCTACGGCATTCATCATCTGACGGCGGTGACCGGCGCCGCCGCGCGCAACGTTGCCTTCTATACGGAGGTGCTCGGCCTGCGACTCATCAAGAAGACGGTCAACCAGGACGACCTCTCGGCCTACCACCTCTTTTACGGCGATGAGATCGGCCACCCCGGCACGGAGCTGACCTTCTTCGACTGGCCCGACGCGGTGCCCAGCCGGCTCGGCACGGGCGTGATCGCGGCAACCGGGCTACGCGTCCCTGGCGACGCGCTCGACTGGTGGGGCGATCGGTTCGAGCTCGTCGGTGTGCCCCAGGAGCCGGTCACGATACGCGCGGGCCGCCGCACGCGGGCCTTCACCGATCCCGAGGGACAGCGCTTGCAGCTGGTCGACGACGGTGGCACGCCTGGCGGCACCCCCTGGGCAGGGAGCCCGGTGCCGAGCGAGCGGGGCATTCGCGGGCTGGGGCCGATCACGCTGATGGTTGGCCGTGCCGACTATACCGCGCTGGTGCTGACGGAGGTGCTGGGCTTCCGCGAGGTGGAAGGGTACGCGGCGCCCGAGGACGGCGGGCCGGTGCGGGTCTTCGCGGTGGCGGACGGCGGGCCGGGCGCGGAGATCCACGTCGCGGCGCGGCCCGAGCAGAGGCGCGGCCAGGTGGGCATCGGCGGCGTCCATCACGTTGCCTTCCGCACGCCGACCGTCGAGGAGCACGAGGCGTGGCAGCAGCGGCTGACCGAAGCGGGTCTGCACGCGACGCCGGTCATCGACCGGTACTACTTCCGCTCGATCTACTTCCGTGAGCCGGGCGGCATCCTCTTCGAGATCGCGACCGACGGCCCGGGCTTCACGACGGATGAAGACGCCGCGCATTTGGGCGAGCGCCTGGCGCTGCCGCCATTTCTCGAGCCGCGCCGCGCGGAGATCGAGGCCGGACTGCGGCCGCTGCCGTCGGGTCCGGCAGGCGCGGGCATCGACGTGGTGACGCGAGAGCGCTAGTCTGCCTGTGAGCCGGACCCTCTAAGCAGGCACGCC
>CAYRVF010000001.1:69385-115497 GCA_964427535.1 uncultured Ktedonobacterales bacterium
GGTGACGCGAGAGCGCTAGTCTGCCTGTGAGCCGGACCCTCTAAGCAGGCACGCCAGCGCCCGCGCACCGCGCCCCGCTCAGGCGGGCAAGGGCGTTGGCGCGCGGGGCGCGATGTACGCGTGGGGCCGCTCATGCTCCGGCACGGAGAGCCAGAGCGAGCGCAGCCAGAGGAAGCCGACAAGTGAGATAATGATCAGCCCGCCCCATTGGAAAACCAGGTAGACATCGATCTGTCGCGAGGTGGGCGGAGCAAGGAGGCCCCCGGTCACTGCGATCTGCTGTGGTGATGCGCCGGTGACGAGCGCCGTCAGAATCAGCGCGATGCCGCGCATGGCATCCCACAGGGAGTGGAGCACCGAGACGCCCAGATACGCCAGCACCACCCGCCCCGTGATGCGCGGATGCCGCGCGCCCTGGCTCGCGCGAAAGAGCACGCCGCCGAGGATTGCCGTCCACAGACCGTGCCCGACGGGCGAGAGCACACCGCGCAGGAACTCCGTGCTCACCAGGTTGGGCAGGGAGAGCACGATCGTGGAGCCGTTGGGGACAATGAGGGCATTGAGGGCATAGCCCGCGTTTTCGAGCGCGCCAAAGCCGAAGCCCACCGCCGCCCCCAACACGATGCCGTCGCGGGTGGTAAAGCGCGGCATGTTCCACGCCAGAATGATGAGCGCGGCGAGCTTACACGCCTCCTCGATGAGGCCAACGCCGAGGTAGATCAGCAGCCCGTCCGCAAGTAGCCACGATTCGAGAATCGACGCGCCGAGCACGCCGAGCACACCGCCGATGACGAACGCGTAGAGCACCGTCTGTGGCGTGAGCGTGTCGCTGCGGTAGTGGTCGAGATACCAGACAACGGCGGTGACGGGCACGAGAAAGCTGCCCAGCAGCACGACCGTGGGGATCAGGTTCAGGTTGCCGGTGAACGCCGTCACGAGAATCGACGCGACCCACAGGACAACGCCGATCAGAAGAACACGCTGCCACTTCGGTACGCCGTTCGCCCGCCGCGCGGACGCCTCTGGGCTGGTTGTTGCCATCGTCGGCCCTCCTTTGCCGCCGCGCGCCGTCGCCTGCAAAGCTCCCTCACCACACCGCGCAGTGTCGAAGCTGCCGCCCAGTGGTCATGCGCGCGCGTGCCTGGCTGTGCTGTCTGATGCCCGGAAGGGCAGCACGACGCATGCCGGACGCGCGGCCCCCTACGGACGTGTACTAGCGAGCGCCCGACGCCTGCCATTCGTGTTCAAGGGCCGCTTCGAGCGCGTCGAGCAGCGTGTCCAGGTCGTAGGAACCGTCGTGGCGCCGTCCGTTGATGAAGAAGGTCGGCGTGCCGTTGACACCGCTGCGTACCCCACTCATGAAATCGTCGCGTATGCGCGGGAGGTAGGTATGCTCGGCCATGTCCCTCTCGAATCGGGCGACGTCGAGCCCGATGTCGGCCGCGTATTGCAGGAGATGCAGATCGTCGAGCGCCCGTTGATGCTCATACAGGGTGTCGTGCATCTCCCAGAACTTCCCCTGTCCACCGGCCGCTTCGGCCGCCTCGGCGGCGTGCTCCGCATGCGGATGGATCTGTGTCAGCGGGAAGTTGCGGAAGGCGAACCGCACGCGATCGCCCATGCGCTGCTCGACCTCCTTGAGGATGTAATAGGCCTGGCCGCAATAGGGGCACTCATAGTCGCCGTATTCCAGGAGCGTCACCAGCGCGTTGGGGTTGCCCCGGATGTGGTCGCGCTCATTGCTGACCGGCAGGGTGAGCCGTGCCATGCGCGTTGTTCCTTTCGACATGATCGCTGTGGCTGCCCGTCGTGTCGCGTACGTCGCCGCGCCCGTCGAGGACGCCGCCGTGGCGCGAGCACGCCTATGAGGCTGTCGCTGCCGTCGGCTGCTGGGTATCCGCTGAGGCCGCGGGCGCGCTGTTCACTTGCGCCGCGGCCTGCTGGCCGTCCGTTGCGGCTGCTGGGTGGCTGTTCGCTTGTGCCGCCCGCTGCTCGCTCATCGAGTCGAGGGCGTCGAGGATCCCATCGGCCCCAGGGTTGACGCCAATCGGGGAGAGATAGCTCCAATACACAGTCCCGGACTCGTCGAGGACGAACAACGCCCGCTCACTGACGCCCTCTTGCCAGCGATAGGCGCCGTAGCTGCGCGAGACCGCGCCTTTGGGTTCAAAGTCCGCCAGCAGCGGAAAGTGCAGGTTGCGATCACGCGCGAAGGCGAGATGGCACCACGCGCCGTCGACCGAGATCCCGAGCAATTCGGCGTTGTGGCGGCGAAACTCCGGGAGAACCTCGTTGAGCAGGTTCACCTCATCGCCACACACTGGACTCCAGTCGGCCGGGTAGAAGGCGAGAATGATCGGCTGTCCACGAAAATCGGAGAGGGAGACGGTCTGGTCCGGAGTGGAGTGGAGCGTAAAATCGGGGGCGGGTGTCCCCGGTGGCAAGATACGCGATGGCTGTGTCCGCGATCGGTAATCCGAACTGTGATTCGAGAGTGAACTCTGCTCCATGCTGCGCTTCCTTTCATCTGGTCCACGAGACATACGTCCGGCACGTCGGCTCCCTGCGGAGCTGGCACGGAAGCGAATGCACTCCATCGCCATACCCGCCCGTCTCACGCACGCATGTCCAGAGAAACGGTACGGCGACGGGGGCGCCGCCGTCTGTGCGCTAGCGAACAGTCGAGCCGGGCGCCGCCGTCCTCTCACACACCAGGGGCATTTCGGGGTATGGCGCGGCCTGTGCTGGAAGGGCGCAGTGCTCTCTCCGCCCAGATGCCTACCGAGTGTGAGGCACGCGCACTCGCCGCGCGAGCGCTGTAAGCCCGCGGGTCCCCCGAAATGCGTATCGCGGAACGCGACCGCATCACGTACTATAAAAATCACCAACCCGTGTGTAGTCGAGGAGGTCGAGCATGTCGCGTCGGAGTCTGACCCGTCTGCGTTGCCACCATCGCTACAGTGAGCGCATCGAGTCCTTTACGGGGACCCATGCTGGACGGCCCCAGCGCAGGCAAGCGCAGCGCTGCGAGAAGTGCGGCCACAGGCGTTTGCTTGGCGTGGGAGGTGCGGCTGCCCCGGCCACCGCTCCGGCGACGCCACCAGCCGGGGCCGCTGCGCCCCCGGTGGGGGAGGCCACACCGGCTGGCGAGACTCCACCAGAGACCGGCAACGCCTAGCGCGCCGCGGCCGTCCGCGGACGGCTTCACTTCCGTGCGAATGTGTGTCACACTACCGCGGAGGATGCGGAACGGGCGCGCCGACACGCTGCGCACGGTCCGCACGAGCGGCGTTGCCCGTGGATAAAAGGAGGAGCGCAGGTCGCTAGACGCTGGTGCATGGACGCGCCCGCAAACGAACGAACCGACGAAGGAACGATCGAACGCACTACCCCGCAGAGACACCGTCGTGTGGACACGGTAGAGAACTGGAGGGCATGCGTGGAGAAACATTCCGAGAGCGCGCCTGAGTCAACAGCGAACGATTCCTCCCAACCGAGCGCGGCTGCCGCGGCCACGACGACCGCGGCCTCCGCCAGCGCGGCGCCTGCCGCCGTGGCGACACGAGCCGAGACCCCCCTCCCGACGAGCATGAGTCCGCTCAAGATCGACGACCGCTACGAGCTGCTCTACCTGCTGAACGAGGCTGCCGAGCTGGAACACGGCGCCGCCTGCACCTATCTGTACGCCGCCTTCAGCCTCAAGTCAGCGCGTGAGGAAGGGCTCACGCAAGAGCAACTGGAGGATGTGCTGCGCTGGAAGCGCATCACCGCGCATGTGGCCGTCCAGGAGATGATTCACCTGGCGCTGGTGAACAATTTGCTCACCGCGCTCGGCGGCGCGCCCCACTTCGACCGGCCCAACTTCCCGCAGCGCTCGCTCTACGCCCCGGAGATTCAGCTGGAGCTGACGCCCTTCAACGAGCAGACGCTGGAGCGCTTCCTGTACATCGAGCGGCCCGACGGGATGGACATCACCACGCTGGCACGCGACTTCGACGTGCGCGGGCCACGGCTAGTCACCAACGTCGACACGCTCATCATGCCCGCGCGGCAGGATTTCTCAAGCATCGGCCAGCTCTACAAGGCGATTGAGGAAGGGCTGACGCGCCTCGTGGGGCGCCTCGGCGAAGCGCAGGTCTTCCTCGGGTCACCGCGTGCGCAGGCCCAGGCGCGCTACATCGGCTTCCCCGAGCGCATCCCCGAGCTGATTCCGGTTACCGATCTCGCCACCGCCCACAAGGCCATCTCGGTCATCGTCGAAGAAGGGGAGGGGGCACGAAGCGACTGGAAGACTGCCCATTTCGGGCAGTTCGTCAAGATGCTGCGTGAGTATCGCGAGCGGAAGGCGCAGGACCCCTCGTTCGCGCCCACCCGCCCCGTGCTCGAGAATCCGCACCTGCGGATGCCGCGCGGGCTGGAGCCCGAGGACGCGGCGCACGTGCATCTGGTCGACGATCCCTTCACGTGCGAGGTGCTCGCGCTCTTCGACGCCTGCTACGATGTCGCACTGCAATTGCTCAACCGCTTCTTCTGCCACACGGAGGAGCGCGAGGACGAGCTGACGATGCTCGGTGGGCTCGCCGTCGAGCAGATGATGATCGTGATTCACCCGCTGGGGGAGCTGCTGACACAGCTTCCAGCGGGGCCGCGCTATCCGGGCATGACCGCGGGGCCGAACTTCCTGACCTCGCGGCGCACCCTGCTGACGCCGCACAAACCCGCGGCCTGGACGATTCTGCGCGAGCGGCTGCAAGAGCTCGCGGCGTTCTGCGGGCAACTGATGGCCCGGCCTGACGCGCCGCCGATCGCCGGCATGCTGGGCGAACCGGCAGGCGGGCTGATGAGCGCCGCGATGGCCCTCGCGCCTCATGGTGGGCCTGGCGGCAGCGGGGCGGGGGCGCCATCCGCGTAGTTGGTGGGCGCTGATGCGCCGTTGCGCGCGTGTCACTCCGGCGAGGAGGCTGCTCCGTCCAGCCGGAGCGACGCGCTCCCACGGCTTCGCGCGCGCTTGGCTGTCCTGTGGCTGTCGGATGTGGAGTGACCCTGGTAGGTCCCCATGCGCTGGACCGACCGGCCGGTCGAGTCTGCTGACGAGATGACTGGAGCACTCGGATGAGCGCCACGCCCGCATTCGATGCGCTTGCTCCACTCCCCACGGAGCGGGGCACATTGGCATGGGCGCGGATCGCCGTCGTGCTGATCAGCCTGTTCTGCGTGGGGATCTTCATCACGTCGCTGCCGTCACGGCGCGATCAGTTGTTGACGCTCGGCAAGACCACACGTGACGTGCTAGCGGCACTCCATCTGAGCGACAGCTTCCTCGCGTGGTACGTGGTCGCGCTCGATGCCGGGGTGCTGCTCTTCTGCGCGGGAGTCGCCGCGATTTTGCTCCTGCGCGCGACGAACGACCGGATGGCGCTGTTTGTCGCGGCGATGTTGCCGCTCTACGCAATCTACGTGACCCGTCCGCAGGATGCGCTGGCGACGATTCCCGTCTGGCTCTCCACGCCGATCGACGCGCTGCGTGCGCTCAGTCTGCTCGTAATCGTGGTGTTCACCTTTATCTTCCCGACCGGCACCTTTGTGCCGCGCTGGACCCAGGCGCTGACGCTCGTCTGGATCGGGTTGAGCGTGCTCTGGGTGCTGTTTCCGGGACTTCCGGTGAACGTCGTACATGTCGACCCGCGGGCGCGGCTTGCGCTGGTGACGTACCTGCTGCAGCTTGTCTGGCTGGGCGCCGGTGTCGCCGCCCAGATCTATCGCTACCGCCACGTCTCCAACCAGATGCAGCAACAGCAGACGAAGTGGGTGGCATGCGGAGTGGTGGCGACCGTGCTGGGCTACGTCGTCTTTCTGCTGCCGCGGTTGCTCTTCCCCGCCGTCCTCGAATCGAGCACCGCGCAGGTCGTGTACGTTGTCCTCGGCGTGCCGTTTCTCTACGGCGTCGCGCTGCTGTTGCCGCTCTCGCTGGGCCTCGCGATTCAGCGCGCGCGGCTATTTGACATCGACGTGCTGATCAACCGGACGCTCGTCTATGGCGCGCTCACCGGCTCAGCAACGGCGATCCTGGCCACGGTCTACATCGTCCTGTCGGTGGTGCTCCAGCAGGCGTTGCTCTCGGTCAGCAGCCAGCGCTCGCAACTGGAGGTGCTTGTCTCGACGCTGGTGGTCGGCCTCACCACGCTCGGCCTGGTGATCGGCTTCCAGCCCGTGCGCCGCCGCCTGCAGACGACCATTGACCGGCGCTTCTACCGCGCCAAGTACGATGCCGCGCAAACCCTGGCGTCCTTCGGCGCGGGCCTGCGCCGTGAGGTAGACGCGGCGGAGCTGGGCGAGCGCCTGCTGAGCGTCGTATGCGAGACGATGCAGCCCTCGCTCATCTCACTGTGGCTGCTGGCAAGAGACGCGTCGCCGGATGAGCCTCGCGGCGCTGACGGCGGGCACGCCGAGCCAGTGTCTCTGCCCCCGCTGTGGGCCACATCACCGGCCACGAGCGGCGTGTGGCCACACGAGACGGAGCCAGCCCCCGCCGCGGTGCCGTCTCGCGTGGCGCCAAAGGGACAGGCTGCCCCAGGAGGCCCCCCATGACGCCGCCCGTTCTACCGGTTCTGCCGGGTCCGCCCGACACCTCCTCGCTTGCAGGCGGTCAACCGCGCGCTGGCCCTGCGAACGCGGCCGCTCTGCTGAGCGGACGGACGCTGCTGCTCGCACGCACAGGCGCCGGGTTTCTGACAGCGGTAACCGTGCTGGTCTTCGTCGTTGGGCTGCAGGCCCAGTTGGTTCTGCTGCGCCAGCCATGCCCCAGCGCCAACTGTCAGGATGGGCGGCTACCTGGAGGGTCTGTGAGTGCGCTGCAGAGTTTGGGGTTCTCGCTCGACGCCTACGCCACATACACCGTCGCGCTCACCGTCGCGCTCGCGGTGGTCTACGGCACGGTGGCGCTGGTCATCGTGTCGCGCCGCTCGAACGACCGCATGGCGCTCTTCGCCTCGATGGCGCTGCTGGTCTTCGGCCTGGTGACCTTCTCCGGCATTCCGCCGACGTTGGCCGTTGTGCATCCGGCGCTGTTCGTGCCCGTCCAGGTCCTCGCGTTTGGCGGCTCGGTCGCCTTCGGCACGTTCCTGTATCTCTTCCCGGCGGGGCGCTTTGTGCCGCGCTGGACGCGCTGGGTCTTGCTCGGGTGGATCGTCTCGCAGGCGTTAGAATATATCTTCCCTGTCTCGCCGCTTCCGGCAGGCATCGGGGTGCCCCTCACGCTGGCGACGTGGGTCGTCTTTCTCGGCACCTGCATCTACGGCCAGATCTATCGATATCGCTACGTCTCCAGCCCCGACGAGCGCCAGCGCACGAAGTGGGTCGTGTTCGGCGTCTCGATCGCGCTGGTTGGCTTCCTAGGCTTAGCGATTGTAGCCGGGTATTTCTTCTCGCCAGAGGCGCTCACCTCGCCGCAGCTGCTGCTCACCGAGCTTCTCGCCACCCTCGTTTTCTACGGCATGATCATGCTCATTCCGGTCTCGATCGGGGTCGCGATTCTGCGCTACCAACTCTTCGACATCGACGTGCTGATCAACCGGGCGCTGGTCTACGGCTCGCTGACGGCGCTGCTCACCGGCACGCTGGTGGTGCTCTACATCGGCATCGTACTGGTGCTGCAGGCGCTCCTGCGCGCGCTGACGGGACCAGGCGCGCAAGAGTCGCTGGCGGCCTCGACACTGGCCATCGCGGTGTCCACACTGGCGGTCGCGGCGCTCTTTCAACCGCTGCGGCGCCGCCTGCAGAGCAGCATCGACCGGCGCTTCTACCGCCGCAAATACGATCTCGCGCGCACCCTCGAAGTATTCAGCGGCAGCCTGCGGCGCGAGGTGGACGTGGTGGAGCTGGGCGAGCGGCTGGTGAGCGTCGTGCGCGACACGATGCAACCCGCGCTCATCTCGCTCTGGCTGCCCGCCGGCGAGCCGCCCGGCGACATCGAGCGCGTCACGGGCGACGAGGATGCCGGGCTCTTGGTCGCCTCGGACGAGGCGCCGGCGGCGGACGCTGACATGCGCGTGACCGCCAGCGATATCCCAGTCGGCCTTGCGGTGGCGCGCACTCCCCCGCAAGGAGGGCAACCATCATGAGCGAGACACGCCGCCGAGTGCGGCGGCCGCCCGCGCGCCCAGCGGGTGCGGACGCGCCACCAGCCCCGCCACCGTCACCGCCGGTGGTACAAGGGCCGCCACCGCCATCGGGAGCGACTTCCCAGGCGTGGCCCGCCTGGCGCACCGCGCCGGAGATCGACGTCGAACGACAGCGTGCGCTGGCCGATCGACGCGCGACGCCGCCAGATGGCACGCGCGGCCACTACCCGTTTCGTGGCATCACGCCCGCGCTGACTCGCGCCGATATCGAGTGGCTGCTGACCACCCATGACGCGGGGCGCGGCCCGGTCGACTGGAGCGACGAGACTCAGCGCGATCGCGCCGGACTGGATCTGCGCGGCGCTGATCTGAGCGGCCTCGACCTCTCGGAGCTCCCACTGGATGGGATGGCGGGCGCACTGGGTGTGCTCGACGCGCTCACGGCCAGCGAGGAGCAACGTCAGATGGCGGCGGTGATCCTGCGCGGGGCGAATCTGACACGGGCACGGCTCGACGGCGCGAACCTGGCCGAGGCCGATCTGCGCGACGCCGAGCTCGCGGGCACCTCGCTCGAGCAGACCCGGCTCTGGCGCGCGCACCTGGAGGGAGCGCAGCTCTCGCAGGTGGACCTGCGCGGCGCGGATATCGCCGAGGTGCACCTGGAGCACGCGCACCTCGCGGGCGTGAAGCTGCAGGGTGCCGACCTGCGCGCGGCGCACCTGGAAGAGAGCCGCCTCTTTACCGTGCATCTCGAAGGGGCCTCGCTGCATGGGGCGCGGCTAGACCGCGCGTTTCTGGCCCGCGCCCACCTGGAGGGCGTCGATCTCGGGACCGCCTCGCTGATCGGCGCGGACCTGAGTGGCGCGTCTCTCGCCGGGGCCGATCTGCGCGCCGCGCACCTGGAAGGCGCCGACCTGCGGGCCGCGCACCTGGAGGGGGTCGCGCTCGATCCCGAGGCGCTCGCGCAGGTGCGCCAGGGAGTGCCTGACTTCCCCGCGACGCTGCTGCCCGCCACCCTGCAGCGCGCGTTCTTCGACGCCGCCACCACACTCGACCAGGCCGTGCTCGGCGCGCACGCGGGCGGCTTTGTCTCGGTCGCCGATGTGCGCTGGCAGGGAGCCAACCTGACGGTGGTTACGTGGACGACGCAGCCGCCGGGCGCGTCGCGCCCGCATCAGCGCGACGTGTTGCTTGGTGAGGAGCGCGAGGCCCACCAGGAGCGCGCGCCATCGGGTGCGCTCAAAGAGACCGGACAGCGCATCGCGGACTACGAGCTCGCCGTTCGCGCCAACCGCCAGCTCGCCATCGCGCTGCGCCAGCAGGGCCTGAGCGACGACGGCGACCGTTTCGCCTACCGGGCGCAGGTGCTCGAGCGCGAGGTGCTGCGGCTGCGCCTCCAGGTGGGGGGCTACCTCTTCTCGCTCTTTCTCGACGCGGTGGCAGGGTACGGCTACCGCATGCAGCGTATCCTGCTGACATACGTGCTGGCGGTGACGGTGTTCGCGCTGGCCTTCTTCGTCACCGGGCTGGGCGGCGCGGGGCCACACCTGGCTCTACCCGATGCCTTCTACATCAGCATTACGACCTTTCATGGTCGCGTCTTCGCCGGAGAGGTGCGGCCGGGCACGGTGCAGGCGTGGATCAGCGCGTGCGAGGCGATTACCGGCCTAATCGTCGAAGGGGTCTTCATCGCGATGCTGGCGCAGCGCGCGTTCGGCAAATAGGCGCGGTCGAGCAGAGGCGGCGGAGCCGCGCCTGCGTCCAGACATCGCACGGCGAATCTGGTACAATTGTGGCACCCACATGCCGTCACGGGCGAACGAGCAGCCGGGCAGCCCGCCCACACACCGGAGCGGACGCCCTTCACGCAGGCATACTCACGTCATACACACCTATTCGCTGACACATTCGCTGACACGTACGCAGACAATCGCGAATCGGCGAGCCTGACATGGACGTCAGAGACACCATCACGCGCATGGACTCACCCGTAGCGACGGTGGTCCACCGCGTTCCAGAGCGCACGTAGCAGGAGCAATCATCCGGCGCCACGACCATCGCCGTGGCAATCGCCAGCTAAACAGACGAGATGCCAGCGCCCGTCCAGAGCCAGCCCGACCGGCTGACCCATCTGAGGGAGCACACCGTGAGCATACGACTGGAATCCCTGGTGCGCATGCGATTTGGCCGGTCGAGCCGCCCGCCGCAACAGGGGCAGAAGCCGGACCTGTCGGAGTCGTCCTCGCGGCTGCCGTCGGCGACCATCGACATCACACCCGACGACCCGATTGTGGCGTACTTCCTGAGTGATCCGGGGCCGGTGGAGGTGGAGAAGCTGCACCTTGACTCGCCCATGCTGCAGACGCTGCGGCAGGCGGGGATCGAGATCTCGATTCCGCTGGTCAGCCAGGGCGAGCTGGTGGGCGTGCTGAACCTCGGCCCGCGTCTGAGCCAGCAGGAGTACTCGAAGGACGACCGCTCGCTGCTCAACAGCCTGGCAACCCAGGCGGCGCCCGCCCTGCAGGTCGCGCAGATGGTGCGCGATCAGCAGGCGGCCATTCGTGCTCGCGAACGGCTCGACCAGGAGCTGCGCGTGGCCCGGCTGATTCAGCGGACGTTGCTGCCGAAGGAGCTGCCTGCGCTGCCCGGCTGGCAACTCGCGGCATACTATCAGCCCGCGCGCGCCGTGGGGGGCGATTTCTACGACTTCCTCGCGTTGGAGAGCGGGGAGTTGGGCATCGTCATCGGCGACGTGTCGGACAAGGGTGTGCCAGCCGCGCTCGTCATGGCGACGACGCGCAGCATTCTACGCACCGCCGCGCGCCAGAGCCGCTCGCCGGGCGACGTGCTGCGCCACGCCAACGATCTGCTCTGCCCGGATATTCCGCCGAACATGTTCGTCACCTGCTTCTACGCGGTGCTCGACCCGGTCAGCGGGCGCCTCCGCTACGCCAACGCCGGGCAGGATCTGCCCTATTATCACCACGGCGAAGAGGCTACCGAGCTCTACGTGCGCGGCATGCCGCTCGGTCTGCTGCCCGGCATGTCGTACGAGGAGCAGGAGACGACGCTGCAGCCGGGTGAGAGCATCCTGCTCTATAGCGACGGGCTGGTCGAGGCGCACAATCCGGCACACGAGATGTTCGGCTTTCCGCGCACGATGGCGCTCGTCAAGGAGCATCCTGGCGGCAAGACGCTGATCGACTACCTGCTGCAGCAGCTCGCCGACTTCACCGGTCCCGGCTGGGAACAGGAAGATGATGTCACGCTGGTGACGCTGGAGCGCGCCGAGGAGGCAGCGGGGGGCCGGAGCACGGTCGCCACCGCGACACCGGCTCACAGCCTCGCCACAGAGGGCACCACCGGTGACAGCGACGACGATGACCGCGCGCTGCGAACGCTGGCGGAGTGGAGTGTTCCGAGCGCGCGCGGCAACGAGCGCGTGGTGCTGACGCGCGTCGCGGAGATCGCTCGCGCACAGGGGCTCTCGGCGGAACGCGCCGAGCGGCTCGCGGCGGCCGCGGCCGAGGCCACGATGAACGCGATGGAGCACGGCAATCGCTACCAGGAAGACCTGCCCGTGCGCGTCCAGATCGTGGCGTCCAGTCGCCTGCTCGCCGTGCGCATCCGTGATCAGGGCACTGGCATTCCCGTGCCTGATCCAGTGCGGCGGCCCGACATCGAGGCAAAGCTCGAGGGCACGCAATCGCCGCGTGGCTGGGGGCTGTTTCTGATCGAGCATCTGGTCGACGATGTGCGTGTGACTGGGAACGCGGCCCAGCACACGCTTGAGCTGCGGATGAACCTGGAAGGAGACCCGCATGACGGCAACGCCCCTTGAGGCGCGCGTACGGCACTTGCCTGCCCAGCCAGACCAGCCCGGCGTGGACATCATCGACCTGAGCGGCGAGATCGACGCGTTCGGCGAATCCGCGCTCAATGCGGCCTATGCCCGCGCCGAAGAGGATCAGCCGGAGGCCATCGTGCTCAATTTCGCGGCGGCGGGCTACATCAACAGTACCGGCATCGCGCTGATCGTGACACTGCTGCGGCGGGCGCGCGCGGCACAGCGGCGCCTGGTGGCATATGGCTTGAGTCCACACTACGCGCAGATCTTCGAGATCACGCGCCTCTCCGACTTTCTGGGGCTGTTTCCCGATGAGGCGAGCGCGCTGGCCAGTCTCGGCGTCATAGGCGTGCCCTCGCTGTCTGTGCCCCCGGATGCCTGAGCCGCGCGGCGCGGCACGCGCCCCCTGCTATGCGCGTGTAAGTGATGGATGAACGACCAGTGTGTAGGCGAGGAGCATGGCAGCATGCGTGATTCGCAGACGACGATGGACGTCCGTCACATCGACGAGACCACGAGCATCATCGACATCCACGGCGAGGTGTCAACATTCGCCGAGAACGCGCTCATGGATGCCTACACGCAGGCGGTTGGAGCGCACACGCAGGCGATCGTCCTCAACTTCTCCGACCTTGCCTACATGAACAGCAGTGGCATCGGCCTGCTCGTGACGCTGCTCATTCGCATGCAGCGTCAGAAGCGGCGCCTGCTGGCGTTCGGCTTGAGCGACCACTACCAGCACATCTTCACGCTGACCCGCCTCAACGAAGTCATCGAGCTCTACGACACCGAGGCCGCGGCGCTGGCCGCTCGCTAGCGCACGGGCCCCAGCTCTGACATCGGCGCGAGATGGAGCGTCGGGTAGTCGGCGTACTGGTCGCGTGTCCAGGGCGGCGCGACGGGCACTTCCGGAGTGAGTGAGGAGGGCTGGGAGAGCGGGGTAAGCGGCGGCTGACAGCGGCGAGTATCCTGGCTGCCGAAGCTGCCGGGAGTGGCGGACGCGAGGGGCCTTACGAGGCGAAGCGTCGGCACCGGCGGGGCGGCGGGCACCTTCGCTGGCTCTACTCCAGTGGGGGCGCTGCCCAGGTGTGGCGCGCTCGGACGGAAGGTGCCACGGGGGCCGCGGATCAGCTTCGCCGTCCGTAGCGCCGCGGCCATCGCGCTCGCCGAGTGGTAGCGGCGCGCGGGCTGCTTCTGCAGCGCCCGGCGGAGAACATGCGCCACCATCGCGGGGACCTCCGGCCGGAACTCACGCACGTCCGGCACCGGCGCGTAGGCGTGCTGCATCGCCAGCGCGAGCAGCGACGAGCCCGTGAAGGGCGGCTGCCCAGCCAGGAGCTCATAGAGGACGATGCCCAGCGAGTAGAGATCGGCGGCGGGGGTAACCAGCTCCTCGCGCAGCTGCTCGGGCGCGGCGTAGGTGGCCGTGCCATAGAGCATGAGCGTCGACGAGTCCGAGGGTGTGGTGACGGGCCGCCTGCGCCAGGCAGAGGTGGCAGGCGCGCTGCGCTCCGCGACCCCGAAGTCGGCGAGCTTGATCTCCCCAGTCGCCGAGAAGAGCAGATTGTGCGGCTTGATGTCGCGATGCACGAAGCCCGCACGGTGCAGCACGCGGAGGGCATGGCATACGCGCAGGGCGATGTCGAGCGCGTGTGGCACCGACAGTGGGCCGTAGCGCTGCACGTGTTGCTTGAGCGTGCCACCCGGCAACAGCTCCAGCACGAGATAGCCGCTCTCGTCGTCGGTGAAGACGTCGAGCAGGGAGACGATGTTAGTATGTCGCACGCCCGCGAGGATCTCAGCCTCTCGCCGCCAGAGCGCGGAGGGGCTCAGTGACGGCCCGCCCTCCGACTGCTCCGCCATGCCGCCGATGCGGACGATCTTGACTGCCACCGGGCGGCGCATCCAGTGGTCCCAGCCGCGCATCACCGTGGCCATGCCGCCACGGCCGAGCACCTCGCCCAGCTCATAGCGCGCCCCGGCGAGGAGCGGCATCTGCGGCCTCTCGAGCGGTGCGCATGGAGAGGCGCTCATGGTACACGTCCCTCCTTCCGGCCTCCCAACGCGTTTTCCCGCCTGTTACCTGGGCAGCGCCAGCCCGTCGCGTGCCGCTGGCCTCGCGCCTGGTCCCGCACCTGGTGGCAGAACGTGTTCTGTATGCACAAAGGATGCCGCTATGGCACACAACACCGGCGCGAGCGCGGCGTTGGACGCGGAAGTCGCGGCCGCGAGAGGGAGCGACAGACGCTCCGATGGACGGCGGACGGCGCGCGGCACGGTCTGCGGAGTCGTTGCGCCTCCAAGGCAGGCGGCGAACGCCGAGCCGCGGCGCCGCACAGACACCACAACGACGCGTCACTACGCATCACCACGCACTACCACGCCAGCGCCGCCGTCGCGGTTAGCTGTCGAGGTGCAGTAGCGACGTAATCTGCTGAATCGCGACGGCTTCTTTCGGGCTGGTCTGTGACGGGCCGCTTTCCTTCGCGGCCGAGGCGGTCTTGCGGGCGATGTCGTCGACGTACCGCTTGTAGGCCAGCGCTTCGTCGGCGGGCGCTTTGGTCGTCACGATCTCGCCCGCACGAGAGAGTGCGGTCGTGACCGTCTCCGGTGTGGCGTTCGCGACGATGGGCTTCCACGATGCCTCGTCGAGCAGCGCCTGCGCGACCTCATGTACCAGGCCTGTGTCGTTGGCCGCGTGCGACTCGATCGCTTTGCGGGCGTCTTTGGTCTCCTGGATGATGCCGAACTGGCCGGTGATGCCGCCGGTCTTGTCGGCGTTGATGATCATCATGGACGCCTGCACGGGCGCATGGACGAGGACGTTCCACTCGTCAGGGGTGTAGTCGGCGTGCGTTGACATGGCGTTCTCCTCTGCAGTGAAAAGACGGTCGATCCTGACCGGCCTGCTGGCTCATCACTCCTTGTCGGAGCACTGAGGAAAGTGCCAGGATGTCCGCACGATTCCGGCGGCATCGCGGCGTGCAGACCTCAGCCGCCTTTGCCAAACAGACCGCCGAAACGCTTCTTGACTTCCTCTTCGAGCCCTTCGACGGCTTCGTCCGCCTTCTGCTTGGCCTGTTCGGCCGCCTTGTCCCCGCCAGGGACCTTCTGGGCGAGCTCGTCGATGGCCTGATTCACCTGATCCTGGGCCATCTGGCCCGCGCGCTCGATGGCGTCATCTTCCATACGCTGCTCCGTTTCCGTTCGGGGGTGTCTCGGGGTCGTTGCGCGCGTCACTCAGCGCAGCCTCAGCTTCCCATGCCGGGCAGGTCGCCGAGGCGATTTTTGGCCTCCTGCTCGACGCCCTGGACGGCCTGGTCGGCCTGTTGCTTGGCCTGATCCGCCGCCTGGCTGTCTCCAGGTGCTTTCTGCGCGACATCGTCGATGGCCTGATTCACCTGATTCTGCGCGTCCTGGCTGGCATTGTTGATGGCGTCGTTTTCCATACGGTGTGCCGTGTCCTTTCCTTGTCGGTTCCCCGACTCCTCTGGTGTCACCTGACGGGTCTCCTCGCCGTGGGGAGGTGACCGCGAGGTGGCCGCAGAGGGGAGAACATACCGCTCTGGTGGTAAGGGTACCGGTGTGGGTGAGCGGAGACCACGCCCGGCGGGTGAGTCACGATGGCGAGCCTGCGTCTCCGCCATCGGGTATGACGCCTGCTTGCCGTATGGCGAGGCCACGGAGGGCACATGGCGCGGCAGGTCCTCGCACGCACTCGTCGCTCTCCGGCGCCGTCACCGCGCGGCATCCGACTGCGCGTCGAGGAAGGCGAGCACGCGGCTGGTGAAGGTATCGCCCATCTCCACGTTCGAGAGGTGGGCCGCACCCGCGAAGATCGTCAGCTCGCTGTTGGGGATTGCCGCCGCGAGCGCGCGGGCCTGAGCGGTCGGCGTGGACTCGTCGCGCGTGCCGCCCAGGACGAGCGTGCGCGCTCGGATGTTGCCAACCACTGCGCGCAGATCGGCCTCGCGGAGCGCTCCGCACGCGGCAACATAGCCCTCGGGCGGTGTGGACTCCAGCATCGCGGCGACGGCGCGGGTCTCGGCCGGATGCGCGCGGCGGAAGCCCTCGGAGAGGAACCGGGCCACCGCAGCGTCGCGAATCGCGGCCATGCCGCCCGTGTGGACAGCGGCGATGCGCTCGTCCCAGGAGGCCACGCTGCCGATGCGCGCGGCGGTGTTGGCGAGGATGAGGCTGCGGACGCGCGCAGGGTGCTCCACCGCGACCCACTGCCCCACCAGCCCGCCCAGCGAGAGCCCGCAGATGCTCGCCTCGGCGATATCGAGTGCGTCGAGCAACGCGAGCAGGTCACCGCCCAACTGCTCAAGCGAATAGGGTCCCGCTGGTACGTCAGACTGGCCGTGTCCGCGCATGTCGTAGCGCACGAGCCGGTAGCGCGCGGCGAAGCGCGGCACCTGCGCGTCCCACAGCCGCAGCGTCGTGCCGAGCGAGTTGGCGAGCACCAGCGCGGGCGCCCCCGCCGGTCCGTCGAGGCGGTAGGCGATGCGGACGCCGCAGCCCACCACAGCGGTCCCCGTACACTCATCGGTGCTCATCTCACGTGGCCTCGTTATTTGTCTGCAGGGCACGGAATCCGTCGAGCGCCCGGTCGATGTACGTGTCGCTGCTGCCCAGGTACGCCAGCGGGTCGAGCGCGGCGGCGATCTGGGCGTCGGTGAGGTGCGCCCGGATACGCGCATCGGCGCGGGCGGCCTGCTCCAGGCTGTCACCAGACGACGCCGCCACCCGCCCGGCGACGTCGCGCACGACGCGCTGGGCCTCATCGCGGCCCAGGTAGGGCGCCAGCGCCATGCTGAGGGCTTCGGCGAGCGATAACCCGCCCGCGCGCATGAGGTTCGTCCGCATGCGGTCGGCGTCGATGGTCATCCCGGCGACGGCGGTGCCCGTTCGCGCGACGGCCCCGGCGGTGTAGCGGAAAAGGTCGGGCAGCGCGGCCCACTCCGCCTGCCACGCGCCCGCCGCGCGCTCGTGTTCCTGCGCCGCCTGGGCGTCGAGCAGCACCGGCACGACGCCGAGCGCCAGCGCTGCCGCCGCGCGCGCCGCGATGGCGTCTGCGGGATTGCGCTTCTGCGGCATCGCCGACGAGCCGCCCTTGCCCTCGGCAGCGGCTTCCACCACCTCACCCACCTCGGTCTGGGCCAGCAGCACGAGGTCACCGGCAATCTTCGCCATCGCTCCCGCGACGATGCCCAGCCCGGCGGCGACCTCGGCCACACGATCGCGCTCGGCGTGCC
Source organism: uncultured Ktedonobacterales bacterium (assembly GCA_964427535.1). Classification (GTDB taxonomy): domain Bacteria; phylum Chloroflexota; class Ktedonobacteria; order Ktedonobacterales; family JADMIN01; genus CAYRVF01. Next base: position 86,611 of record CAYRVF010000001.1, read on the forward strand.
AGGGCAGATCGGGCACCGTGAGGCCCAGCTCGGCGGCCAGCAGCGCCGTCACCCGCGGACCGGCGGTCCCGAGCGCGGCCAGGGTGCCCGCCGCCCCGCCAAGCTGCACCACCGAGATGCGCGCGCGCAGCGAAGCGACGCGTTCCGCCTGGCGCGTGACGAGCGCGAGCCAGCGCGCCGCCTTCAGCCCGAAGGGAATCGGCACCGCTTGCTGCAGCAATGTCCGCCCGGCCAGCACGGTCTGCCGGTGTGCGTCGGCCAGCGCGGCGCACGACGCCCCCAGCGTGAGCAGGCCATCCCGCAGCAGATCGAGGCCGCGGCGCATCTGGAGAACGAGCGCGGTATCGATAGCGTCCTGGCTCGTCGCGCCCCAGTGAACGTAGCCTCGCGCAGGCTCGGCGATACGCGCGGTCAGCGCCTGGACGAGCGGGATGGCGGGACTGCCCGCGTGCGCCGCCGCGCGCAGGATCGCCGCCGCGTCGAACGGCTCACCGCCGCCGTGCGCCCCGCTGGCACCAGCACAGGCCGCGCCGATCGCCTCCGCCGCCGCCAGCGGGATTACTCCGGCGTGCGCTTCGGCCCGTGCGAGCGCCGCCTCGAACGCCAGCATCCCGCGCACGAACGCGCCATCCGACCAGACCGCCGCCATCTCGGGCGTCGAGTAGAGGGCCTCGGTCAGCTCACTCACGCGCGCTCGCCCCCTCTCAGGCGTCCCTGGCCTCCCTGGCCGCCTGGCTCTGGACCGGTGCCATGCGCGCGGGCGGTGCGGGCCTGCAGCGCGCGCAGCGACTCCAGCTCGGCGTCAGTCGGTGGAGGCGTCTCTTCAAGCGGGGCGGCGAAGCGCACCGGCCAGCCCGTCGCCGCGCCGACCTGTTCACGCGAGACGCCCGGATGCAGCGCGGTGACGACCAGCTCGTTGGTCTCGTCCGCGGGGCGCAGCAGGCAGAGATCTGTCACGACGAGTGTCGGACCGCGCGTGCGGAGCCCGAGCCGCGCCCGGGCGTCGCCCCCCTCGCCGTGCCCGAAGGAGGTGATGAAGTCGACTTTGGGGACGAAGCTGCGGCGGCTCTGCTGCATGATGACGAAGACCTGGCCGCAGGCGCTCGCGATCTCGGGGGCGCCCCCCGCACCGGGCAGACGCACCGCCGGATGCTGGTAGTCGGCGCCGATGACCGTCGAGTTGATGTTGGCGAAGCGGTCGATCTGCGCGCCGCCGAGGAAGCCGACCGAGATGCGCCCCCCCTGCAGCCAATAGCGGAACAGCTCGGGGACCGAGACGGTCGTGAGCGCCGTCGCGCAGAGCTCCGGGTCGCCGATGGAGAGCGGCAGCACGTCGGGGCGCGTGCCGATGGTGCCCGACTCGTAGATCAGCGTGATGTCGGGCGCGGAGGTCAGCCGCGCGAGGTTGCACGCGGCCGAGGGCGCGCCGATGCCGACGAAGCACACGTCGTCGTTGGTGAGCGCGCGCGCCGCCGCGATCGTCATCATCTCTGAGGCGGTGTAGTCCATCGTCTGTCGTGCGCTCCCTTCGCTCAGTCGCCCATGGGGTGAGATGGTCGCTTGCCGGTCTTGGCTCGGCCGACGTGGTCAGTGGCCGCGCGTCTCGCCTGTGTGTGCCGCTGTATACGTTGCGCCCGTGTCGGCATCGAGCACGTGGGCGCGCATCCACGCCAGGAAGGTCTCGCGGTCGCGCGCGATGGCGTCCCACTGGGTATAGAAGGCGTTGTCGCGTCCGTAGTAGCCGTGGGCGTAGGAGGGACGCGCGCCGCCGGGGATGGCGACGACCGCCGCGACCGTCCAGGAAGGCAGCACGACGGCGTTTGGGCTGGGCGGATGCAGCTCGTCGACGATCTCCTCAACCGTCACGATCGCCCGCGTGGAGGCGAGCACGACCTCTTTCTGTACGCCGACGATGCCCTCGATCAGCACGTTGCCCGCGCGGTCCGCTCGTTGCGCGTGGATGATGCCGACGTCTGGCCGCAGCGCGGGCACTGCCGCCAGACGCTCGCCGGTGAACGGGCACGCGACGAAGCGGATGTTGGGATTGTTGCCCACCAGATCGGAACCGATGTACCCCCGGAAAATCGCGCAGGGCAGGCCGGAGGCTCCGGCGGCGTAGGCGTTGGCCATCGCGGCGTGGCTGTGCTCCTCGATCTCCAGCGGCGCGGGCCAGGCGTGCTCGACGGCGTCGCGGAAGCGGTGCAGCGAGCCGACGCCGGGGTTGCCGCCCCACGAGAAGACGAGCTTGCGTGCGCAGCCCATGCCGATGAGCTGGTCGTAGAGGATGTCGGGCGTCATGCGCACGAGGGTCAGGTCGCGCCGGCCCTGGCGCACGATCTCGTGGCCGGCGGCCATTGGGATCAGGTGGGTGAAACCCTCCAGCGCCACGGTGTCGCCGTCGTGGACGTACGCCGCGATCGCCTCAGCCAGCGAGGGAAAGGCCGTCATCGTGCACTGCGCTCCTTCCCGCTAGAGGTTGAAGAACACGGTCTCGTCCGCGCCCTGCAGCACGATATCGAAGGTGTAGACCGGTAGGCTGGCGGCTCCTGCCTCCGCGGCGTCTGGCTCGCGGCGGTGGGCGAGCAGCGTCTTACGCCGCTCAGCGGGCACGCGCTGGAGCACCGGATCGGCGTCGTTGGCAGGGTCGCCCGCGAAGTAGAGCCGGGTAGCGAGATGATTGAGCAGCCCGCGCGCGAAGACCAGCACGGCGATGTGGGGCGCCTGCAGCTTCCCGGCACCGTCGCCGTCGCCGTCGCTCGCAGCGTCGAAGGGCACCGGGCCAGGCCGCACCGTCTCGAACCAATATGCGCCCGCCACTCCGCCCTCCTCCGTGCCGGAGCGCCCAAAGCCAAGAAAGGACGGGTCGGGCAGCGCCTCGTCGCGCATGTCGCCTGGATGCGCATAGCGCCCGGCGGCGCTCGCCTGCCAGATCTCCACCAGTGCGTCGGGAACGCCCACGCCGTCGCCGTCGAGCACGCGCCCCTCGACGCGGATGCGCTCGCCCACCGTCTCGGGCGTCACCAGCACATTGCGACGCGCGTCTGGACGCAGCAGGCAGTCGAGGAAGAATGGCCCGACCGTCTGCGACGGCGCCAGGCCAGGTGTCGGTGCCATCGCTGGCGCGCCGGAAATCGCGATGGTGGTCTCGGTCATTACTCCGCCTCCTGGGTGCCGTTTGTGGCCTGTGCTGGCGGCGCGGTGCCCTCAAATGGGGTGGCGTGCGGCCCGCGCAGCACGATATCCCAGCGCCAGCCGAGCGCCCACTCCGGCTGCGTCACGCTGTGGTCGTAGGTCGCGATCAGACGCGGTCGTGCCGCCGCGGGCACCGCGCAAAAGATCGGGTCGAGCGCGTGCAGCGGGTCGTCGGGGAAGTACATCTGCGTCACCAGGCGCGAGATCCACGCCGGTCCGAGCAGCGAGAAGTGGATGTGCGCCGGACGCCACGCGTTGGGATGGTTCTTCCACGGGTACGCGCCGGGACGGATGGTGAGGAAGCGGTACGTGCCATCGTCGCCGGTGAGACAGCGACCGATACCGAGGAAGTTGGGGTCGAGCGGGCCGGGCCACTGGTCGGCACGGTGGACGTAGCGCCCGGCGGCGTTGGCCTGCCACACCTCGATCAGCGCGTTGGGCACGGGCGCGCCGGTCTCATCGAGCACACGGCCGGTGACGACAATGCGCTGGCCGATCGCCTCGCCGCCGGTACCCGCGTTGCGCGTCAGGTCGGCGTCTTCGGGCGTCACCGCACTCACGGCGGGTCCGGGGCCGGTCAGCTCGGTGAGGGTGAGCGGCACGTCGATCAGCGGCTGTCGGGGCGAGCGCTTCACCGTCGAGCGGTACGCGTCATAGAGGTACGGCGGGAACACCTCGCGGTCGCCGCGTACGATGGCGCCAATGGTCGTGATCACGTCACTGTGCCTGCCCTTCCGTGTGCTCCCCAGCGCCTTCGTCTGCACCACTGTCCGTGCTCCCACCAGCGAGTCCCGCGCCAGACCTCCTCGCCGCCGCCGCGCTCGCCGTCGCGCTCTCCGCGGCACCGGCCTGCTGGGCAAGCTCGGTCTTGGCCAGTGCGAACGCGCTGTTCGCCGCCGGGACACCCGCGTACACGGCGACGTGCAGCAGCGCCTCGGCGATCTCGTCGGGCTGGGCGCCAGTGTTTTGAGTTGCCCGCAGATGCAGGGCCAGCTCGCCCAGCCGCCCGAGCGCGGCGAGGATGGCGATGGTGATCAGGCTGCGCGTGCGCCGGTCGAGGCCAGGCCGCGCCCACACATCGCCCCACGCCACCTCGGTGAGAAAGCGCTGAAACTCGGCGTCGAAGTCTGTCATGCGCTCGAGCGTGCGCTCGACGTGCTCCTCGCCCAGCACCTCGCGGCGCACCCGCAGACCGCGCGCGTAGCGCGTCTGGTCCCCCGCTGCCTCTGTCTCCGTCGCTGTCTCCGTCGCCACGTCATCAGGAGGCGGTGTGCCAGCCGGCTCGCTCATGGCTGCTGCTCCAGTCCCGCGGAGGATCGCGCCACTGCCCCCCTCGCGGCGAGCGCGGTGGCGCTCCCAGCGGGTGTCGCCGCGGCGTCGGGATCGTAGCCGACGTAGTTCTCGGCGAGGGTGGTCGCCGCCGCACGCGAGCCACTGACATACTCCAGCTGGGCCAGCCGCAGCCGCCGCTCCAGCGCGCTCTCGCCGTCGCGTCGGTGCAGCATCGTCGTCATCCACCAGGCGAAGTGTTGCGCCCGCCAGACGCGCCGCAGGCAGGTCGCCGAGTACGCCTCCAGCAGATCGTCCCGCCCGGTGGTGTACCATCGCGTCAGCGCCTCGGCCAGCACGCGCGCATCGCCCACCGCCAGATTGAGGCCCTTGGCGCCCGTCGGCGGCACGATGTGCGCCGCGTCCCCCGCCAAGAACAGCCGTCCGTAGCGCATCGGCTCGACGACGAGGCTGCGCATCGGCGTGATGCTCTTCTCCAGCACCGGCCCTTCGGTGAGCGTCCAGCCGTCGTCGGTGGCGAAGCGTTGGTGGAGCTCGTCCCACACGCGCGCGTCGGGCCAGGCGTCGAGCGGATCGTCGGGCGCGCACTGGACGTAGAGGCGGCTGATCTGGTGCGACCGCAGGCTGTGCAGCGCGAAGCCGCGTTCTGACGAGGCGTAGATCAGTTCGTCGGTAGAGGGCGCCACCGCCGCGAGAATCCCCAGCCAGGCGTAGGGGTACTCCGCGTCATAGACCGTCAGCAGGTGCCGCGGGATGGCGTCGCGCGAGACGCCGTGGAAGCCGTCGCACCCGGCCACGAACTCGCAGCGCAGCGTCCGTTCCTGCCCGTGTTGCCGATAGTGGACCTCGGGCGACGTGCCGGTCAGCCCGTCGAACCCGACGCACTCGGCCTCAAAGAGGATGCTGGTGGGGGCGGCCGCCAGCCGCGCGCCAATGAGGTCCTTGACGACTTCCTGCTGGCCGTAGATCGTGACCGTGCGCCCACCCGTCAGGTCGCTGAGCGGAACGCGGTGGCGCTGCCGGGCGAAGCGCAGCTCGATGCCTTCGTGGATCAGCCCCTCGCGGTCCATGCGCTCGCCGACGCCGCTCCCGCGCAGCAGATCGGCGGTCCCCTGCTCCAGTACGCCCGCACGCACGCGCCGCTCCACGTACTCGCGCGAGCGGTCTTCGAGCACGACCGCGTCGATCCCGCCGAGTGCCAACAGGTGCGCGAGCGTCAGCCCCGCCGGGCCCGCTCCGATGATGGCGACCTGAGTCCGCATAAGCAGCGCCTCGTCTTCCATCTGTGACACGCGCTTCCGTCGCGTCCGCGCCAGTCACCGCGCCGAATGCTACAACGCGCCCCACACATCACGGGCGACACGTGCCACCAGCTCCAGCTTGGCGCGCTGGTCGTCGGGGGAGAGAGCATTGCCCTCCATCGTCGAGGCGAAGCCGCACTGCGGGCTGAGCGCCAGCCGCTCCAGCGGGATGAAGCGCGCGGCCTCGTCGATGCGGCGGCGCAGCTCGTCTTCCGTCTCCAGCCGGGGTCGCTTGGTCGTGACGAGGCCGAGCACGACGGTGCGGTCCTCAGGCACGTGGCGCAGCGGCTCGAAGCCGCCCGAGCGCGCGTCGTCATATTCGAGCAGGAAGCGCTGGAAATGGGTGCGCGCGAAGATGCGCGCGATCGGCTCGTAGTCGCCCGCCGCGTAAAACTTGCTCTGGTTGTTGCCGCGGCAGATGTGGATGGCGAACGTCACGCCCGGATGTCCCTCGATGATGGCGTTGTCCAGCTCGATGCAGCGGTCGATCAGCTCGTCGGGGTCGTTGCCGCGCTCGCGGTAGCCCGCGCGCATCTCAGGGTCGAGCAGCGCGGCGTATTGCGGCGCGTCGATCTGGATGGACGTGCAGCCGAGGCGCACCAGCTCGGCGATCTCGCGGCGGGTGAAGGCGACGATGTCCTCCAGGTATGCATCGCGCGTGGGGTAGGCCGCTTGCGACTTCACCGGATCGTAATACGCGGCGGCCTGCTGGGCGCTGAGCAGCGTCACTTTGCCCGGACGCGAGGCGCGGGCGCGCAGATACACCCACTCCTCGGCGCACATGCTGCGCTTCCACCGCAGCCGCTCGACGACCACTGGGCGCTTGAGCACCAGCTGCTCGCCGCGCTCGTCGTGGAACGGAATCGCCCAGCCGCCGAACTTGTCGAAGCCGTCGAGCGCGTCCACCAGGTGGCCATAGAAGGCGTAGCGCCGCTGCTCGCCGTCGGTGATGACGTCGATACCCGCCGCCTCCTGGAGGGCGATGGCCTCGTCGACGGCGTGGTCTTCGACAACCTTGAAGTCCGGCGCGGCCAGCTCGCCCGCCTCAAAGCGCGCGCGGGCCTCGGCGAGAGATGGTGGCCGGAGCAGGCTGCCGACGACTTCAGCGCGGTATGCCACGTCTGATCACCTGTGCCTTTCTGCGCGACTCTGCGCGTTGCTGTCTCGACACAGTCAGCGGAAGAGGCGCCTGGAGAGTCGCGTCTGTCTCCCTTCCAGTGTACACAGTCCGCGCTGGTTGTCGAGGGCGCGGCTCCGGCACACCTTCTGCGGCATCCGAGCTGTATCACTACCGACACACCGTCGCTGGCGGACGAGACTGCACGGCGGCGTGCTCGGATGCGGTTGCGGTTGCAGGGCACACTAAGGAGCGGCGGTATGGAGTCCTCGGGGGCCGCGCCCCAACCAGCACCCGGCGTGGGAGGCGTGCCGGACGAGGCGCCCACGCTGCCGGGCGCGCACATCCTCTCGCTGCCGCTGCCAGCGCTGCCCGTCGCGACACGTGCCCCGCTGCCCTGGCGCTCGCTGCTCGCGCAGGGCGTCCTCTTCTGGCTGGCGACACGCATCGCGTATGGGCTGGTGACGTACTACGCGGTCGTACTCGGCCCGCAGAACCCGCACGCGCCGTTCGGTACGACAGCCGTCCCGCCACGCGCGCTGCTCACCGCCTGGGCGCAGTGGGACTCCGGTTGGTACTTCGCCATCGCGAAGGGCGGGTACGCTCCGGTATCGTCGGTCTTCTTCCCCCTGTACCCGCTGCTGATTCACCTCGGCATCGGCGTGGTCGGGGTGGGGTACATCATTCCGGTCGCGCTCGTCGTCGCCAACCTGAGCAGCCTCGTCGCGCTCGTCGGCCTGCTCGCGCTGGCGCACTCCGAGTTGGGGGCGGCGCCGGCTCCGGCGGCGGTGCGCGCGTTCGTCGCCTATCCGCTGGCGTTCTTCACCGCCGCGGCCTATAGCGAGGGGCTGTTTCTGGCGGAGGTCTGCTTCTGCCTGCTCTGCGCGCGGCGCGGCCGCTGGCTGCCCGCCGTCGTGATCGGGGTGCTGGCTGGGCTGACCCGGCCGACGGCGCTCGCGCTGGTGCTGCCGCTCTGCTGGGAGTTCGCCCGCCAGCACCGCTGGGGGCGCCGTCCGTGGCGACCACACGCCTGGCTCGCGCCGCTCGGTGGCGTCGCCGTCGCGCTCGCGGTCCCGGCCGGCATCGCGGCGTATGCGCTCTATCTGCGGCACGTGCTCGGCCAGCCGTTCGACTTTCAGCGGCAGGAAGCGCTCGTTTGGGGACACCACAGCATCCTCTCGGGCGCGACACTCCAGCAGATCGGCGCGACGTTCCCGCGGCTGGCAACCGCGACGCCGATGCAGGCACGCGCGCTGGCCGATCTGGTGCCGCTGGTGGGGATCGTTGTGCTGACGCTCCTGGGCATCCGCCGCCAGCCGGTCGCGTTCACCCTCTATCTGGTCGGGCTGCTGGCGCTGACGCTCTACGCGCCGGTGCCGGTCGCGTTCGACCCGTTCATCTCGGCGGGCCGCTATCTGCTCGTCGCCGTGCCCGTCTTCCTGCTGCTGGGCCGGTGGATGGCGCGCTGGCCCGCACTCGACCTGCTGGTGATGGTCAGCGGCTGCATGGTGCAGGCACTGCTCGCCGCGTTCTTCCTGCGTGGCGGCTGGCTGATCTGAGGCCGCGTCGCGTCCGATTCGCGGTAGACTGAGAGTGGACGTGGACGGCGCCAGCACGGCACCGGGAGACGAGGGAAAGGACGCGCATGGCGACGATCACCTGTGTCGGCGAGATGCTGATCGACCTGATTCCCGATGTGACGCCGGGAGCTGACCCGGACGGCGCGCCACGCTACCGGGCGCATCCGGGGGGCGCGCTCGCGAACGTGGCCGTCGCGGTCGCCCGGCTCGGCGGGACGGCGCGCTTCGTGGGCGCGCTCTCAACCGACGCGTTCGGCGAGCAGTTGCTCGGCACGCTCACGCGCGAGGGCGTCGCGACGGCGGCGGTGCAGCGGACGGATGCGCTCACCGCATTGGCGGTCGTGAGCCTGAGCGGGCACGGCGAACGACGCTTCACCTTCTACGGTGCCGACGCCGCGCACACGCGCCTGGACGCCGCGCGTTTCCCTCCCGGGCTGCTGGCGGAGGACGAGACGGCGATCTGCTGCGCCGGGTCGGTCGCGCTGGCCGCCGAGCCCGCGCGCACGGCGGTCTTCGCGGCGATGGATGCGGCGCGGGCGGCAGGCGCACTCGTCGCGTTCGACGTCAACGCGCGCCCGGCGCTCTGGCCGTCGCCGCGGGAGCTCCGCCGTGTGCTGCGCGAGGCGATGCCGCGCTGCGACCTGCTCAAGCTCAGCGAGGAGGACGCGCCCTTTCTGCTGGCTGAAGAGGAAGTGCCGCAGCCACTGGAAGGTGACGCCGCCCTCGATCGTGAGACGCTGGAGCGCGCGGGCAGGCTGGCGCTGGAGCAGGGCGTCTCCCTCGTCGCGCTCTCGCTCGGGGCGGACGGCGTGCTGCTGCTCACCCGCTCGCAGCGCCTATACGTGCCCACGCAGGCCGTGCGCGCCATTGATACGACTGGCGCCGGAGACGCCTGGATGGGCGCCTTCCTCGTCGCGCTGACCCGACTGGGCGCCAAGTCCCCCGCGCGCCTCCGTGCCCTCCCGCCAGCGACGCTGGAACGCGCGGCGCGCCTCGCCAACGCAGCCGCCGCCCTCAGTTGCACGCGCCCAGGCGGCATCGCCTCGCTGCCCACCGCCGCCGAGCTCGACCTCGACGCGCGCCTGGGCATCGCCCCCTGATACGCGACCGCCTGACGACCCCTGGCAGACACTAGCTTCACGACACGGCCGGAAAACACCGTCCCGGCGACCAGCGCCCCCTCGAAGGAGATCCCCGGTCGCTGGGACGTCACACCCGCTCGCCTCACGGCCCCTCCCCTCCAAGGGTAGGGGGAGAGGTTCGGCGTAGGGTGTTAAGTAGGAGAGGTTCCGCCCTACCCCAGCACCTGCTTGACCAGCTCGGGGATGTCGAAGATGGTGTCGGCGACGGGCACGCGAGCCGCCTGCAGCGCCTCCACCTTGCCCTGCGCGGTGCCAGTCTTACCCGAGATGATGGCGCCCGCGTGGCCCATGCGCTTGCCCGGCGGCGCGGTGCGGCCCGAGATGAAGCCGACAACCGGCTTCTTCATGGTCGCCGCGTAGGCTGCCGCGTCTTCCTCATCGCTGCCGCCGATCTCGCCGCACATCACGACGGCGGTCGTCCGCGGGTCCTCCTCGAAGAGGCGCAGGCAGTCGATGAAGGTGGTGCCGATGATCGGGTCTCCGCCGATGCCGATCACGCTCGACTGGCCGATACCCGCCGCCGTCAGCAGCGAGACGACCTCGTAGGTCAGCGTGCCGGAGCGCGAGATGAAGCCGACGCTGCCCTCCTTGAAGATGTGGTAGGGCATGATGCCGACCTTGCCCGCGCCGGGCGTAGCGAGACCGGGGCAGTTCGGCCCGATGAGGCGCGTCGGATGCTCCTTGAGGAAGGCCGCGACGCGCGTCATGTCGTTCACCGGGATACCCTCGGTGATGCAGACGGTCAGGCGCATGCCCGCCACGGCGGCCTCCATGATGGCGTCGGCGGCGCCGAACGGCGGCACGAAAATGCACGAGACATCGGCGCCGGTCCGCTCCTTGGCCTCGCGCACGGTATCGAAGACCGGCACGCCGTCGGCGGTGGTCTGCCCGCCTTTGCCCGGCGTCTGGCCGGCGACGACGTTGGTGCCGGACGCGATCATGTTCTTCGTATGGAAGCTGCCCTCACGTCCGGTGATCCCTTGCACCAGCACGCGCGAGCTCGTGTCGAACAGAATGCTCATGTCTTACTAGCTCCTGGCCGAGATCTCGGCGACGATCTTCTGCGCCGCGTCGCGCATGTCGGCACCCCAGGTGAGGCCCGCGTCGGCGAGCATCGCGCGGCCTTCTGCCTCGCCGGTGCCCGAGAGGCGCGCCACGATGGGCATCCCGGCGGGCAGCTCGGGCTGCGCCAGGATGATGCCGCGCGCGACCTCCTCGCCGCGCGTGATGCCGCCGAAGATGTTGACCACGATGCCCTTCACGTCGGGGTCACGCGCGACAAAGAGCAGCGCCTTCTTCATGACCTCGGCCTTCGCGCCGCCGCCGATGTCGAGGAAATTCGCGGGACGGCCCCCGGCGCGGGCGACCATGTCGAGGGTGGTCATCACCAGCCCCGCACCGTTGCCGACGATGCCCACATCGCCGTCGAGTTTGACGTAGGTCAGCCCCTCGCCCTTAGCCTCGTATTCGAGCGGGTTGGCCTCCTCCGGCTCAGACCAGCCAGCGTACTCCTGCTGGCGGCCGAGCGCGTTGTCGTCGATGAGGATCTTGGCGTCAGCGGCGATTACCTGGCCGTCGGCGGTCAGCGCCAGCGGATTGATCTCGGCGAGCGTCGCGTCGGCCTCCATGAAGACGGTCGCCAGCTTCGAGAGAATCGCGCCGCCGCGGGCGACGACGACCGAGGGCATGCCCGCCTCCGCCAGCAGCTCACGCGCGCGCAGCGGCAGCAGGCCCCAGCGCACGTCGATCGGCTCCTTGATGATCTTCTCGGGCGTCTCCTCGGCGACCTGCTCGATATCCACGCCACCCGCCGCGCTCACCATCACGACGGGTGCCTGGCTGGCACGGTCGAGCACGATGCCGACGTAATACTCTTCTTTGATGTCCAGTGCGGGGGTCACGAGGACCTTCTGCACCGTCAGACCCTTAATATCCATGCCGAGGATCTGGCTTGCGACCTCGCGGGCCTTCTCGGGCGTGTCACCGAACTTGACGCCACCGGCCTTGCCGCGCCCGCCGACATACACCTGGGCCTTAACGACGACTGGCACGCCGAACTCGCGCGCGATCTGCTCGGCCTGCTCGGGCGTCGTGGCGACCTTGCCCGGCTGCACGGGGATGCCGTACCGGCTGAGAATCTCTTTCGCCTGGTACTCATGAATCTTCATCGAGACGTTTCTTCCCTCTGTGGCTCTCGTCGCCCCTCCGGCGCTGTGAGGACGCGCACACGCACGGTTCGTCCGCCGGAGGAGAGGATGCTCTGATCATCGCATGATAGGCACGCCGTCAACAGGCGCGTCAAGCGACCAATCAGGCGGGGAAGGGCCGGAGTGAGCTTCGGCAACAGCAGACCGGCTGGACGACCGAGGGCTCCCCCGATCGTCCAGCCGGTCTGTACCACACTCCTGCTTACCGTTTGTGCGCCGTGGCGTGTGCCGTTCTGCCGCCGCTAGGTCAGTTGCGCGTAGCCGTAGGTTGTCAGCCGCTTGCCAGTGCCGATCAGCAGCAGCCCCAGGCGCGCCGCGTACCACTGGGCGAGCGGCGGCGAGCGGCGGGGGCACTCGGTCGCCAGACGGGCGCGTGCCGACGCCCGGCGCAGGTCCTCGATGTGTGTGCGCTGCAACTCCTCGGCCAGATACGGATGCATCGCGATCCTCCTCGTGTAAGCCTCTCAACATCTGAAGTATACTGGGATAACCGGACACCTTCGGTCCTGATTGACGACGAGTTTTTAGGCAATTCTGACGCATGTGGCGCAAGAGACGCATGCGACGCGCGAGGGAAACCATGTCCTCACCCACGACCCGCGTGCTGACCGTGCTCGAGTTGCTGCAATCACACGCGCGCATGACGGGCACCGAGCTGGCCGCGCGCGTCGACGTGGACGTGCGCACCATCCGCCGCTACATCGACGCGCTGCAGGAGCTGGGCATTCCCGTGCTCGCCGAGCGCGGGCGCTACGGTGCCTACTCCCTGATGCCCGGCTTCAAGCTGCCGCCACTGATGTTCTCCGAAGACGAGGCGCTGGCGCTCACCCTGGGCCTGCTCGTCGCGCGCCGGGTGGGCATGCTGCAGACGGTGCCCGCGCTCGAGAGCGCGCTGGCAAAAGTCGAGCGCGTGCTGCCGGTCGCCCTGCGGCAGCGTATCCAGGCGGTACAGCAGGCACTGCTGGTGGAGCTGGCCGAGCCGGATGCGGCGCCGGCCAACGCAACCGTACTTGCCTTTAGTACGGCGATACGGAACGGGCATCAAGTGGCGTTGCGCTACCGCTCGGCGGGGCAACAGGCCACCGAGCGCCTGATCGAGCCGTACGGCGTGGTCTATCGCGGCGGGCGCTGGTACGCACCGGCATACTGTCACCTGCGCGCGGGGATGCGGCTCTTCCGTCTGGACCGCGTCCTCGCCGCCGAGGTGGTGGAGGACGCGGCGTTCACCCGTCCGGCGGACTTCGACACGCTGGGCTTCGTCCGCGACGCGCTCGCCGCCGCGCCAGGCGCCTGGGCCGTGCGCGTGTTGATCGAGGCGCCGCTGGAGCGCGTGCGCCGCGCGGTGGAGCCGGAGGCGGCCACCCTGCTGCCGCAGCCGGACGGCGTCGAGTTGCGCCTCCACGTCGAGGACCTGGACTGGATGGCGCGCTTCCTGGTCGAGATCGGCGAGCCGTTCGTGGTGCGCGAGCCGCCGGAGCTGCGCGACGCGGTGCGGGCGCTGGCCGCCGCACTCCTCCGCGACGCGGCGCGGGAAAGCCCGGCCAAGAACGCTCGCGCCTCCGCCCTCGACGGGAGTCGCGCACAGGGCATGGAGATGTCATCTGGATGACCTGTCACACACGAACCATCTCGACCCTCTCCTCTGGTGTGCCGGCACCATTCGCCGGCTCCATCGGTTGCGGTAGACCGATGGCAGATAGCACTGGAGAGGTGGCATGCTGGATGAAGATTCTGGTGTTGCCCGCGCCACGCGCGGGAGCCGACCGCGAGACGATGGAGCGGCATGCGGCGGACGAGCAGCAGACGATCCTGGAGCTCTACGGGCGCGACGTCGTGCGAGAGCTGTACGCGCGCGCCAACCAGCCGGGGCGGGTGGTATTCGTGCTCGAAGCGGCCAGCGTCGAGGCCGCCCAGGAGGCGCTCGCGACGCTGCCGTTCGCGCGGTTGGGGCTGATTGACTTCGAGCTGATTCCGCTCGCGCCGTTTCCGGGCCTCACTCGCCTGGCGCAGCGGGCGGAGCAGGCAGAGCGGGCGAGATGACGCATGCGGCGAGCGCATGCGGACGGAAAATGGGAGGGTGAGACGATGGAGCAACATCCTCAGAGCGCGGGCTCTCCGCAGTCCGTGGCACAGACCGCAGACTACCCGTGGCCCCAGAAGGGGACGGGCACGGACGTCGTGGTCACGCATCTCCTGATCGTGCGCGACGTCGAGCGCTCCCGGCGCTTCTATGCGGACGTGCTAGGGGCACAGGTGCTGCGGGAGGGCGTGCCGTCGATTCTTCGCTTCTACAACTCCTGGCTGGTGCTCTCCACCGAGGGCGGCCCGACCGACGACAAGCCGGACGTCGAGGCGGTCGCGCCGCGCGACTCGCGCACGCTCACGAGCGCGCTCAACCTGCGCGTGGCCGACGTCTACGACGTGTATGCGCGCTGGAGCGCACGCGGCGCGGAGTTCCTCACCGAGCCGAAGGTACATGCGAGCGAGATCCGCTGCTATCTGCGTGACCCCGACGGCCACCTGATCGAGGTCGGTCAGACGACCCGGCTGCCGGGCGCGCGCTAGCCTGGGCGGGCGGTCTCGTCGATGGCGCCGTCCCGCCCGGAGGACGGCGCCACATCCGCGTCCGCCGGGTGCGCCGCGCCAGAGCTCGTGGCGACGGCGCCGGGCGCGGGATGCGGGCGCAGCCAGAGCGAGATGAACGCGGGCCGCATGGCCTCATCGACCACGCCGACGAGCTGGTCGCTCAGACCGGGGAGGTCCACCTCATAGCGCAGCGTCGCACCGAACGCCGCGAGGGTCTTGGCCGCGTCGTATTTGTGACGGTAGAAGCGGCGGTCGATGGCGTCCTGGATGCGACGGCGCAGCGGCTGGATCAGCGCGGCGATGGCCAGCGTCGAGAGGACGATGATGAGCGGATGTGGCTTGCTCTGCCCGGTGAGGGCACGCGCGAGCGCTTCCATGGTCACGACGCTGACGAAGTAGACCGCCGCGAGCACGACCGTCAGGGTGCCGTAGACCATCGTGCGGTTGATGACGGTGTCGATGTCGAACAGCCGGTAGCGCAGGATGGCGATGGCCAGGCAGACCGGGAAGGCGAGCTGCACCAGCCCCAGCAGATTGGTGTCGATCACCTTCTGCCCGAGCACGATCAGCGGAATGAAGTAGAGGAGCACCGTGCCAAGCAGGGCCACTGCGCCGCCAAAGACCACCCAGCGGATCTTCTGCCGGGTCACCTCATCCCGGCTTGTGCGGTACGTCCAGACAATTACCCCCGCCGCCAGCGCCTCGAAGGCGAGGCTAAGGCCGGTCTCAGCCGAGTACCAGGTGCCGAGCCACGCGATGGTGCTGGGCGCGGTGAGCAGGCGCGTGCAGGTGAGATAGAGCGTAATCGCCGCGAACGGGACCACGTAGAGGGTGGGGATCAGCCAGCGCCACCGGCGCGTGAGAGGGTGCGGCTGGGGGAAGAGCAGGACGGTGTGCAGGAGCGCGGCGAGAAACAGACCATCGATACCGATGGTTGTCAGCGCGAAGAGCCACCACGCCGTACCATCAAGCAGGCTAGTCACGCCGACGGTGAAGGACCCGATTTGCACGCAACACAGGGCAACGGCCGCGACGAGCAGGGGGCTGGTCAGCCGCTCGCGCGGGCGGCGGACAAAAATGTAGAACGCGACGAGGGCGAATACCAGCACGAAAGTGGTCGGTCCCCAGATCACTTGGAGCACCGGGACAATCGGGTAGCGGATCAGCGTGACAGTGAGCGGGGCGGCGTGGCCATTATGGACGACCGTGTACGTGAGCCGCTCGCCGAGATGCAGATCGGGACGCGTGGCGCCCGGTGCGAAGATGTCCGCTGCCCACGCGTTGATGCTGCGGCCAGCGGCCGCGATCACCACGTCGCCGTGCCGCAGAGGCAACGGCGGTGATCCCACCACGCGTGCAACTGGCACTCCGTAGGCAGGCCAGCCCTTTTGTGTGACCAGGAGCTCGAGGCCATCGGAGGGGAAGGTGAGCTGGAAGCCGACCGCGAAGAGCGTCAGCGCGAGCAGCAGCCCGGCCACGACGATCGCGGTGAGACGCCAGCGCGGCAGACGTTCGCGCGCGCCCGGCTGCCCACTCGTCGACGGGCGAGTGGCCTGGGCCGCGGCTGTTCGTGTCGCGCTCATCGTCCGCCTCCCTCACTGGCGGCATCCTCCGGTTCGCCGTAGCATACCCTGCCGGGCGCGCGCGCGACAAGCTCAGGCAGGGGCGACCAGAGACGACGCGCGGTGGTCATTCAGTCCCAGTATTCCCGTGCGAGCGTCACGACATCGTTACGATGCGGCGATGGCCCATCAGCGAGAGCTCACCGTCGATGAGAGACATAGCGACGGTGATGGCAGTGGAGCGGGCGCGGCCTGCCTCGCCCCTACAGCGCGGGGCAGCATGGCGCGGAAGCGGTATTGGCACGCCGCTGGCTGGACATCGCGGCGGCATGGTACACATACTGCTTCCGTATGAGAGGTGAGACGGACGCGGGCGCCGGAGCGGACACACGGAGACACGGGGACTCGGAGAGACACGAGGAGTACCGATGGCAGAGGATGCGCGCGTGAAGATCCTGATGGTCGCGACCGAGGCGGTGCCGTTCGCCAAGGAAGGTGGCGTCGCCGACGTGATGGGGAGCCTGCCCAAGGCGCTGGCGGCGCTCGGCCATGATGTGCGTCTCGTGCTTCCGCGCTACGGCACGATCGACCCGGCGCGCTGGCAGCTTGAGCCGACAGGCATCACCCGCTGGGTGCCGGTGGGCGGTGGCGAGCAGCCCGTCTCGCTCTGGCAGACTACGCTGCCCGGTGCGCCGGTGACCGTCTACCTGCTAGAGAACGAGCACTACTTCGCGCGCCACCAGCGGCTCTATCTGGGGCACGACCAGCGGGATGAGCAGCGGCGGTTTCTGCTCTTCTGCCGGGGCCTGCTCGACGCGCTGCCCGCGCTCGGCTTCGCGCCGGATATCCTGCACCTCAACGACTGGCAGACGGCCGCCTGCGCCGCATATCTGCGCACGACGCACCGCTTCTTGCGCCATCGCGGGTCGCCGCGCATCCTCTACACCATCCACAATCTGCAGTATCAGGGGCGCTGGGAGCCATCGATACTCGACGAGATGGGGCTCGACCGTGGCGCCGTCTTCACGCACTTCGGGCTGGAGTTCTGGGGCGACGTCAACTGGATGAAGGCGGGCATCACCTACGCCGACGCCATCACCACCGTCTCGCGCCGCTACGCCGAGGAGATCCAGACGATGGAGCAGGGCTGGGGGCTCGACGAGCTGCTGTTCCAGCGCCATCCGCGCGTCTTCGGCATTCCCAACGGCATCGACTGGGACGAGTGGAATCCGCAGACCGACCCGGCGATCCCCGCGCGCTACACCGCCGAGACCGCGCCCGTCGCCAAGGCGACCAACCGAACCGAGCTGCGCCGCGAGTTCGAGCTGCCCGACGAGGCGGATGTGCCGCTCTTCGGCGTCGTCAGCCGCCTGGTCGACCAGAAAGGCTTCGACCTCGTCGCCGACATCGCGGACGCGCTGCGCGACCTGCCGTTGCAGCTCGTCGTGCTCGGGTCGGGCCATCCGCGCTACGAGGCGCTCTTCCGCGAGCTGTCGGCGTCGACGGAGAACGTGCGGGCGCGCATCGGCTTCGACGTCGCGCTCTCGCACCGCATCTACGCCGGGTCCGATTTCTTTCTGATGCCTAGCGCGTTCGAGCCAGGCGGGCTGGGGCAGTTGATCGCGCTGCGCTATGGCACGCTGCCGGTCGTGCGCGCGACCGGCGGCCTGGCCGACACGGTGACCGACCTCGACGCCGACCCTGCGCACGGCAATGGGCTGAGCTTCACCGACTATACCGGCGAGGCGCTGCTCAAGACGGTGCGCCGCGCGCTCACCCACTACGCCGACCGCGCGTTCTGGCCCGAGCTGGTCGCCCGCGCGATGGCCTTCGATTCGCGCTGGTCGGCGAGCGCGCGGGCCTACGCCGACCTCTACGCGCGGCTGCTGCGTCTGCCGCCAGTGTAGACGCTGTGGGTGTCCGCTGTGGGTGTCCGCTCCTGGCACGCGGCGTGGGCGCGGCGCTCCTTACGGAATTTACCGTGCGGTAACAGGTGCTCGATAGATGCTCGTGTATACTAGGCGCGTACGGTCTCGCGTCACCCTTCGACGAGGAAGGGGCAGTAGGCTACGAGGGAGGCCCGCCATGACCCAGCCCGTGTCTCCTCAGACCACGCGGACTGCCGAGTGCTCATACGCTCCAGACACGCCCGTCGCTTCGTTCGTCGCCGCGGTAGAGGCGCTGCTGGCAACGCAGCCCGTGCCATCCGCGCTCATCCAGGGTGTGCAGGAGCATCTGCGACCGCTGCTCGCCACGCCCGACGTGTTACGGCCCGAGCACCGCGAGCCGTGGTCCCACCGCTACCGCTCGCATCTGCTGGCGGTCGCGCCGAGCAAGCGGTTCTCGCTGGTCGCGCTGGTCTGGCTGCCGGGGCAGGTGACGCCCATCCACGATCACATCTGCTGGTGTGTCGTGGGCGTCCTCGAAGGGCTGGAGCGCGAGCGACGCTTTGGGCTGCGTGAAGGGGCCGACGGCACGCGCTGGCTCGTGCCCGCCGGGGAGTGGCCGGTGCGGGTCGGTGAGACGTCGGCGCTGCTGCCGCCCGAGGAGAACATCCATCAGGTGCGCAATGCCGGAGACACGCTGGCGATCTCGCTGCACGTCTACGGCGAAGACATCGGCACCTACGGCACCAGTGTGAACCAGTGCTTCGACGACCTGCCGCTGCGCTCCGACACGGCCGCGGATGGTGCGGGCGGTGAGGGCGTGCCAGTGCGCTGGCGGCGCGTCGTGCAGATCTAGCGCGCCGCTGCTCCCGCCCCTCGCACGAATGCGCTGCCGTGTGTCAGCGCATTCGTGCGTGCCGCCCACACACAGTCGGTGACCAGCCCAGGTCGCGCATGACTGGCTCCGGGCGGCTGCTCTCGCGGTGCGCTGCTACTCGTTCCCCCCTCCTATTGGCGCCCGCGATTTCTCCCCTACAGCGCCGTACTTTCCTCGCGCTCGGCTCTCCCTCCTAGGCCAGAGGCGCCGTGCTGCCGCAGCATGCCACGCGCCCAGCGAATCTGGGAATTTTCCCAGCGAGTCTTCAGTGAACCTTCATCGACGCGCCGGAAACCTTCAGAGCCGACACGTACGCTTCGGGTGAAGACGGGCGCACTCGGCGTCGAGCCGGCCGCCTGTCATAGATGTTCGCACCGGCGCGAACCTGTTGTTTGGTGTATCGGTGCGGAGGGAGGCCCCCACTCATGCCACAACTTGAACCCGCGACACGGCGCGGGCCCGCGCGGGCGGCGCGGGCCGGAGCGCCGCGTTCTGAAATGGCCATCTCGTCATCGTCTCGCTTTACGCCGGTGCAGGTGGTGGGCCGCGAGGCGGCAGCGCGCAATGCTGTCACCCTGCGACTGGCCGTGCCCGGCACGCGCCGTGCGCCCGCACCCTACCAGCCGGGGCAGTTCATCACGCTCGCGTTCACCCTGCCCGCCGCCAAAGGGCAACAGCGGCGCACGGTCTACCGCTCGTACTCACTCTGTGGCGACGGCAATCCGCAGGAGCCCTGGCAAATCACCGTCAAGGTGCGGGAGGGCGGGCTGATCTCGCCGCTGCTCTGGACGCGCGTGGGGCTGGGGGTGCAGCTTCCCGCCAGCCGTCCGCAGGGCACCTTCACGCTGCCACCCGAGGTAGATGCCGCGACGCGGCTGGTCTTCGTGGCGGGTGGCAGTGGCATCACGCCGATCTACGGCATGCTGCGCGCGTTGGCAGCACTGCCGGCGTCCCAGCGTCCGCGCGTCTGGCTGCACTACGCGTATGCGAGCACTGCGGACGCGATCTACGGCCGCGAGTTGGCCGCGCTCGACCCGGAGGGACGCTGGTTGCGGCAGACACACTACGTCTCGTCTCAGCGGCAGCGCCTCACCCCGCAGGCGGTGCTGGCATCGCTCGGCCCTGAGGCGCGGGAAGCTGACTGGTATCTCTGTGGCCCCGACGGACTGCGGCGCGAGATCGCAGAGGCGGCGGCGCGGGCGGGCGTGCCAGATGGCCGCGTCCACATGGAGGTCTTTAGCAGCCCGGGGGCAGCCGCGGCGGGAGCGGGGGCGTCACGCTCAGGCGGTGCAGCGGTTGGCGCAGGGAAGATCCGGGTGGCCGAGACGGGCGCGCTCCTCGACGTGCAGGGCGGCGAGACGCTGCTCGACGCGCTGGAGCGCCACGGCTACCAGCCCGACTTTAGCTGCCGCGCGGGCGGCTGCGGCACCTGTCAGCTGCGCATGCTCGCCGGGCGGGTGACGCCCGAGGCGGGCGATGCGGGCCACACGCTCACCCGCGCCGAGCGTGCGGCAGGCTACGTCTTGAGCTGCAGTGCGCGGCCGGTAGGCGATGTGACGCTCTCACTGGCGGGTGTGCCCGCGCCGTCGCCCTCAAAGCGCGCGGCTGTCGCGGCCCAGAGCGGCACGGGGAGACGCACACCCGCCCAGCGCCAGGCCATCTCGCGGGGCGCGCGCTGGACCGTGGCGGCGGCGTCACTGCTGCTGTTTGGCAGCGTGTGGGGCGCGACCGGGCGCCGGGTAGCCCTGTCGGCCTCGCCGCTCACCAGCGCCTGGTCGTCGCTCACCAGCATCTTCGCGCCGTCCTCGTCATCGACCACGACCAGTGGCACGAGCGGGACGTCGAGCAGCTCATCCAGTTCCAGCGGCAGCAGCGGCACGAGTGGCTCGAATAGCGGCAGTGGCAGCACGAGTGGGTCGAACAGCTCCAACAACTCGAATGGCCCGAGCTGGTTCTCAGGGTCATCGTCGAGCGGAAGCTCGGCCAGCACGGGAAGTGGGTCGTCCTAAATGGCACAGATAGCAACACCAACAGAGCCGACGGGTGCTGTTCCCGCGCCCGCATCCTCACTGGTGGATGATGTGCGGGCGGCGGGCTCACCCGCGGGCAGAGACGGCGAGAGCGGCGGTGACAGCGGCGGCGAGCGCCTCCAGCTGGCGCGCGACCTGCGCCTGATGGGCACGTACATCAGCGTGCGCCTCGCGCTCGATCCCCGCCAGGACGTGGCAGAGGGCGAGCGGGCGCTCGGGGCGATTGAGGACTGGCTCGGCGAGGTGGACGCACGGCTCTCGCGCTTCAGCCCGGCGAGCGAGCTCTCGCAGCTCAACCGGGCGGCGGGTGAGGAGTTCGCTGCCTCCGACCTGCTGTTCACGGCGGTGGACGTGGCGCTGGAGGCCGCGGCGGCGAGTGGCGGGCGGTTCGACCCGACACTGCTCCCGCAGATCGAGGCGCTGGGCTACGACCGCGACTTCGCCCTGCTCGACACGGCCGCACCCGAGGCGGCGACAGGACGGCGGGCTGCGCGTGGAGACGATCGTGCGGCACCCGCACAAGTGGCGGCACCCGTACCTCTGCGACATCCGGGCGGCGGCTGGCGCGGCATTACAGTGGACGCCGCGCGGCGGCGCATCCGGCTGCCAGCGGGCGTCGCGCTCGACCTGGGCGGCATCGCCAAAGGCTGGGCGGCGGATGTGGCACTAGAGCGCTTCGGCCCGGCGTTCCCAGGCGCGCTGATCAACGTCGGCGGCGACCTGCGCCTGCGTGGCGGACCCCAGCCCGGCGTGCCGTGGTCAGTCGGCATCTATGATCCACGGCGGCAGCGCGCGCTCGGCCGGGCCGCTGGTGACGAGCGCGACGACACCGGCGCCCGCGACGGCAGTGACGGCAGTGACGGCAGTGACGGCAGTGACGGCAGTGACGGGGCTGACGCGGGCGGCACGCTCTACCGTGCACAACTCGGCTTCAGTCGCGGTGGGCTGGCGACGTCGGGCGCGGTCAGGCGCTGGTGGTGGCAGAACGGCGCCCGCCGCCATCATCTGCTCGATCCCGCGACCGGGCTGCCGATGACGGCGCTCTGCCTCGATCCAACGGGGAGCGCCGAGCAGAACGCGCGCGTTGCGGGCGAGCTGTCCTCTGAGCGTCCGTCGGCGCCCATCGCGACGGTGACGGCGCTGGCGCCGACGGGCGCGCGGGCCGAGGTGGCCACCAAAGTCGCGCTGCTGCGCGGCTATCCGGCGGCACTGCGGGCGGTTGAGGATGCCTGGGCACGCTGGGGCGCCGTCGCGCCCGACGACGAGCACACTGCCGATGCTGGTGTGGCACTGCTCGTGGTCTTAGGCAACGGACGGCTCGTCGCCTCAACAAATCTTTCCGCCTGGCTCGACACTTGGGGCACGGACGGCGCGTCGCTGCCGCTGCTGGTCGGCGCAGCACATGGCATTGGATAGGACACGATGAACATCCTGCTGGCGGCCGCCACGAGCGGCACGCATCTTTTCTTCTCGCTGGGCACGACGCTCAGTACCCTCACCACGTCGGCGTCGACGACCGTCGCAACGGCGGCAGCAGCGGCAACGGCCACGTCGACCGCCAATCCGACGATGTGGTATGTCACGCGGACGGCGGCGGTCTGTGCCTATCTGGCGCTGACGCTGACGGTGTTGCTGGGCCTGCTGCGCTCGCTGGCGCGGGTCGCGCGGGTGCGCTCGACCTGGTTGCTGGAGGACATGCATCGCTATGTGGCCACCGCGACGGCGGTCTTCGTCGCCGTCCATCTGACGTCGCTGCTGCTCGACCCGCTGATTCCGTTCACGCCGCTCAACCTGCTGCTGCCGGTCGCGGAGCCCTACCGGCCGGTCGCGGTCGCGGTGGGCATCGGGGCGATGTATCTGCTGGCGCTGGTGGCACTGAGCTCGTGGCTGCGACAGCACCTGCCGTACGCGCTGTGGCGGCTGCTGCATTACGTGAGCTTCGCCGTCTTCTGGCTGGCCACGCTGCACGGGCTGCTCGCGGGAAGCGATGCCAGCCAGCCCTGGCTGCTGACGGTGTATATCGTCGCGGCACTGGCCGTTGGCGGCGGCATGCTCCTGCGACTCTTCTGGCCCGCTCCGGTGTCGACACCGACGGCCTCGCGTAGGCCGCCCACGCGGCGCGCGCCGATCCGGCAGTACCGGTAACGGCCGCGCCCTACACACGTCGCACATTACCATGAGCAACACTCCCTTCCCAGACAGCGGAAAAGGAGTGTTGCTGTCTGTCGATGCTTACCAGCGCGGCGCGGCGGGGCGTGCGTCCTGGTCAGCGCGGGAGGAGGACGACGACTGGCGCGGCTCGGCGCAGTGGGCGGTCGTGCCACGCTGCAGCGTCCAGAGAGGAGCACCGGCGTTGGCCCACTCCTGCCGGACGGCGCGCTCCCAGCGGGCATAGTAGGGCGCGACCAGGCTGCGGCCGAGTAGCAGCCAGGCGCCTAGACCGACGATGCACAGCAAGCCCAGCAGCGCCACGATTGGCTTAGCGGGCAGCAGCGGGGTGACGTCCGCTCCGGCGCCCGGACTTCCCCCTGCGACGGGCACGCCCGAGAGGGTGACGCCCACCGCGTGGTGATAGGCCATCTCACCGCCGTAGTAGCCCGTCAGGCTGACGACCGCGAGCAGCGCCAGCGTCGCCAGCAGATAGAGCGGCGCCCAGCCGCCGCGCAGACCGCCCACGGCGAGAAAGCGCACGGCGACCAGCGCGACCGCGAGCAGCACCGTCAGGCTGGCGAACGTCTGATGATTGGCGAGTAAGCCCGGCACACTGGCATCGCCGGTGGCGTGATCCGGACCGCTCAGCGCGGCGATGCCCGCGGCGAAGGCACCGAGCACGAGCGTGTAGAAGCCCGCGCGGGTCAGGTTCGGGTGTTTCAGCGCGTAGCCGATCCAGTCGAGAGCGACACTGGCAAACAGCAGCGCGATGGGAAAGTGGACGAGCATCGGATGCAGCAAAGGCCGGAGCTGCCCGATCAGGCCAGAAGTGGTGAACATAGGGAGACGGGTCCTCGCGCTTGATCTCTAGGCGTCGGCTGGGTGTGGCGCCAGCGGACGAGGGCGTGCGCCTTGCACGGTCGGAGCACGCGACAGTGCGCGCAGCCTGTATCGTAGCACATGCGGCCAGGCGGCGCGACACGCGTGGGACTTCGGGCACGCACAGGGGACAGCGCAGTGTCTCGGGCACAGCGCATCTGATGGCGGCGGCGCGGACGGGCTGCTACCGCTCGTTGCCGTCCGCCACCATCCGGTGCCGCCATCTGTGGATGCTCGTGGTCGTGGTTGTCGTGGTCGTGGTCGTGGTTGTCGTTGCCGTGCGGGTGCGTATGGCGTGTGGTGGATCGTCGCTCCGGTGAGCGTCACTCCTGCCCGCTACGGCTCGTGCGGCGCGTCCGGAAGGCTTGCCGCCGCGCGCAGACGCTCTTGGGCCGCGTGCGTGACCTCCTCGGAGACGCGGCGGAGCCAGGCTTCAAGGCCCTCGCGCCGCCGCTGATCGATCGGCACCTGCGCGTGATGCGCCGCGTAGGAGCGCGCCTCCTCGCGCATCCGCCGTGTCTCCACGTCGGAAAAGGGGATGTCGTGGCTTCCCGCGTTCTCGCCGCCCGCTGCTGGACCTGTCATGGGATGCCTCGCTTGTCCGACGGGCTCGGCTGCCACCGCTGCTCCCGCGCGTCTGGCGCCGTCATCATCGCCGTGGAGGAGATGCACCCCGGTCTCCCGTCAGGGGGACGGGGGCGAGGGGAGCATGTCCCACTCCGAGCGGTGTCGAGGACGGGCCGCGCTCCCGCCAGTGCGGGTGGTGGGGGTGTGGGGCCGTTGCTCCAGGACGCTCGTGGCAGCCTCTACGAGCCGTCTCTCCACAGTGTACGATGGTCTGCCACCATCTGGGAGCACCCGTCGCGCTGCCGCTGCTGCGCTCTGGTGTGGCGCCCGGCCGAGGACGCGGACCGCCAGACGACGACGTCACCACTCGGTCGCGCGGTGCCACCGCCACGTCGCCACGCGGGCCCTGATCTGTGCCGCACGCCGCGCGTGACGATTGCACGTGCGGGATACACTGTTCTGGGAGCAACCGGCACGCGCATGCTGTCTGCGCCGGTGTCCGGCTCTGACGCGTTGACGAGGGAGAAGAGGAGAAGCCACGCCGTGCCAGCGCAGCCACTGCCCACACCCGCATCCCGTGACAGGCGCCTGAGCCCGGCGGGCGAGGCGTATCTGCTCCGGGCCGACATCGCCTACCTCAACCACGGCAGCTTTGGCGCGTGCCCGGCGCCGGTGTTCGAGACGTATCAGCGCTGGCAACGCGAGCTGCAGGCGCAGCCGGTCGAGTTTCTCGCGCGCCGCCTGCCCGACCTGCTCGCGGACGTGCGCGCCCGGCTCGCGACGGCGCTCGGCACCACCGCCGACACGCTCGTGTTCGTCCCCAACGCGACCCACGCGATGAATATCGTTGCGCGGTCACTCGCGCTGGCGCCGGGCGACGAGGTGCTGGGCACGACGCACGAGTATGGCGCCGTCGAGCGGACCTGGCGCTATCTCTGCGGCCTGTGTGGCGCGCGGTATCGCTCGCAGCCGGTCGCGGTGCCCGTGTCGACGGCGGAGGACCTGATCGAGCAGCTGTGGCAGGGCGTGACGCCGCGCACGCGTGTGCTGGTGGTGAGCCACATCACCTCACCCACCGCGCTTATTTTCCCGGTCGCGGAGATCTGTCGCCGCGCGCGGGCCGAGGGGATCGTGACCGTCATCGATGGCGCGCATGCACCGGGGCAGATCGACCTGCGGCTCGATGCGCTGGGCGCGGACTACTACCTGGGCAACTGTCACAAGTGGCTCTCGGCCCCTCCAGGCGCGGCGTTTCTCTCCGCGCGACCCGAGCGGCAGGCGGCGCTGCGTCCGCTCGTGGTGAGCTGGGGCTATGAGCCGCGCGTGCCCGGGCCGTCGCCGTTCCATGACCTCTTTGACTGGATCGGCACCGACGATCCCGCCGCGGTGCTGAGCATTCCGGCGGCGCTCGATTTCCAGGCGGCGCACGACTGGCCGCGTGTCGGGGCGAGCTGCCACGCGCTCGCGGAGGAGGCGCTGGCCCGCATCACCACGCTGACCGGCCTGCCGCCGCTCGCGCCACCAGCGACCAGTGCGCAGTGGTGGCAGCAGATGGTCGCGGCCCCGCTCCCGTTGGCGGACGCCGCGGCGGGTGAGGCGCTGCAGGCGGCGCTGCTGGCGCGTGCGCGCGTGGAGGTGCCGGTGATGTTCTGGCAGGGGCGGTGCTATCTGCGCGTCTCCATCCAGGCCTACAACCGCCCGCGCGACGTGGACCGCCTGCTCGATGGTCTGACGTCCGCGCTGGCTGCGCTCCCCCAGGGCTAGGCAGGTGTGACCGAATTGCGGACGGAGCCGCCGGGGCATGGCGGACGCGGTCCGGGCGATGCCGGTGCCTTGCTGGTGTCATGACAGGGAGGAGCACGCCGCGTGGGCCTGCCGATGATCGTGCGTCTGCTGCTGTTCGCGTTGCCGCTGGGGCTGGATACCTTCGCGCTCTCGACCGTCCTGGGTCTGACGCCAATGCCACGCCGTACGCGCCTCTCGCTGGCGCTGACCTTCGCCGCCGCGGAAGGCCTGATGCCGGCCGTGGGCCTGCTGCTCGGCCTGTCCCTCGGACACGCGCTCGGAGGCTGGAGCGGGCTCGTGGCGGGCGCGCTGCTCATCGCCGTCGGCGCCTGGATGTGGCGCGCGTCACGTGCTGAGGACGATGACGACGAGGACGACGACGACGACGCGGCTCGCGCGGGCGACGTAGCCGCCGCGAAGGCGCCGGCGGGGGCGGCAGTCGACACGCACGAGAAGACGGTGGCAGGCCGTCCGCATGAGACGGAGGAGGAGCGCATCGCCCGCGCGGCGCACTCGACCGGCTGGTCGCGGCTGGGTCTGGCGCTCAGTGTCAGCCTCGACGAGCTGGCGATCGGGTTCTCGTTCGGCGTACTGGGCTTTCCGCTGGTGCCCGCGCTCGTCGTCATCGCACTGCAGGCGCTGGTGGTGAGCCTGCTCGGCCAGTGGGTCGGTGTCCGCGCCGGGAACCGCCTTGGCGAGCGCGCCGAACGCCTCGCCGGTCCCGCGCTCGCGCTGCTCGGCGTGTGGTTCCTCATCGCCCAGCTCGTCGGTCTGCCCTTCTAATGGCGCGAGCGCGGCTGCTACTCGCGCTTGCCGAGGCGCGCGGCCACCAGCGCGGCGGCGGTGCCGGCGGCGACGCCGCCGACGACGAGCGCGGCCACCGGCACGACGCCCGCTGTGCGGGGCGTGCCGAGCGAGGCGACCGCGACGGCGCGTCGGAGGCACTCGCGCTGCTCGGCGGTGTGCAGCAGCATGGCCGCCAGGTCGGCGCGCACGGTCGTGAATTCGCCCGGCACGATGTAGCCGTCGCGCACCGCATAGGAGCCGGTCGGCGGGCCGTCGATGAGGCGCGCCGAACGCACGAGGGTCCAGTCGAGGCCGCTGCGCATGACGCGGGTCTCCATCAGGCGCATGTCGGCGTAGAGCGTCCGTCCGAGGGTGGGGGCCATGACGCGCTGGAAGAAGATACCGCCCTCCGGCTCGATGTTGGGGTTGGTGCCGCCGGAGGTGACACCCACATAGCGACGCACGCCGGTCCGCCGCATGGCGCTCACGATGTGCTCGGTGCCGCGCGAGTAGATGTCGACCGGCTTCAGGCTATAGGGCACGCCGAAGACGGAGAGCACAACGTCCTGCCCGGCGATGGCCTCTTCGACCGAGGAAGCGTGCAGCACGTTGCCGCGGACCACGCGCAGCCGCTCGTGCCGCAGGCGAAGGGTTGACGGCTCGCGGGCGACCGCCGTCACACTGTGGCCGCGTTCCAGCGCGTGCCGTGTCAGGAGCAGGCCGGTAGGTCCGGTCGCGCCGAAGATTGCCAGTCGCATGCGTGCCTCCTCGTACTGTCTCGTACTATGCAACGGACGAGCGCCCGAAGAGTCGCGCTGGATCGCCGGGATCAGCGGGGACTGCACTCGCGCAGGGCGTGCGGCTCGCCGCCGCTCCACAGTTCCCTTGCCTCGCGGCGCGGGCGCGCGGTACGATATCGACTTCTGGGGGACTGGACGCGGGACTGGACGCAGCCGGAGAGGAGGGCCGAGCCGATGGAGACGCCAGGACCGGCAGGCGCAGCAGTGGAGATAGCGAGCGAGCTGGTGCGCTACGCCCGCGCGCTCGTGTCGCATGGACTCGTCAGCGGGTCGAGTGGCAACATCAGCATCCGCGCGACCGGGACACGTGCGGACGGCGCTGCGGACGATGAGACTGGTGAGGATGGCGAGGAGTTGCTGTGGGTGACGCCCTCGGCGCTGGCCTACGAGGAGATGACCGCGGCGGACTGTGTGGCCGTCGCGCTCGCCAGCGGAGCGGTGCGCGTGGGGACGCGCCGTCCCTCCTCGGAGACACCGATGCACCGCGCGGTGTACCTGGCACGGCCCGACGTGCGCGCGATCGTCCACACGCACTCGCTCTACGCCACGATGTTCGCCATCGCCAACGAGCCGGTGCCGCCGGTCCACTACGTGCTGGCCGAGATCGGCGACAGTGTGCCGGTCGCGCCGTATGCCCCCTACGGCAGCCAGGAGCTCGCGCAGGCGGCGGTGGCGACGCTCGGACGCGACGGGCACGGCATTCTGCTGCGCAATCACGGCGTGCTGGCCGTCGGGCCAGATCTGGCGACCGCCTTCCGCCGCGCCGAGACCATCGAGACGGTCGCGCATCTGGCCTGGGGCGCGCGGCTGCTGGGGCCAGTCACGCCGCTCACCCCCGCGCAGATGGCCGAGGCGCGCGCCCGCTTCGCCACTTATTTCACAGCGTAGCTGGCGGTCCGTCTCCGTTGGCGTGCAGGCGTACGTGTCACGCGCTGCGCTTAGGCGTTCACGTCCACCACCACGCGGCCGCGCACCCGCCCAGCGAGGATGTCTTCCGCCAGCGCGGCGACCTCGCTGAGGGGCACGACGTGGCTCATGGCGTCGAGCGCCTCGGCGGGCAGGATCTCGGCCAGCCGCCGCCAGGCGAGGCCGCGGCGCTCCGGCGGGGTGGGCAGCGAGTCGATGCCGAGCCGGTTCACGCCGCGCAGG
>CAYRVF010000001.1:115507-141071 GCA_964427535.1 uncultured Ktedonobacterales bacterium
AGCACCGAGGTGTGCAGCTCGAAGCCGCCCGCGTTGCCGCACGCCGCCACACTACCCAGCGGCGCGAGCGTGCGAATGACCCCGGCGAGCATCTGCCCGCCGACTGTGTCGACGGCGCCTGCCCAGCGCGCGGACCCGAGCGGACCGCCGGGCGCGGTCAACTCGTCGCGGTCGAGGATGGCGTGGGCGCCAAGCGCGCGCAGGTAGTCGGCCTCGTGCGCGCGTCCGGTCGCCGCGACGACGCTGTAGCCGAGCCGCGCGAGGATGGTGACGGCCATACTCCCGACACCGCCCGCCGCGCCGGTGACGAGTACCTCGCCGCGCTCGGGTGTCACGCCGTGCTCTTCGAGGGCCAGCACCGACAGCATGGCCGTGAACCCTGCCGTCCCGATGGCCATCGTGTCGCGCGCGCTCAGCCCGTCGGGCACCTTCACCAGCCACTCGCTCTTGAGCCGCGCCTTCTGCGCGTAGCCGCCCCAGTGCCGCTCGCCGACGCCCCAGCCCGTCGAGACGACGCGGTCGCCGGGGGCAAAGCGCGGCGAGCGCGACTCCTCGACCCGCCCCACCAGATCGATGCCGGGCACCATCGGGTAGCTGCGCACGATCTTGTTGCGGCCGGTGAGGGCCAGTCCATCCTTATAGTTGAGGTCGGAGTACTCGACCGCGATGAGCACGTCGTTGTCGGGCAGCGCGTCTACCGGAAGGCGCCGCAACTCGGCGGTGACGGCGCCGTCGCGCTCGTCGAGCACCAGCGCGGTGAAGTCGCTCGCAGTGGAGGTGGGTGTTTCCGGTGCCATGTCGTCTCCCTTGACTGTCTGGTCGTCAGCGTCGTGGTAGTCGTCTTCGTCTGCGTCGGCGTCATTGAGGGCGTGGTCGCGCGCGGTGGCGGCGGCCAGCCACCGACGCGCCGCCGTCCGCGCGAGCGCTCAGGACGCAGTGTACGACATCGGACGGACGGAGGAGCGAGCATGCACACGTGCGCGTGCGCGAGCGGCCCGAGCCACCTCCACGCGGGCAGCGCCTCAGCCGCCGCCGAACATGGTGAAGACGGCGCGGCGCAGCGTTCCCCAGCCGAGGCGCGCGAGATCGAGGCGCTCGAAGTGGTACGGCTGCAGTTCGGGGGGAATGCGGTAGGGCTGGCGCGTCCAGAAGACGGGGCGCAGAAACGGCCCGCGTTGGGGCACCAGTGCGAGCGCGTGGCGCCACTCTTTCTCGACGGCCGCCGAGCGTGCGGCGTGCTCGGACCAGAAGAGCTGGAAGAGATCGGCCTCGCCAATCGCCTCCAGCAGGCGTGGGTCCCACAGCTGGCCGCCCTGCAGCAGCGTCACGTCGCGCAAGTAGCGGTCGCCCATCGTCTCCGCGGCCGACTCGCACGAGCGCACGACCGCCGTATCGCGGTGGGAGTACGAGGCGAAGACGCGCCGATACGCGCGCGCGACGACACGGGCAAACGCGCCTGGCAGATCAGAGCGCGCTCCCGGCTGGGCCACGTAGATCGAGAGCGGAATCTCGGCGCGCAGCAGCGGTCCCGTGTAGACCGCGATGGCCCCATTGGCGCTGTAGCCTGGCGGGACGTTGGCGGCGAGCACGCGGAATTCATGCTGCTGCACCTCCTCTTCCCACGCGACCGTCAGCTCGGGCGGATTCCACTGGAAGCCCGGCAGGCGCGGCACAAGCGTGAGCCGTGTGCCGCGCCGCAGCCGCAGCCCCTCGGCGGCAGAGGACGGGCGGAACTGATCGCGACGACCGGCAAGCCGCTCCTGGGCGGATGCGGCGACGGCGGCGAGCGCCTGGGGCGTCTCCAGCGAGATGTAGACGAGCACCGGTTCCCAGATCCGGGGCTGCACCTCTTTGGGCGCATAGGCCGTGAAGGTGACTTCCCGCGTGACCAGCGCCGAGGGCGCGGGCGGCGTCACGGGAGTGACAGGCGGTGCCGTCCTCTCCCGTGGAGGACGTGGCAGCGGTGGACGCGGGAGCGACGAGACGTCCGGCAGTTGCGGCCAGCTCCAGCCTCCGCCGCCGCCGCGCGACGCGGACCCTGGCGCGGGTGCGTTGGGCGGCGCGTACGGTGGCGGCTGGGGCGATCCATCTGCTGGATACGGCGGCTGCGGGGAGCCGTACGCCGGGTACGATGACTGCGAAGGTGGCCCGTACTCGGGAATAGGTGGTGGTGGCGGAGACGCTCCCCATGGTGCATCTGGCCACGCGACTGGTTCTGGCGGCGTAGCCTCCTGCGCTGGTGGCGCCGGGGGCGTGGTATCAGTACCGGTGCCGTCGTCACCGGTGCCGTCGTCGTCAAGGCCATCCAGATCGCTGCCGCCGAACGCGGGACCAGCGGCGGTGGGCGGTCGGGAGGCCAGGCCATCGCGCACCTCATCAGGTGGGCGCCACTGTGCGCCGCCGCGCGCCAGGTAGTCCAGCAGCGCGGGCAGCCCCGTCTGGTAGGCGTCGTTCGTGAGGTCGAACGTGAGTGCGATGCTGGTCTGCCAGGGCAGCTGGTCGGGCGGGACGGGCGCGGTCCGCAGGAACACGAAACCGTGGCCTCGCGGGTCGGCCACGGTCAGCGCACGCGCAGCCTCCAGCAGCGCCCGCAGGGTGGGCGACACCGCAGCGGCCGGAGACAGCACGATGAGGTAGACCTCGAGCGGCGCGAGGGCGTCCCGTAGCGCCTGGGGGTCGTCCGTGGGAGCAGGGAGCCCCAGCTGGACGGTGACGGCGAGTCCGGCGCGCACGAGATCGGCCTCCACGCGTCGCGCGAAGGGCGCATCCTCAGCGGCCGCAAGGATCGCCACGGACTGCGTTGCGGGCATGCCCAGCCTCCTCCCACTCCACCCCTTCCACGAGCCGCGTGCCCCGGAGGCGCCGGCCCAGCGCTGTGGTTGAGTGAAGTGTATCATGCCAGGCAAGGAGGCGCCTATCCGAAGGAGGACGCGTCCAGTGGGGCCGGCCGCGCACCGTGCGTCTGCCCCTGCCGTATCGGTCGTGAACCTTTTCCGCTGTCGTGGGTACATATGAAGTGCAGGGACACCGGCGAGGCCTCGAGCGTTGGCGTGCGGTCAGCGTGGTGCGTGCTGGTGCGGCAGAGGGGGACATGTGGCAACCGCCGCTGCAGAGGAGCGTTTCGCCGTGAGCGATCGGGCGAACAGCAACGATGCGCATCTCAACGATGACCACCCCGGCGGGGACATCGACGAGGGACGTGAGCTACTGGCGCACATCACCTCCGGCGACCGGCAGGCGCTCACCGCGCTCTATCTGCGCTACCGCCTGCCGCTGCTGCGGTATCTGCTGAGTTTCACGTCCGACTATGGGAAGGCCGAGGAGCTGCTGCAGGATACGCTGGTGGCGGTGTGGAAGAACGCCGGCAGCTACACCGGCGAGGGACACGTGCGCGCGTGGCTCTTTGGCATCGCGCGGCGGCGTGCGTACAAGGGGTTGCGGCGCCAGGAGCTGCCGAGCGTTGATGTCGCCGAACTGGAGAGTGTGCCTGCCGCCGACCCCGAGCCTGAGGCGGCACTGCTCGCGCGCGTACGGCGCGACGAGCTTGCCGCGGCGCTCGAGCGCCTCGCGGCGCCGCAGCGCGAAGTGCTGCAGTTGATCTTCATTTACGAGCTCTCCTATGCCGAGGTGACGGAAGTGCTCGGCGTGCCGCTGGGGACCGTCAAGAGCCGTCTGCACGCCGCAAAACGTGCCCTTCGCGCCTGTCTGAGCGCGAGTGAGGAGACCACCTATGAACACTGACGCGCGCCGGGCGTCGTCCTCCGAGGACCATCCGGGCGGCGATGTGGCAGACACACCACACACAGCGGAGACTGCCCAGGCGACCCACGCGGCGCATGTCGCGGACGAGCTGCCCGCCTATCTCACCGGCACCCTGTCGGAGGCAGCGCGCGGGCTGGTGCGCCGCCACCTGGCCGAGTGTGCCGCCTGCCGCCAGGAGCTTGCCCAGTGGCAGACGGTCGCGGCGGTGACGCGCATCGCGCTGGCGCCCGCGGCGGCTGAGGGTCACCCGACGCCGCCCGACGCGCTGCTCGCGGGTATCTGGGCGCGGATCGACACCCCGCGGCGGCCAGCGCTGATCGCGCAACCGGCGCGCGCGACGTGGCGAGATGCCGGGCGGGAGGTCGCGCGGCGGGCTGCCCTCTGGGGAAGCGTGCTGCGTCGCCAGGTGGCGCTGCTGCCGGTGGGCATCTGGGTCGTCGCGCTGGCGCTGGTCGCGCTCTGTTTCGTGGGAATGGTCGTGCTCGGCGACCACACGCGCGCCGACGCGCAGCATCTGGCGCTGGTGCTGAGCCTTGTCGCGCCGCTGGTGACCGCACTGGGGCTGGCATGCATCTACGGGCCGGAGAACGACGTCGCCCTGGAGCTGGCGCTCGCCACGCCGACCTCGCCACGCCTGGTGCTGGTCTGCCGGCTGGCGCTCGTGCTCGGCTATAACGTGGCCCTGACGTTCGCCGTGACGCTGGCGGCGGTGGCGCTGCGCGGCGGCGATGTGGGGCTGCTGACCTCACTCTGGATGGGGCCGATGCTGGTGTTCGGTGGGCTGAGCCTCGCGCTCTCGGTCGGCGTGAGCGCGGTGGCGGGCATCGCCGCGGCGGGTGGCGTCTGGTTCCTGCGTCTGCTCTTCTCGTCGGTCTCGTTGCTGCACTCCCCCCACCTCGGCACGGGTGCCCCGATCGGCCTGCTCTGGCAGACGACTCCAGCGGCGCTCGTGCTGGCCGTCGTGCTGGTTCTGCTGGCGGTCGCGGTCGCGCCTCGCCGCATCCCGCGCCTCATCTGAGGCCCGTGTGAGGCCCATGTGAGCCCTGTGTACGGCCCGCGAGACTGTCAGTGTGCGGCCGCTCGTCCGCGGTCGCTGCTCGCGCGTTGTGTGTGTGTGGGTGGGTGGGTGGGTGGGTGGGTGGATGGGTGTTTCGGACAAAGGATCGGGCACACTATGGAGACGCTTGGGCGTGTCGGCAGGCGTGGACGCGTGGGACCTCCTCTCGCGAGCACACGCGGGACGGCGGGGTGGGACAGGCTGCGGCTCGATCTGCTGGTGCTGGGTCCGTGGCTCTTCGCGCTGCCGGTGTTCGTCGTCGCGGTGTTCGCCGTGGCGGTCGGCATGATGGCCGTGAAGCAGGCACCGCATCTCGACATCACCAACATGGTGATGGCGGGCATCGAAGGGGTGATTCCGCTGGTGACGGGCATCGCGTTGGCCACGGTCACCGCACACGACCCCGCGCTGGAGCTGCACCTCGCGGTGCTGGAGCCCTACCGGCAGACGGTGCTGCGGCGCTGTCTCGTGATGGTCGTCTGGAGCGCGCTGCTCGAGACGCTGGCGGTGCTGCTGCTGGCGCAGATCGCGCCGTGGGCACTACGACAAGCAGGCGCGGGCGCGCTGCTGCTGACGTGGCTCGCACCGCTCCTTTGGTTCAGCAGCCTGGGAGCGCTGCTGGCGTTGGTGTTACGTAATCGAGCGGCCAGCGCGGCCATCCTGGGCGTCGTGTGGGTGCTGGAGTTGCTCTTTCATGCGGCACTGACCAGCGCCGGCTGGACGCGCGCCGCCTTTGTTTTCGCCACGATGTTCGACCCGACGGCTGCCTTCTGGCTGCAGAACCGGCTCGAATTGCTCGGCACGGCGCTGGTGCTGTTTGCCGTCGTCTGGTGGTACCTGCGCCACGCCGAGTGGCGTCTGCGAGGAGAGGAAGCCTAAGCGTATGGACTCCCTGACATCGTCTTCTGCTGCCGGGACGGGTGCTGTGTCCGCGACACCCAGTGCCCTCGGTGTGGTCTCGGGCGCCCTGCGCTACGAATTCCGCATGCAGATTCGCCGCGTCTCGGTCTGGGTCACCCTGGCGCTGCTGACCCTGCTGGTCTTCGGCATCTGGTGGGCAGGCAGCAGCGACTTGCTGCACGGGTTTTATCGGCGGCCCGAGGGCGGTGGGGCAGCCGTGTGGGTCCCGCCCGATGCCCGCAGTGCCGTGCTGTACTGGGTACAGTATCTCGGCTTCTTCCTGCCGCTGGGCGTCGGACTCGTGCTGGCCGACCGCCTGGCACGCGACAGCCGCCTGCATGTCGACGAGATCCTTGACACGCTGCCGGGCTCCCTCGGCGCGCGCCTGACTGGCAAGTTTCTCGGGAGCACACTGGCGACACTGACGCCGCTGTTCCTCTTCTACCTGGCGCTAGTCGCCGTCAT
The DNA here is from genome assembly GCA_964427535.1 of uncultured Ktedonobacterales bacterium. Taxonomy (GTDB): domain Bacteria; phylum Chloroflexota; class Ktedonobacteria; order Ktedonobacterales; family JADMIN01; genus CAYRVF01. Next base: position 121,692 of record CAYRVF010000001.1, read on the forward strand.
CGTCCAACAGACTGGCGCCGTGGGCACGCTGCCGCTCGCACTGGGCGCCTTCCTGGCCGTGCTCGTGCCCGGCTCGCTCTTCGTGGCGGGCTTCTCGGTCGCGCTGCCCGCGGTGATACGTGTGCCGGTCTACCAGTTCCTGTTCATCGGCTACTGGTTCTGGGCCGACCTGATGAGTCCGAAGGTCGGCATCCCCAGCATCGTGGGGACGATGCTCAACGCTGCCGGGCCGTGGGCGCAAGAGGGCATCTTCCACTTCCCGTGGACCTTCCTGCAGTTGCACGCCACTCCCGCCCAGGGCTATCTGAGCATCGCCCTGCTGACGCTGCTCGGTCTGGCGGCGCCGCTCGCGCTCTGGGGCTCTCTGCGCTGGCGCGCGACCTCGCGCTGAGTGCCAGGAGGAGGGCTGAAGGCGGGCTGGAGTGCTCTCCTTCAGGCGGCCCTCCCGGTTGTTCTCGCGTCTCTGTCGCGTCTCTTTCGCTTCTGTCGTCTCGCGTTTGCCATGGTGAGGAGCAGTGCTACGATGAACGTCTCGATGCAGCAGCTGACGAAGGTGTATGGCGGGAACGTCCACGCGCTCAACGGCGTGACGCTCACGATTCCCAGTGGCATGTTTGGCCTGCTCGGTCCCAACGGCGCGGGCAAGACGACGCTGATGCGCATTTTGGCGGGCATCCTGCACCCGACGAGCGGAAGTGTGCGTATCGGCGGGCGGGAGGTCCGTGGCGAGCACGACCGCATCGAGGTCAAGCGCATCCTGGGCTACTTGCCGCAGGAGCTGGGCGTCTACCCCGACCTCTCGGCGCGTGACTTCCTCGACTACATCGGCATCCTCAAGGGGCTGACGCATGCGAAGGCGCGCCGCGCGCGTGTCGCGGAGCTGCTGGAGCTCGTCTCGCTGAGCGACGTCGCCAGCCGGAAGCTCAAGACGTTCTCGGGCGGCATGAAGCGGCGTGTGGGCATCGCGCAGGCGCTGCTCAACGACCCACGGCTGCTGATCGTCGATGAGCCGACGGCAGGGCTCGACCCAGAGGAGCGCATCCGCTTCCGCAACCTGCTCGCCGACCTCGCGGGCGACCGCACCGTCCTGCTCTCCACCCACATCGTGGAAGACATCGCGCAGACCTGCCAGCAGCTCGCCGCGCTCACTGGCGGGCGGGTCGTCTATTCGGGCGCGATCACGGAGCTGCTGGAGCAGACGCGTGGGCACGTCTGGCAGATCACGACCGCTGGCGCCAAGCCGGAGGGGGACTTCACGCTGGTCTCGGCCGCGCCGCTGGCGGGCGGCGAGATGCAGTATCGGGTGGTGGGTGAGCCGGAGCGCACGCTCGCGGCGCGGCCCGTCGAGCCGGGGCTGGAGGATAGCTATGTCTGGCTGATGCGCACGCACCGCGAGCGCGTCGTGAGCGCCGCCTCCTAGCTCGGCCGGCCGGTGGCCACGTGGCGCGTTCCTCTGGTCAGTGCGCGGGTCCGTATGGACCGATCACACCGGATGATCCGCAGTTTGCCGCTTTCTGTGCCTGCCACGAGAATGGTGAGACATAGGAAGCGAGGTGTATCATGCCGTCACCGGTGCACACGCTCACCATCGTCGACGAATCGACGCTGGGTGCGCGGCGATCCTGGCAGCTGGATGTGCGCGACCTGCTGGAAGAGACGCTCACGCTCCGTGAGATTCTCCGCCGACGCATCTATCAGGAAGTGACCGAGTACAATGCGCAGCGCTCCGAGCGCTTCGCCGGGCTGGTGCAGCCAACCGCGATAGAGCGCACGCTCAACGGCACTCGCCCGAAATTCCCAGGCCGCATTGACTGGCAGGCGCAGTATGAGCAGGCGGTCGAGGCCTTCGCCCGGCGCGGCTACATCGTGCTGGTGGACGACCAGCACATCACCGCACTGGATACGCCTGTCGCCCTTCACGCCGGGACGGAAATCACCTTCCTGAAGCTGGTGCCGCTGGTCGGCGGGTAAGCGGGTACGAAGGAGCGCATCCATGGACGATCTGCCGACCATCCTCGCCAGGATTGCCACGAACCGCGCCGGCACGAGCACCGCCAGTCCTGTGATCAGGGCCGCCGAGCGCCTGCTGAACGAGTATAGTGCCCAGATGGAACGCTGCCGCACGCCCTGGGCGGTCAAGCCAGCCGAGCTTGACGCAGGGCGGGCGATTCTGGCCAGTGCTCCCGCCGTGCAGCTTGCCGTGATCCGCGCGGCACTCCGCCAGCGGCACCAGCCGCGGCACTGGTATCGCGATCACGCGCTGCTCAGCCAGCTCGCCAGGCGCGCGCTGCCCTACACGCTGGACGACGTGCGCGCCATTCTCCAGGCGCTCGCCGCGGCCGAGAACACGTACGTCGTGCCCTGCCAGGCGCTGTTACGCGGCGTCGCCCGGCCACTCGCGGACGCCGCGGTGCGCGCGGCCTGCCAGGCAGAGCTCGATGCGGTGCGTGTTGCCGCTAGCACCCGCTGGTACGACTCGGCGGAGACGCGCCGGTTGCTCAAGCTGCTGGACGAGATTGTGGCCCCTGAGGTGAGCGCTGCGGGCGTCCGCATCGCGTCGGATGAGTGGGGGGAGCAGGTGCGCCCTCTGCTTGATACGATGGAGCCGGCGGCGCGAGTCCCGTGGCAGGCGCTGCTGCGGCAGTGCGCCAGCGCACGCGGGAGTGCGCCGAGCGGCAAATGGCTCGCCGAGGCGCGCCTGGTGCGCGATGCCGTAGGCGGTGAGCGATTCGCCGCGCTGGCGGCCGAGTGGCTCGGCGCATTCCGCACGAGTGGCAATACGCCCCCAGCATTTGATGGAGCGTCGGCTCGGTACATCAACCGGGGATGCCTGCTCGACGACGACAACGTGGCGTTGCTGCGGGGCCTGGCCTGGTGTTGTGCCGACATGTCGAGCGCTGCGCTGGCGGCTGTGCTGGCGGATGCCGCACTGGCGGGGTACCGCAAGATCACGGGCATCGGTCCGCGCTCGGCGGCGGTGGCGGGCGCGTGTGTCTTCGCGCTGAAGCGCATGCCAGGTCTGCAGGGCGCCGCACAGCTCGAACGCGTGCGCCTGGGGGTGAAACAGCCAACCTACAGAACGCGCATTGAAACGGCGCTCGACGAGGCCGCGCAGCGCGAGGGCATGACGCGGGCGGACCTCGTCGACATGACGGTACCGACGTTCGACCTGCAGGATGGACGCCGCTGCGTCGCGATTGGATCGGCACGCGCTGAGCTGGCGGTGGCCGGCAGCGACGTGCGTGTCACGTGGATCGACGCGGGCGGCAGGCGTCGCACCACTCCACCCGCCGACGTTCCGCGCGACCACCACGACGAGCTGAAGGCGCTCAAACGCCTCCGCGACGATCTGATACGCATGCTGTCCGCGCAGCGCGACCGCCTCGAGCGCTTGCCCCTGGCCGCACGCGAATGGTCGCTGCCCGACTGGCGGGCGCGCTACCACGACCATCCACTCGTCGGCCTGCTCGCCCGCCGCTTGATCTGGCGCTTCAGCTGGGCCGACGCGCGTGGCGCGGCGCGGATCGCCGATGGCATCTGGGACGGCGCCCAGCTTGTCGATGCCGCCGACCATCCGCTCGACCTGCCAGAGGTGGCGGAGACGACGGAGACGACGGAGACGACGGACGGGCCAGACGCGCCAGACGCGTCGGCCACACCGCCGACGGCGGTCACGGTGACGTTGTGGCATCCCGTTGCCAGCCCCGCGCGGGACGTGCTCGCCTGGCGTGAGTGGCTCGAGCGCCACCAGCTGACACAGCCCTTCAAGCAGGCGCACCGTGAGGTCTATCTACTGACCGATGCCGAACGCTCCACGCGCGTCTACTCGAACCGCTTCGCCGCGCACATTCTGCGGCAACATCAGTTCAATGCCCTCTGCGCCGCCCGCGGCTGGCGCAACACGCTGCGCCTGATGGTCGATGACACCTACCCACCGGCCACACTCGAGCTGCCCCGCTGGGGCCTGCGCGCCGAGTTCTGGATCGAGGGTGCGGGCGACACATATGGCACCGATACGAATGCGATCGGCACCTATCTCTCCGTCAGCACCGATCAGGTCCGCTTTTACTCGCTCGACGCACCGGGCAACACGGCGCACGCCGGCGGTGGCGGCTACACCGGGGAGTGGCGCTGGGGGTGGCCGCGGCCGGGACAACACGGACAGACGCAGCGGCACCCACTCGGCCCCGTGCCGTTGGAGCAAATTCCCGCGCTGGTTCTCTCGGAGGTGCTGCGCGATATCGATCTGTTCGTGGGGGTCGCGAGCGTGGGCAACGATCCCACCTGGCAAGACGGCGGACCGACGGGGCGCTACCGCGACTACTGGCAGTCCTACAGCTTCGGCGAACTCTCGGCGACGGCCGAGACGCGCAAGGCGCTGTTGCGGCGCCTCGTCCCCCGGCTGACCATCGCCGATCGCTGCACACTGGACGGGCGGTTCTTGCGCGTCCGTGGCGACCTGCGTACCTACAAAATCCATTTGGGGTCGGGCAACATCCTCATGGAACCCAACGACCAGTATTTGTGCATCGTGCCCGGACGGGGCGCGGGCTCCGCGGACGCCGCGACGCGGGGGCTCTTCCTGCCGTTCGAGGGCGACGCCGTCCTGGCGATCGTGCTCTCCAAGGCGTTGCTGCTGGCTGCGGACACGACGATCACCGACCCGAGCATCACCCGGCAGATCGGGCAGATCGGGCAGCAGGCCACCTGACGCGTTCCCTGCCGCCGAGCCGCCCACGGCTGCGAGCACGGGAGGGCATCGTCCATGGCGCCCATCCATGCCCATGCCGCTCACGCCCATGCGACTCATGCCCACGCGACCCGCGCCGCTGACGCCTGTGTCAGCCGCAGCGACAGCGACAGCCAGGGCAGACGCTGGTCCGGTGCGTCTAACGCGCTGTCGCGTTCGTGCGTATCATAAGGGCAGAGACACTGATCGCGGGACCGTCACGCGCCGCCCGGAGGACGCGGAGGAGTGGATGCCATGCCGAACGGACCAGACCCCTATCTGACCGAAAGCGATGCGCCGACGTGGCCGGGTGCTCAGGCCGCGCCACCGGCGCCCGCGCCTCCACCGTATGCTCCACAGGCCGCTGCGTATCCGGCGCCCCCACCCTATGCGTCGCCCGCCTCGGCGCCGTACAACGTCCAGGCACCCCCACCACAGCAGCAGGCGCCGTATGCCCAGTATGCCCAGTATGCGCCGTATCCGCCAGCGGCCGCGCCGCAGCAACAAGGAGGGCGCGGGCGAGGCGGCCGGGGCGGTGCGCGACTGGGGGTGACGTTCCGGTTGGCGCTGCTGATCTCGTTCGCGCTCAGCATCGTCGAGGCGCTGCTCGTGGTGCGGATCGCGCTGGAGTTGCTGGCGGCCAACCCCGAGGCGAATTTTACCAGCCTTATCCTCGGGCTGACGGACCCGCTCGTCGCGCCGTTCCAGGGCGTCTTCCCCACGCTGGCGGCGCTGCAGGGGCACGCGCTGGATACGGCGGCGCTGCTGGCGCTGGTGGTGTACGCGCTGGCCACCCGTGTGCTGCTGGCCGCGATGCGCCTCGTCACACGCTAATTCGCACGGCAGTTCGCACACTCATCCACACTCATCCACGCGCGTTCGCGCGCATTCGCACGCGCGTCCCCCAGCGGTCTGCCCGCGAGTGCGGCGCGGTGCGCGCGGGTCTGTGCTATGCTGGGACATATCCACCTGCTGTAGGGTTCACCGGGAGCGCGGGTGCGCCCGTTTGCCGCGTTCACCATCCTACCGTCTCCCACCGCCTCGCCGTCGTCACGGCTCGCACCGCTCGCGCCTTCGCCGCCATCGCTGGAAGCATGCACTCGCATCATCGCTCGCGTCATCATCTTCGCATCATCGCTCGTGTCATCATCATCGCTCGCGTCTTCGTCGACTGGTATGGTGCCCGTGCCACGCGGGACGATGGTCCGTCTGGCGGGCGGCGTGAGGCTGGTCCGCGCGCCGTGGAGGGATCCCGCGCCCGCAGCGAGGAGGGGAGGACCGCATGCGTCGTGTACACCGCGCCCGCGTCGCGCTGGCCGTCGTCGCTGCCCTGCTCGTCCTGCTCGCCAGCCTCTGCGGCACGGCGGGCAAGGTGCGCACCGTCCACGCGGCGCCCGCGGGGGTGCTGGCGCCGCGCGTGAACGCGATCGAGCTCGCGCCGTCGCTGGTCGCCGTGCCGACCACCGCCGACTGTCTGACGTTGCTCGGCATTCACTGCTACCAGCCCGCGCAGATCCAGCGGGCGTACGACGTGTGGCCGCTCTACGCGCAGGGGATGACCGGCGCCGGACGGACCATCGTGCTGGTGGATGCCTTCGGCTCGCCGACGATTGCCAACGACCTGCACGTCTTCGACCAGAGCTTTGGCCTGCCCGATCCGGCGCTCAGCGTGCTCCAGCCGGCGGGGCCGGTGCCGCCGTTTGACCCCGCGAACGCCGACATGGCGGCCTGGGCGGGCGAGACCACGCTGGACGTGGAATGGGCGCACGCGATGGCGCCGGGGGCCAGCATCGTGCTGGTGGAGACGCCCGTCGCCGAGAGCGAGGGCGTGACCGGCTTCCCCGAGATCGTGGCGGCGGAGAACGCCGTGCTCGACCAGAACATCGGCGACGTCATCTCGCAGAGCTTCGGCGCGACCGAGGCGACCTTCTCCTCACCGGCGACGCTGCTCACGCTGCGGAGCGCCTTTGTCAACGCGCACGACCGACAGGTGACGGTGCTGGGCGCCGCGGGTGATGACGGCGCGACCGGCCCGCTGCTCGACGGCTCGTGCTGCTCTCCTACGCCGGTGTTGGCCTGGCCATCGTCCGATCCGCTGGTGACCGCGGTCGGCGGCACGCAACTGCTGCTCGACGCCAACGGCAACCGCATCGCGCCCGATACCGTCTGGCACGACCACTACGGCGCGGGCGGCGGAGGCGTCTCGGCGGTCTTCGCCCGGCCGGACTTCCAGGCGGGTCTGTCGCAGCCGCCGCCATCGGCAGGCGTCGCGAGCACGGGCCGCGGCACGCCCGACATCAGCATGAGCGCGGCCGTCGATGGCGGGGTCGTCGTGTACTCCAGCTACGATCCGGCGCACACGGGCTATCACATCGTGGGCGGCACGAGCGAGGCCGCGCCGCTCTTCGCGGGCATCGTCGCCATCGCCGACCAAGTGGCGGGCCAGCGCCTCGGCGACCTGAATAACCGCCTTTATCGTCTCAGCCAGGAGGAGAACAACGGCATCGTCGATGTGACCAGCGGTGACAACTCGTTCAACGGCGTCACCGGCTACACCGCGGGCCCCGGCTACGACCTGGCCAGCGGCCTGGGCACCGTCGACGCGGCCAAGTTCGTCCCCGCGCTGGTCGGTGACGAACACCAGCACGGCAACCAGGACGACAACTCGTAAGGGATTCGTGCTCGGAAACGACTGCGCGCTTCCGAGCTAGCGTCCGGTGCCCGGCAGCGTGTGCGCTGTGCACATGGGTGGTGCCGGACGCCGGACGAACCGTCTCACGACCATTGCGAGAGAACGACGGGATGACAGCGGGCATGCGGCCGCGATCCCGTCGTTCTCTGCGTGCACGCTGGCCGCCACAGTGGGAGGCGCGGCGTGGCTCAGCGCTTCGGGCAGGCGTCCGTGGCGAAGCTGAGCAGCGCGGGCTGGCCGGCTTTCGAGTTGAGCGCCTTGAAGGTGATGTAGTCGGCATGCGCGGATGTGTCACGGGCGCTGGTGACGGTGATGGTCGCGTCCCTCCCCGCGGACAGCCAGCCGCCGCCCGGTGAGACCGCGACGCCCGCGAAGAGCGGCGCACTGACATACCACAGCACGCCCTCAGCGCCGGTGTTGGAGAGGTCGAGCGTGGCCGACGCAGTCTCGGCGTCGCAGCCCAGGCGCACGCTGGCGAGCGAGAGCGTAAGCCAGCCCAGCGGCGGAGTGGGGGTGGCGGTAGCCGTCGGCAACGGCGTGGGCGTGGAGGTCGCGGTGGCCGTGGGGCGGGTCGCCACACCGGCCTGGGCGCCGGGTGCGCGTCCGGCCTGACCGAGGTGGGCCAGCGTGCCACAGGCCAGCACGAGCAGCAGCACGACGCCCATAGCGAGGAGGAGCGCGCGTCCCCGCGCGCGTCTGCGGGTCCCTGGTCCCGGATTCGGTCCTGGCACGTGGCCTTCCGGTGCGGGCCATGCCGCACCCGGCCAGACCGGCGCGCCACCACCACCTCGGCCACCACCACCTCGGTGCGCGCTGTCCACGCCCCATGTGCCCGGCGTGCCCGGCGTGCCCGGTGTGCCGTCGACGAGCGTGGGCGCACCCGGCGCCATGGTCTCCGTTAGCTCCGTCTGCGCGGTCGCCTGCCCTGCGCCGCCTGCGCCGCCCGCGACGTCGCCGAATCGGAGGGGAGCGGCGACGAGTGCTGGCGGGCGGGCGTCTGGCTCGATCATCTGGCCCGTGGCGGCGCCGTCGCGGGCAGTACGGGCAGCACGGGGAGCGGTGGTGCCGCTGGCGGCGGCCGATGTGGTGGCAGACTGGAGCGCACGCGCAAACGTGCCCGCCGTGCGTGGCCGGTCGCTGGGCGTGCGCGAGAGCGCCCAGGTCAGCACGTCCTCGACGGAGGTGGGCAGATCGGGCCGGCGCGCGCGCAGCGGCAGCGGAGACATCGCGGCAGCCCGGCGCAGCACCTCGGCGGTACGTGCGCCGTCGTGGGGCGGTACACCGGTGAGCAACGTGTAGGTGAGCGCGCCCAAGGCGTAGATGTCCACCGCGGGGCCGACGGGTGCTCCCGCGATCTGTTCGGGCGCCATGTAGTGCGGTGTGCCGAGCACGGCACCTTCGACCGTGAGCGCCGGATCGTCGGCGGCACCGGGCCGCAGCGTCGCGAGCGGCGCGTCCGGGCGGTCGAGCAGGCGCGCGATGCCGAAGTCGGCCAGCAGCAGGCGCCCGTCGCCGTGGCGCAGCACGTTGGAGGGCTTGACGTCACGATGAATCACGCCGCGGCTGTGGGCGTAGTCCAGCGCAGCGGCGATCTGCGCGACGAGGGGCAGCGCCTGGTGGAGTGCGAGGGCGCCGCTGCGCTCCAGGAGCTGCTGCAGCGAGCCGCCGCTGAGATAGGGCATGACGAGATAGGCGGTCTGGTCTTCCTCGCCGAACGCATAGACGGGCACGATGTGGGTGTGGTCGAGCGCGGCGGTGGCGTCGGCCTCGCGACGGAAACGCGCCAGGAAGGCCGCCCAGGCCCGCGGGTCGCTCTCCTCGGCGCGCCGCAGCACCTTCACCGCGACCTGCCGCCACGGGCGCTCCTGCCGGGCAAGGTAGACGGCGCCCATGCCGCCGATGCCCAAGGGGCGCTCGAGCACGCAGGAGCCGAGGCGCAGCCCCACCAGCCGCTCTGCGTTCCAGGGTGTGCTCACGTCCTTCACCGCCCTTCTCTGCGTCCGCCTCCGGCGCCACCGCCGCCACGCGCACCACCGCCGCCACGGAGCGGCATCCGTGCGCTCTCCCCTCCTCTGCTCATCCGCAGTGTAGCACGGTGGTGCGGAGGACGTGGGAGACGTGGGAGAGGAACCGATGGGACTGATTGGCTGATGGCGGCGGAGGTGGCTGACATCGAACTTCACTTCTCGTAATGGGCGAACACGCGGGCTGGCAGGGAGGCACGCGCCACTACGCGCATGCCGGCATGCCGCGTCGCGCGTCCGAGCAGACGGGCCCAGTCGCTCCACCTTCGACTGTCGTTAGGGGGCAGGAGGGAGGACATACGGGCGCGGTCCATCTCTCCTATGAGACCTCGCTTGGAGAGGAGAAGTATAGTAGTATGGCGAGTGAAAGGCGTGTACGCCGTTGCAGCATATGCGATACAGGCGATGCAGGCGACACGATGGCTTGCGGGGTGGGAGGTGAGTGCGCGCATGAGCCAGGAGTACGGTCCAGCGCTCTGGATCCCCACGTCGCACTACTGGACGGGCTTCAGCGGGCAGACGCCGCGCTGGATCATCGTCCATGGCACGGCCGGGGGATCGAGCGCGCAGAATATCGCCGCGTACTTCCAGACTAACGATCCGCCGACCAGCACACACTTCGTCGTCGGGCAGGACGGGACGGTCGTACAGTGCGTGTCGGAGGGCAATGCCGCGTGGGGCAACGGCGTGCTTTCCGCGGGGCACGATCCGTGGTGGTCGGACACCATCAATCCCAATCTGCAGACGTTCAGCATCGAGCACGTCAAGCCGGCGCTCGACAACAGCACGCAACTGACCGCCGCGCAGCAGGCGGCGAGCTTCGCGCTCATCAAGCATTTGTGTGACACGCACGGCATTCCCGCCCGGCCCGCCGACGCGAACGGGGGCATCACGGGGCACTACAGCATCGATCCGGTCAACCGGTCGCGCTGTCCGGGGCCGTATCCCTGGACCGCGCTCTGGAGTTATCTCTCATCTGGGTCAGGAGCAGGGGCTATGGCAGGCGTTCCGAGTGGCTGGCACGACGATGGACGTACGCTGACCGCGCCCAACGGGCACAAGGTGGTGGCGGGCTTCCGTGACTTCATCCTGAGCTCGACCTGGAGCGCCGACGACCAGCCGCTGGAGGAGGAGACCGGCCTCGACCAGATCCTGCACACCGACGCGCGCTGGGGCGCAGGCACGCGCCAGCTCTTTACCTTCTCAGGGCTGGCGTGGGCCAAGCAGCCCGATCCAGCGGTCGCCTCAGGCTCGACGATCCTACGCGTGCCGACGGGCGCGGAACTGCAGAACGTCGAGGGCACGCTGCGGTGGCTCAACAGCCAGACGTCGGGCCTCAGCAGCCAGGTGAGCAGCCTGACCAGCCAGCTCACCGCGGCGCAGGCACAGATCGCGCAGCTCACCCAGCAACTGCAGGCGGCGCAAGGGAGCGGCAGTGGTGCTGGTGCTGGTACTGGCGGCGGGACTAGCGGCACAGGGAGCACAGGTGGCACGACAGGCGGCACGGGCTCAGGCACGACGACACCGCCCGACCCGAAGGCGGCGGCCGCGCTCGCCGTGCTGCAGCAGATCAAGACGGTGCTCGGCGAGATTTAGTGCCGGCTCCTCCGTCAGGCGCGTGACGTCATACTGTTGCCGTGTTGCCGTCCGCGACGGCTCGGTCGCGGACGGCAACGCGGCAACACGCCGGGCGGCGCAGATCTACACGTTGCCGAGCATCGTCTTGAGCGCCTGCATGGCCGCGAGCGCCTTGGCTGCCGTCGGGTCGGCGGCTGGCGGTGGTGTCGGTTGCCCACTGGCAGTGGTGGCGGCGGCGAGCTGCTGTTGCAGGTGCTGAATCGTCTCCTGCAACGTCTGGATCTGCACATTCGCGGCGGCGAGCTGGAGGCCGATGGTGTCGCAGGCGATGGTCCACGGCGCGCCCTGCGTGGGGTCGTAGACCAGGCGGGCACGCTCGAAGTCCTGCGCGACCTTGTTGCCGCCGAAGCCGTACTCCTCCGAGATGGGCAGGCCAAAGATCTGCGTACCGGTCTCGCCCTGGTTGCCGCGCACGGAGACATAGAAGTCTTTGAAGCCGTGCGACAGGTGATGGCCCGTCTTGGTGCAAAACCACACCTGCGCGTCCGAGGTCGTCACGAGCCCGTAGAATCCCGTATCCTGTCCTGCCACTGTGCTCCCCTCCCGCGTCTGTCTGTTGCCGAACTGGTCACACCTGTCACAGCGGTCGCACCTGCCGTCATCCCACCGTGCGGGCAGACTGGCCCAGCCTCCGCCACGCAGTCCCGACTATGTCGAACTGTAGCACAGTACCCTGTCACGGCTGGCTGCGAGCTGACACAACCGGGCCGCGACGTAGCCAGAAAGTCCGTCGAGCTGGCTCGCGATATGTCTGCTCCCATATGTGCACGCTTCTCTGGCCAGCGAGGATGCACCGCGCACTGGTGCCTGTATGGTCACTCTGCGAGCATGGTCGGACAGTGGGCGTCTCCTGCTCGTCGGGTGGTGAGGGCGTCGCGTTCCTCCTGTGCGGTGCGTATCACGTCCACTGCGCGAGCCAGGCGGGCCTTACGCGGACGCGATCGTCGCCCGCCAGTAGTCGAGCGTCTGGCGCAGCGCGTCGGCGAAGGGCTGTTCAGGTGCCCAGCCCGTGTGCGTGCGCAGACGCGTGGTGTCGGCCACGAGCAGCGGCGCGTCTGCGGGGCGCATGCGCGCGGGGTCGCTACGCACGGCGATGGGCCGGCTGGCGAGCGAGAGCAGTGTGTCGAGGATGCTCGCGATCGAGCGCGGTGTGCCGGAGCCGACATTGTACGCCTCGCCAGGAAGGCCGCGTTCGGCAACGGCGAGATACGCGCGCATGACGTCGGCGACCGGCAGGAAGTCGCGCTGGGCCTCGAGATTGCCCACCAGGAGGACCGGCTCGCGGTGTCCGGCTTCGATCTCGGCGATCTGCCGGGCGAAACTGGCGATGACGAATGCCGCGGGCTGGCGCGGCCCAAAGTGATTGAACGCCCGCACTCGCAGTACAGGCAGACCGTGGGCGGCGTAGTACTGATAGCCGTAGAGGTCCTGTGCTGCCTTGGAGACGGCGTACGGATTGAGTGGGCGGAAAGGCTGTTCCTCGCGTATCGGGTTCTCGTCAGGAGGCACAGCGCCGTACTGCTCACCTGAGCCGATGAGCACAAGCCTGGCTGTGGCGGCCTCGGCACGTAGCGCCTCACACAGGTGAATCGTGCCACCCGCGTTGACCGCCAACGTCTGCGCCGGATCGCGCCATGACGCTGCGACGGAGGCCTGGGCCGCCAGGTGAAAGACGAGATCCGGACGCGCCTCGGCGACCGCGACACGCACCTGCTGGGCGTCGGTGATGTTCGCCAGCAGTGGACGGACGGGTGTCGCGGTCGCGCGTATCTGCTCGCTCAACCCAAAGAGTTGCGCCTCAAGGTAGTGCCGCGCGAGGACCTCGACCAGATACGAGCCCGCGAAGCCGGAGTAGCCGGTAATGAGGATGCGCGCCGGCGGCGTACGGTTCTCCACGAGAGTGATCCTTTGGTGCCCACAGTTGTCGACGTGCCCCAATGCGCCCAAATGCGCCCATATCCGGCGCGCGTCGACTGTGTACCGGGCGCGGCTGGTGCGAGACTGCGTTGGATGCGCCGTCCGTCCGCGCCAGTCGTACCGTCCGCACACCGCGCGCCAGAAGGGCGGTGTGCGGCTTTTCGCGCACCCGACGCTAGCGGATCTCGCGTGCCGTCTGGTCGAGGTCCGCTTCGACCATCATCCGCACCAGATCGCGGAAGCTCTGTTGTGGCTGCCATCCGAGCTGTGTCCGTGCCTTCGTCGCGTCGCCAATGAGCTGGTCAACCTCCGCCGGGCGGAAGAAGCCGGGATCGACGCGCACGTAGTCCTCCCAGGGGGAGAGCCCCGCCGCCGCGAACGCTTCGGCCACGAACTCGCGCACGCTGTGTGTCTCGCCAGTCGCGATGACGTAGTCCTCGGGCGTCGGCTGTTGCAGCATACGCCACATCGCGTCCACGTAGTCGCCCGCGTAGCCCCAGTCGCGCTGGGCGTCGAGATTGCCCAGCACCAGCTGCTTTTGCAGCCCGTGCTTGATGCGTGCCACCGCCAGCGTGATCTTGCGCGTGACGAACTCGCGTCCGCGGCGCGGCGATTCGTGATTGAAGAGAATGCCCGAGCAGGCAAACAGGTTATAGCTTTCACGGAAATTTACCGTGATCCAATGCCCGTAGAGCTTGGCCACGCCGTAGGGACTGCGCGGGTAGAACGGTGTGCGCTCGCTTTGTGGCACACTCTGCACCTTGCCGAACATCTCGCTGGTCGAGGCCTGGTAGAAGCGAATGGGCCAGTCGCAGAGCCGCACGGCTTCCAGCATGCGCGCGACGCTGAGCGCGGTATACTCACCCGTCGCCACCGGCTGCTGAAACGAGGTGCCGACAAACGACATCGCCGCGAGATTGTAGACTTCGTCGGCGTGCGACCGGCGGAGCGCGGAGATCAGCGAGAGCTGGTCGACGAGATCGGCATCGAGAATCTCGACGCTGCCCAGCAGGTGCCGGATGCGCTCGTCGTTGAATGTGCTCGCGCGGCGGACCAGGCCGTAGACGTTGTAGCCCTTCTTGAGCAGCAGCTCGGCGAGATAACTGCCATCCTGACCTGTAATCCCGGTGATGAGCGCGTTCGGCATGGTCACATGTCTCCCATCGTCAGGACCCATCCTCTAAACATAGAGGGCAGGCCCATAAGCACTTTCGTGGTGTCCGGCCCGTGTCGTTGGCTGTGGCTGCACCTCTCGGCCAACAGCGGTCCATGTCGCCCGCGCACGTATTCTCAGCGCGCTGGCTCGGCCGAGGCTTCGCCTGGCAGCACACTGCGGCTGATGTTACGCCTGGAGGTCCTGCGCGGCAAGAAAAGACGGATCAGAGCGGACATCTTTCCTATGGGGTAGGTGCCCCCACGCTCCGCACGGCGTTGGCGGCTTTCCTTCATCAGGAGCCGTAGGCCGCGGTGAGCGTCTCATCCTGCATGAGTGTGGGGATTGTGAACGTGGCGGTCCCCTTGGCTCCCCGGGCGAGCGGCGTGGCGAGCGGCGTCAGCACATGCTTGCCCTGCGGCGGCGTGATGTTGACCGTGACCGCGTTCTGAGTGCCCGGCTGTCGCTGCACATAGAGCGTGTACTGCGGCGCGCTGCCGCCGGTTGCGACGACGGGCGGGGTCGTCCATGTGAAGTGCAAGGTCAAGGTGTTGCCGCGGTCAAGCTGGATTTCGCAGCCCCACACAGCATAGCCGGTTTCGGTCACGTCGAATTGGCTACAACCATCCATACCCACAAGCTGTGAGTTCGCTGGCGCGATGACGCGCACGAAATCGCCGTAGTGCCAGAAGATCTGAGCGAGATCGGGGAAGGCGTCGATGTAGCTGCTATACGGATGCTGGACGACTGGATACGAGTAGTCGAGCGTCAGTGAATGGGTCGCTACCCCTTTCGCGTCGAGCGACACGTTGTCGGTGATCTTCTCCTTCACATCCGCGTTTGAGTAGCCGCCATTGTTGTTGAAATCCACGACGAAGACACTGTCGCCGTGTGGTGGCGTGTTGATGGCCGAGTCGGCGTGGAATGAATGGAGCACACTTTCGAGTGCGGGATTGTTGAGATAGACCATGAGGTCATGACTCGTGAGAGCCTTCGCCAGCACCCTATAGGCAGTACCCTGCTTTGCCCCTGGCAGCGTCGCGATATCGTGCATCAGGGTCGGCCCGAGTACGGAGTCAAAGGCTTTCGTGCTGTCGGCACTGGCGCCACTATAGCGCTGGATGATGTGCTGCGTATGGATCGTGTCTTGCAGGTTCTGCGCGGTCACCTGGCCGTTGTATCCAGGGATCGAGATTGACCCGGTGACATTGAGCAGATCCTTGATGACCTGCGGCGTGAGCGCGATCACACCGTCCACCGACGTCCCGCTTTCCTGCTGGAAGAGCTGTTCCTCGAACTTCGCCGTTGTCGGAAAGTCCGGGTCAAAGTTCGCGTCGCGGAGTTGGAAGTGCCCAGCCACGATCACATGCTGTGAGAGGTCGGCGAAGGAAAAACGAGCCGGTGGCGGATTGTCCGGACACTTGTTGTCACCCTGCGGACAGTCGAGCGAGATGATGTCATGTAGGTGAATGCCTCCCGAGAGCTTGCCCTTATCGAGCGTGAGCAGGCCGTAGTTACCCTGAAACCCGCCCGTCGCGCGCAGTTCGTCGCTATCGAGATTGAACATCAGGAAGTGCGCTGGCTTGCTGAGGCCGAGCAGAGCAGGCAACGCGGTCATGAGTTGATGTCCGTCCTGTAAGTAGGTGGGCAGTTGTGGTGTGACGGCGTCGAGCTTATGGACCATCGAGACCAGCGAGCCGAGGCCGATCGACTTCAGGTCGCTGTCCGAGAACTGCGCGCGTTCCTGCACGGCAGCCGTCGCATCCGCGCTCGCCTCGTCGACATACTGCGTCGCCAGTTGGATATCGCTCATCGTCAGCGGCGGACTCTGTGCCGACGACGAGGCGCTGTCGGTGCTGCTGAGGATGCCTTTTAGGTGCGGAATCAGGATTTGCGCCGCCGCGACGCCCTTCTCGCCGGCGTGGACGAAATCCGATGCCATCGCGAGGACGTGGAAGACGCCCGATGTGCCGGGCGCGACCGCGAGCGCAGGTTCGAGCGGCACGCCGTGCTGGATGCGCCCGAGATCGAAATCGAGCGCGACGAGCTGCTGCTGGACGGCATCCAGCTCCGTGGGCGACGTGAAGCCGCCGCCTTTCAGTTGTGTCTCGAGCGCGACGGCGCGCGATTTGGCGTCGAGCGCCGCGCGTGCGGCATCGACCACGCCGACGAGTGTCGCGAAGCCAACGCAGCTCACCACAACGGTGATGATTGCGAGCCACGTGAGCGATTTCTTCGTCAGCTCGCGCTGCATGAACGGCGGCTTGGTCCCCTTCCCGCCCTTCCCCCGCGCGCTTTTGCTCCGCTTGCCGTGATCACGCCGCTCAGTGCCAGCGGAGCGGTCCGCTGTGCGCGACGACGGCCGGTGCGTCTGGCGCGGCTCGCGACCGGCGGGGACCATCTCGTTGTCGTCGAAGCCGAGGTCGTCCTGGAAAACGTCGCCCTGGGCGAGCGCGGCGTCGTCCCACTCACGCTCGACGTCGCGGTGCCGCCGGCGGTCCGAGCGCGCCTGATCGAACGCGGGCACCCGGCGCGAGACGGCACGCACGGAGTTCGTGAAGTCGTTCCAGCCGGACGCGAGGCGCTGCTGCACGCGTCCACGTGAGGAGCCTCGGGAAGGGGCCTGGCGCTGCGGAGAGCGAGGCCGGGCGCTATCGTGCGCCTCGCGTGGATCAGTGTGAACCGCGCGGCGTGGATAGTTCCTGCTCAAAACGCTCTTCTCCTCACGTGCTAGGCGCATGTCAGTGCTCGGCCGGCTCGCTCACCTGAGCGTACGGTTCCGCATGTGCATGATACCAAACGATGGACGCCTGGCCTTACAAGGCGTGCCATTTTGGCGGTATGCCCCCCACAGTAGAACGTGCGGAGCGCCCAGTCGTCATTCCTGTGGCGACCTGTTGCTGGCACGCGCATGCCCCAGGCATCTGTGCGCTGGAGGCCTGAAACGGTGCGCGCACGAGGCTTTCCCTATCCTGTCCGTTACGGTTCGGCGCGCCCGCACGCGATGGCCAATGGCCTGGGCGGGCTATGCGCTTTCATCTGACGTGCCTGGTCTCGTATCCTAGCAACGGCGTGGCAACGGCGTGCCCCTTCTACGAGGTGTATCCATCGGCTGGCATTGGTGACGTGACGCGATTGGCAGCGCCGGGTTATAGCATGTGGTGCCGCTCGTTACACCGGATGAAAGGGAGCCGATACCCGCTCCCGTGTCTCGGGACGGCGATGTGACCGGCAGAGGCGGGGAGAGCGGCAGCGAACGCGATAGACCGCGCGAGATGACGTGCAAGCGGAGGCGAGGACGGATTCATGGGGCAGATCGATGGGGTGGTGCAACAGCCGCTGGTACGCCACGCGGACGACCGGGGCTACTTCGAGGAAATCATCCGCGTGTCGGACCCCTTCTTCACTGAAGGGTTTGGGCAGTGGAGCCACTCGGAGATGTTTCCGGGCGTGGTGAAGGCGTGGCATGTGCACACGACACAGATTGACTGGTGGTATGTGCCGATGGGACGCCTGCTCGTCGCGTTGCACGATCTGCGCCCCAAGTCCCCGACGTACCGCGTGACGCAGGAGCTCTACATGGGTGCCGGTCTGCCGTCCGCGGTGCTCAGGATTCCGGCGGGCGTCGCGCACGGCTGCCGCGTGTTAGGCACGGAGCCCGCGCACCTCTTCTACGTCACCTCGCTGACCTACAACCCGGAGGAAGAAGGGCGCCTCAAGCACGACGATCCCGAGATCGGCTACGACTGGCTGCGCACGCCGCCAATCAAGTAGAGAGCAGGGGGACAGCTCGCGCGAGGCGTGTGGTTGTCTGGGATCTGGGGACTGAGGATGGGGGAGAGTGGTTCCGCATGAAAGGTCTGATCCTGAGCGGTGGCAAGGGGACGCGCCTGCGCCCACTGACCTACACGCGCGCCAAGCAGTTGCTGCCGCTGGCGAACAAGCCGGTGCTGTTCTACGCGATCGAGTCGCTGCTGGAGGCGGGCATCCGCGAGATCGGCATCGTGGTGGGCGACACCGCCGCCGAGATCGAGGCCGCCGTTGGCGATGGCTCGCGCTGGGGCGCGGACGTCTCCGTGACGTTTCTCCAGCAGGAGGCGCCGCTCGGCCTGGCGCACGCCGTGAAGACCGCGCGCCCGTTCATCGGCGACGACCGCTTCCTGATGTTCCTCGGCGACAATCTGGTCGGCGAATCGCTCGCGCCGCTGGTGCACGAGTTCGACGCGCCCGAGTGCCCCTACGCCTGCCACATCTATCTGAAGGAAGTCGAGAACCCCAGCCAGTTTGGCATCGCCGTGCTGGAGCCCGCGCCGGTGTCTACCCCGGAGCCCGTAGCGGCGGTGGCCAGCACGCGCCGGGTGGGAAGTGCCGCGACATCGGCTGCTGTGACCGAGACTGCGCACGAGACCGCCAACGCCCCGCTACGGGTGCGTCGGCTGGTGGAGAAGCCTGCCCAGCCCGAGAGCAATCTGGCGCTCGTCGGCATCTACTGCTTCGACAGCACCATCTTCACGGCGGCCGATGCCATCGTGCCCTCGGCGCGCGGCGAGCTGGAGATCACTGACGCCATCCAGTGGCTCATCGAGCACGGCCACGACGTGCGCGCCCAGCAACTGCAGAGCTATTGGATCGACACGGGCAAGATGGAGGACATCCTCGACGCCAACCGCCAGGTGCTCGCCGGGCTGGAGGCGTCGGTCGACCCGAGCGCGCGCATCAGCGAGGATTCCGTGTTGCACGGCGCGGTGACGGTGCAGGCGGGGGCGGTGATTGAGAACAGCATCATTCGTGGCCCCGCCATCATCGGCGAGCGCGTGGTGCTGTGCAACGCCTACGTCGGTCCCTTCACCTCGATCTACCACGACACGCAGATCGAGGCCAGCGAGGTGGAGTACAGCATCGTGCTCGAACATGCCAGCATCGTGGGAGTGCGCGGGCGTATCGAGGAGAGCCTCATCGGGCGCCACAGCGAAGTACGCACGTCGCCGCTCAAGCCGCGCGGCCACAAGCTCATGCTCGGCGACCACAGCCGCGTCGGGGTGCTCGACGCGTAGCGGCACCTGCGTCGTAGCGGGCCTTCCCGAGAGACCGTCCGCCAGTGCTCCACACGCATCCAGAGGTCGGCGCGGAAGACGGCTGGCGCAGAAGCAGTAAAGAGATGGATACACCAGATATGACACAGCACACGGCCTTCGTCACCGGCGGCGCCGGGTTCATCGGCTCCAAC
>CAYRVF010000002.1:0-28788 GCA_964427535.1 uncultured Ktedonobacterales bacterium
CGGTGATCCGCGCGTCGAGGCCCGCGTCGTCCAAGAGCGCCTGCAACTTGACAGATGAAACGGGAGAGCCGGCCTGCCCGTATGGCAGCGGGTCAGGACCTGTGGGTTGGGTCGCCAGCAGCCGCCACGGGGCGCTCTCTCCGAGCGCGAAGAGAAACAGCAGCCCGCGTCGCCCAGCCACCACATGGGCGACACCACTGGCAAGGTCGGCGTCGAGCTCGAGATCGGCCAGCACGACTTCCTGCCCGTAGGGTCCGCCGTGCCACCCGATACCGGCAGAGAGACGTACCAGGCTCTCGGGGCCGTCGCAGCCGACCACGAAATCGCACTCTGTGTGTTCGAGCCCAGCCGGTGACCGGAGGGTTGCGTGTGCGCTGGCGACCCCATCCCGCACCTCGATCAGCTCGGTGCCGCGTTCGACTGTGACCCCTCGGTCCGCGAGCGCTTGTGAGAGCACCGTCTCCACATCCATCTGCCGCATGAGCGAGAGGTGTGGGAACGCCGTGTCCGACAGCGCAAGCTCACCCAGCCGGGCACGTACCACTCGCGAGCCCAGGTGCAGGTGGACCTCGGGGGCGATATCCGCCCGTGCCAGCAACCGCTCCGTAACGTCAAGCGGGCGAAGTACCTCGAGCGTGCGGGGGTGCACGATGAGCGCGCGGGAGGGCCGAAACGCCTCGCGTCGCCGCTCGACGATGCGCACATGTGCACCGAGGACATGCGCTTGTAATGCTAGGGTGAGCCCGGTCGGGCCAGCACCCACCACAAGAACGTCTGCCGGATGCATCATGCGGCCTCCACCGGACGCCACCACGCCTTCGCGGCGCCGGATGTGGTGTCGAGCAGGTGTGGTGAAGCGATAAGCGCGTCCCTTCGCACTCCCGGCAGCACCATGTAATGGATCGAGCCTGGCTCACTCCCTATCGCGAGCACCCGCCACAGAGAGCGAGCATAATGCTCGGCGCGCTCCGGGCCATCCCACTCATAGACACCCCGGTAGACGCCGTGCTCGTCGTTGGCACACCACAGCTTTGAGACAAAGCCGGGGAAGCCCACGAACAGCGGGGTGTTGAGCAGACTCTCCCAGCGGAAAATGGCGTGTGTCCGCCGACCCCGCACGGCCCAGGCCCAGAGTCGGAACTCCACCACCAGGGCGCAGGGGTTCGTTGGCGTGCCGTCGACGACCGTCTCCCGATAGACTCGCGCCGACGTGCCATCCGCGAATCGCAGCCGCATCCCGACATGCTTGCGCGGGAGATGAATACGGCGCTGTGCCAGCATCCCAATAGTGCTCACGACGCAGCGGATCTCTGCCCACGCCGCGACCCTATATGGTAGCGGTGCTTTCTCATTCAACATCATTGAGCGCCTCGGTTCCAGCGGCATGATACGTTTCATGCGCACTCATGCATACTCACATGTTTGGGGCCGGCTCGACACACTGACAAGCCGGCTCCTGGCACACATGCATCCTTCACCCGATCGGAGCCAGTGTTGGTGGTCGCTCCGCGGGCACGGGTATCTCTGCCTGACTCACCTCCATGCCATCCGGGCCGGCGATCACGTAGGCGAGCATGGCGGCGAACCCGGCCAGACCGAACGCGAGGCCGACAAGTCCACCCGCCAGCAGGACGATGAACCACGTCTTGTCGAGGAGTCGGTAGGTGTTGATGAGCGCGCCAATCCACGCCACCAGGTCTACGACGCAGCCAGCTGCAGCGACGATGAAGCCGACGATCATGAAGCCGACCATCGTCCAGAAGAAGCCGTCGGTTGTGGGAACGAAGTCATAGCCGTTCCCGTAGGGCGCGGGAGTGAAGTGACCGCCGTATGCGAACATCAGGCCGAGACTCACGCCCCCGACGAGGAATCCTCCGGCACAGAGAATCAGACCCACGATCCAAGTCTTGGAAATTGTGGATTTCGTCATGGTCGTTTCCTTTCAGACTCAGCCCGTCTGAGACTCAGCACACGTCACCACGGTGCTCGCCTTAGGGCTTACTCGCCCCGTGCGCGACGGCAGCCCTGGTGTGTGTAGTCTCGTACCTCTTCTCAAGCTGTGCCGCCCAGCGTGCCGCTCGCGCTTCTTCTCCGGGTTCCAAGGGGCCCTGCGTGCTTGTCACGAAGAAGCTCTCCGGCGGGACCAGCGGCTCGATGCCCAGCGTGCGTAGGCGCTTGGCGATGCTCTCCGCGGCAGACCCGGTCATCCAGTGGGACTTGTGGAATCGGGTGTCAAAACAGGCAACTGCCGCGCCGCCCTTTATGTGAGATGCGGCGTGCTTGAGTAGCGTTTGCATTGCCTGCGTTGGCCTCCATCCCTGTGTGGGGCAGCCCAGAATGAGCAGGTCTGCCTCCTCAAGCTCGCATGGCTGTGCGGGATCAACCCGGGCCGCCTGGGCCGGGCCATACGCCCGCAATTGCTCGGCGATCGCCTCGGCAATGACTTTCGTGTTGCCAAACTGCGAGTCATACACAATCAGGGTGTTCATAGGAGCCTCCTTGTGGAACGCTCCAGACATGCTCGCCATATGGCTGCATGGCCTGTTAGGAGCGCGTCTCCACATCCCTAGTAGAGAGGCAGAGATCTTGCGGAGGTGTCACAACGCCTCCGCGAGATCTCTCGACAGGCTCACAGTCCAGATATCGCGCCCCACTCTCTCTGCGCGTGAGGCTCTCAAATGGCGAAATCCTCGCTGCGATCAGCCATACCAGCGGGGATTGCCCCTCGCGGTTGGACGATGAGCATGGGCGCTTCCACTTCCTCGATCATGCTCGCGGTCACACTCCCGAAGAAGGCGTCTGACGTGCCGCTCTGCCCATGGCTGGCCATCACGATCATGCCGCCGTTCACTTGCCGCCATACAGCTTCGATGCCGCTGATGGGAGTGCCGTACCGGAGCTCTGTGACGGCATGCCCGCCACTCTGGGCAATCTCTTCTCGCACGGACTGCAGATACTCTCTGGCCTCACGCTCGATGTCCGCGGTCGCCCGCGCCTGCGGATCGAGCACGCGCAGTAGCACCAGGTATGATCCAAAGTCGCGCGCAAGCGCCTCGGCATACTGGAGGGCAGTCTCAGCCAGCCGTGAACCGTCGAGGGGGACAATAATGGGCGCGTCGGCACTGGCGAGCTCAATGGTCGCGGAGCCGCCTGCACGGCACACGAGTATGGGCACGTGTGAGCGAGCCAGCACTGACAATGTCGTGCTGGGCGCTGCATGCTCCGGGAGTGTCCAGCGAAGATGCGATGCCATTACAATCACGTCGGCATGGTCGAGCGCCGCCGCGCGAGCGATCCCCGAGCCTGGCGTGCTCACGAACAGAGTGAGATCGGCGTCGAAGCCTTCGCTGCGGAGTTGTGAGACAATGCGATGCAAGTACGCGTCCGCCTCATCCAAACGCTCGAAGTTGGAGCTCGCCGCGGCGTCCACATTCGCGGTCGGAAGCCCCTGCGGCAAGCTGGTCCACGGCTCAGCGCGCACGACAAGAATTTGCCCGTGGTACGCGCGGGCGAGGATGCGGGCACTGCCAAGCGCTACCTCTGAGAATGCACTTCCGTCCAACGGAACCACAACGTGATTAAACATAGGGTCCTTCTTTCTGCTACCTGGGTAAGGCCGGGCGGAGCCTCGTATGCTGCCTGGCGCAGTGACCCAACGGCGTGCACTTGCACGCCGCGCAACCCTCTGCGAGCTACTGTCGCCCACCAAAATCACATGCGTGTCACGAGAGAGCCTGGAGGCATAACGGCTGCGGCACAAAGACAGCGTGCTGGTGCCTCGAGCTTTCAGTGTGTGACAGCCGGGGGAATTCTTCGGAAGGGATAAGCACGGACTCGCGCATAGAGGCCGTGAACCCGCGCCCGACGACGTCCCGGCACACCTGTGGGTATTACCGCGCAGGTGTGCCGGCGGAGGTGACGGTGGCAGATGACGGGGCCACGCGCTGATCATGCGCCTCGGCCTGTTTCAGCAGGTGATTGAGCGCGGTTAGTGTCTCCTTGGCATCGCCGAACACCATCATGGTGTTCTGGCGATAGAACAGCTCGTTGTCCTCGCCGGCAAAGCCGGGACGCAGGCTGCGTTTCAGAACCATCACATTCCGCGCTTGGTCC
Organism: uncultured Ktedonobacterales bacterium; assembly: GCA_964427535.1. Lineage (GTDB taxonomy): Bacteria > Chloroflexota > Ktedonobacteria > Ktedonobacterales > JADMIN01 > CAYRVF01. The sequence continues at coordinate 4,114 of CAYRVF010000002.1, forward strand.
GCGTTGAGGATGGGCATGCCGTAGAGCGGGCTTTCACGCTTGGTGCGTGCCGCCGGATTGACGACGTCATTCGCGCCAACGATGAGCGCGACATCCGTTGACTGGAAATCGTCGTTGATCTGGTCTGGCTCATAGAGCAGCTCATAGGGCACATTGGCTTCCGCGAGCAGCACGTTCATGTGTCCTGGCATGCGGCCCGCGACTGGATGTATCGCGAAGCGGACCTGTGTGCCGCGTTGGATGAGCAGCTCCGAAAGCTCCGCGACCGCGTGTTGGGCCTGCGCCACTGCCATCCCATACCCCGGCACGATAATCACGGATTGTGCCTGCTCCAGGATGAACGCGGCGGCGTCAGGCGTGTAGCGAATGACCGTGTGCTCCTCGGCCTCCTGCTGCCCCCGCGATTTCGGGGCCCCCACCGCGCCGAACAACACATTGGTGAAGGATCGGTTCATAGCGCGACTCATCATCATCGAGAGGAAGAAGCCCGATGTGCCATCGAGCGCACCCGCCACGATTAGCACGTTGTTGCCGATGACGAATCCGGTCGCCGCCGACGCGAGACCCGCATACGAATTGAGCAGCGCCAGCACCACTGGCATATCCGCGCCGCCAATCGGCAGGATCAAGAGCACGCCGAAGAGCAGCCCGAGCCCGATCATGCCGAAGAAGAGCGCCGTCGCGCCCGGATTCGGAATAAGCGCGACGAACACACACACCGCGAGCACGAACAGCGCGATCGTCACGATGTTCTGGAACCGATATGTCACTGGGGCGCTCGGCAGAAGTTCCTGTAGTTTTCCAAAGGCCATCAGGCTCCCCGTAATGGTCAGCGAGCCGAGCAGCACTTCGAACCCGAGGGCCGTCATCTCGATGCCCGCGATGTGCGGCGCATGCTCGGAATAGGTAACGACGCCCACGAGCGTTGCCGCCAAAGCGCCGAACGAGTGTGAGATGGCGATCCGCTGCGGCATCGCCGTCATAGGCATAAAAATGGCCATCGCGGCGCCAATCGCCGACCCGATGGTCACGCCGACCAGAATCCACTGGTATTGCACGATGTCGCCCCGCAGCAGCGTGCCGATAATGGCGAGGAGCATGCCGATTTCAGCAAACACCAACCCTCGGCGTGCGGTTTCCGGTGAATTCAACCCTTTGAGTCCAAGGACGAAGAGGATGGTGGCGGCCAGGTAACAGACGTCAAGGAGCACCGTGTTCATGGCTGTTTCGCCTTTCCAGTCCGCGTGCCTCGGTCGCCGTGCCGAAACATCCTGAGCATTCGGTCAGTGATCATGAACCCACCGACGACGTTGATTGTCGCGGCTGTCACCGCGATGACGCCTAGGATGGTGCTTGTGACGCCTTGGTTGCTGCCGGCCGCGACCAGCGATCCGACAAGCGAGATGCCGGAAATGGCGTTGGTGGCCGACATGAGCGGCGTATGGAGGAGTGGTGGGACATGCCGAATGACTTCATATCCGACGAATCCAGCCAGCACGAGAATGTAGAGCGACTCGAACGAGATGGTCGTCATACCGGCACCCCTCCCTGAATGGCGGCACGGACTCCCGGATGAACGATCTCGCCGTCCCGCGTGATGCAAACACCCTGCACAATCTCGTCGTCAGGTCCAGGGCGCTGACCAGTGGCAGGGTACAGATATCGGAACAGATTCACGAGATTGCGCGCGTACAACTGGCTCGCGTCGGTGGGCACCCGCGCGGGTAGGTTTGTGGCGCCGATGATACGAACACTCTCGCGCTCGATCTCCACTCCCGCCTGCGTCTCCTCACAGTTGCCGCCTTGCTCCGCCGCCAAATCCACGATGACGGCGCCCGGGTGCATCTGGCGCACCATCTCGGTCGTAATCAGCAGCGGTGCTGTCTTGCCGAATACCTGTGCGGTACAGATGACGATATCCGCGCTCGGGAGACGTTCCGCAATCGTCTCCTGCTCGCGCTGGAGGAACACATCGGACTGCTCCCGCGCGTAGCCCTCCTCAGTCTCACCCTCTGCGGCCGATTCCATGTTGAGGCTCTGCGCGCCGAGACTTTGTATTTGTTCCCGCACCGCGGGCCGCGGATCGAAGGCCTCCACACGCGCGCCGAGCCGCCTGGCGGTCGCGATGGCCTGCAGGCCGGCCACCCCGGCTCCCAGTACGAGCACAGTGGCTGGACTGACCGTGCCAGCGGCTGTCATCAAGAGCGGACACATTTTGTCCAGTCGGTCGGCCGCGAGGAGGACCGCTTTGTAGCCAGCAACTGTGGCCATGGAGGTCAGCGCGTCCATGCTTTGCGCGCGAGAGATGCGGGGAATGTAGTCGAGCGCGTAGCTGGTGACCCGTCGACGCGCCAGAGACTCGATTCCGTCGAGGTGCGTCAGCGGCTCCAGAAGGCCGATGCAGATGGCGCCCTCGCGCAGCATCTCGGCTTCCTGTTGTCCCGTGCGCGGATCCCTGCCGGTTGTTGGCAGCACCTTGAAGAGCGCATCTACCTGTTGAAAGATGTCCGCGGCATCCACCGTGATGTGGGCGCCAGCCGCCTCATAGGCGGCATCTGCGAAGTGCGCTCCCACGCCTGCACCGGACTCGACGAACACGGTATGCGCATCGCGCACAAGCAGCGGCACCACGTTTGGCGTGAGCGCGACCCGCGTCTCGCTCTCACGAGTTTCGTGTACGATTCCAATCTGCATCGCAATGCCTTCCTAGTGAGGCGCCAGTGGGTGGCGGAGCCGTCGTCTTCCTCAGCCTGTGCACTGCGTTCCATGTCCACACATCCGCACCGAACGTTGCCGACGTACCTCGGCGATCTCACGCCGCCGCGATGGGCGCACAGGCTGGGCCGCGGCTGTTCGCTTACGGTGACAGTGCTATTCCGCCCAATCAGCGTAGACCGCCAACATCACGAACACATCACACACTCGGGCAAGGTGACACGACTCCGTCACAGGCGGGATGTCTTGGTCTTGACGCGTCTCAGAAAGGGTCTAAGAAGGCTTCATTTCTCACCTTGTGTCAACCGAGCAAGGCGAGATAGGAGGCCGACGAGGGAGATGACGGCCTCGGCTGTGAGGGTTCAACCGTCAAGCGCAATCACCACGTACGTGCGGACTACTTCTATAGTGTTGTGACCACGACGTGCCGATGGAGGCGCGCATTGTGAGTGGTTTGTGAGTGCCGTGCCACATGTTTCTTGACAGTTCGATGCCTCAAGCAAAGGTAGGGCGTCATGGTCACGACCGAACGTTCATCGCACATGTCATCTCTTCGCATCGTGTACCACGTCGGTCGAGCTGCTGCGCTCGCCGTGTGCATGTTGTCTGTCGTCTATGCGCTTGTCACGCTTGCGGGTTTGGCGGCTTTGACGTCCCCGCAGAACCCCATCCCAGATCCCTACTTTCTGGTGATGGAACTGCTGATCGTCATCATGGCGCCGCTGCTGGTGGTCGTCATGGTCACGATTCATCTTACTGCCGCTCCTGAGCGGCGGGCCTATAGCTTCGCCGCGCTGGCCATGATGATCGTCTGCGCGGGCATCACCTCCAGCGTGCATTTCGTCGTCTTGACGGTCGGCCGTCAGAGTGCAGTTGCCAACGCAGCGTGGGCGCCACTGTTACTGTCGTTCCACTGGCCATCAGTCAGCTATGCCCTGGACGTCCTTGCCTGGGATTGGTTTTATGGGCTCGCGTTGCTGGCGGCAGCGCCGGTGTTCGAGAACGGACGACTCGAAGCGGTGGTGCGGAACTGTCTACTTGCCAGTGGGGCGCTGAGTCTGGCCGGTTTGACCTTCCTGCCATTTGGCAACATCCAGTTGCGCGCAATAGGCATCGTAGGCTATGCCGGATTCGCACCGGTGGTGTTTGTCCTGGTGGCGATCATGTTCGGGCGCCGCGCTTCCCAGACGGCCACAACACTGCGTGCCCGCCTTGCCCACATTGCCCAAGACTGTGAGACGCCTGTAGGGCCAGACGTGTACGCCGCACGGGAACCGCTGTAGGGCTGGTTATGGGCATGGCGCGGTCACTGGAAGCGCCATGCCAGAGATGCCCTCCGAACGGTGTGTGAGACATGGATTTCTGTGAGGGTATCCGCTGGCAGCTCTTGCTCTCATTCCCCCTTCTTGAAACACTTTCTCAGAGATGTGCATTGCGCGGACACGTCATCAAACCCGGGTGCTCTCACGTCGAGGTCAGTAGTGCCGGCCACAGATGACCACAGACCCGTGCCGGATGAAGCGGTGACTCTGCTGGGCAGGACGCGCGGCTGGAGTCTTCAGTACTCAGTTGTGATGTGGCCGTGATGCGTCACCTCTCCTCGTGACACCGCTGTGATAGCCCGGCGCTATACCTCTTTCTCAGAGCATGCAGAGTGGCACGGCGATATGTCACTGCCGCATGGGCATGATCGAAGGAGGAACAGCATGTCAGCATGGGAGAACATCCGGCAGCGTGTACAGACTCCGTCACAGGGCGCCGTGGACGACGATTTTACGCCCGAGGAACGGAGGCGGCTGATCGCCCTTCGTGCGCGTGCGGCGTCGCTGTGTGTAGCTGAGGTAGCTGGCCTGAATGCCCAACGCCTGGCGTTTGCCCGCTGGCTTGTGGAGCATGGCTATCTGAGCGAAGGACACGAAGTCACTGTCATCACGTCCAGTGAGAGCAAATGGTGATATGCGTCGTCACGACGCATTGGCTAGCAGACACGCGATGAGATGGCCACTGCGGTCTGCCAACTCTGGTGCCTTGATCGTCACGAAGGTCTCCGCACAATGGTCATGTCAGTGAGGACTGAGCGTATCTGGGGCGAGACGGTTGCCCGTAATGCGGATTGCGCGGCACCACCCACCAGGAGCATCACGCGAAGGGAGCAGTTCCATGTTTCGCCGAATACTGGTTCCGCTTGATGGATCGGCGCGTGCAGAGCGGGCGATTCCGGTCGCCGCGCGGCTCGCGCGAGCTGCTGAGGGGTGCCTCGTGCTGCTGCGCGTTATCGAGATCCTGCCTGAATATGGCCCTCGGTTCGCGATGCCTGCCATGCCAGTGCCGACGCTAGACAGCCGGATAACGTCACCAAGCACGACCTCACGTCGTTGCACTTCCTGCCAGTCGCCATCGCGCAGGACTGTGCACGTGAGCGCGACCCCAGCACGGAGGTGCTCCACCGCCCGCTGTGAGCGGAAGGTTTGGAGGATATTCAGCGCGATACTCGACACCACCATAACCGCAATGATGACGGCGTTGATCTGCTCGCCGAGAAACCAGGAGATTCCGCTGGCGATGAGAAGAATCAGCACCAACGGGTCGATGACGAACAGGACGAATTGATCAAGACCGACGAGACGATTGACCGGAGCGGGTTCATTTAGGCCGTAGAGCGCGAGTCGCAGCCGGGCCTCGCTGGTCGTCAAGCCGCGCTCCGACGTCTTCGGCACAGTGAACAGATTCACGGGCGGAGTCTGCGTCAGAGGGGCTCCGACATCGACCGAGGTGGAGGTGGGATGTGACATATACCGCTCATCTCTCGCGCCGAATACGCTCTGGCGGAAATACACAAGAAGGTACTTGCTCGTCAGGCAAAGGCTTCTTTGCGTAGATGCTGGACGAGTGCTGTCCCTAAGAGCCGGTTCAACATCTCTTATGCACTCGTGTGAAACGTGTTTCGGTATGCGAAACTGGGAGTATGATCTTAACGCAACCTCGTGACCCGCGATTTATCACGGTGCGCCGTGGTGGGACGCTGAGCGACACGAACCACCGTCTGCTCGCGCTGTGGGCAGCGACCTGCGCCGAGCATGTCTTGCCTTTCTTTGCAGACGTACGACCAGACGATGAACGACCGCGTCAGGCCATTGACGCTGCCCGCGCCTGGACCCGTGGCGAGCTGAAGATGATGGAGACGCGAGCGCGAGGGGGCCACGCCATGGGCGCGGCCAGAGACCTCAGTGGCGCGGCGCGCTATGCCGCCTATGCTGCTGGCCAGGCGGGGGTCGTGGCACACGTCGCGGCACACGAGCTTGGAGCTGCCGCCTATGCCATTAAGGCAGCACAAGCTGCTGCTCCTCATGCCGAACGCACACACGCCGGTCGCCAAGAATGTACATGGCAGCGTGAACACCTTCCAGATGAAATTCGGGCACTTGTGCTTGATGACCAGCGGCTCCGCAATGAGGTGTGTTGGGGCGTTTTCGAGTGCTAGAGGGTTTCGCCGCGACGAGATGCAGGTGTACAAATTACCTGCAAACCGTCTGCTGCGGTACTCACAGGGCAAAACAACCAGGGCAAGCAAACGATACCCGAGCGCCGTTCGCCACGAGCAGTTCGAGACTAGACGCTCCGAGCGAGTGTCAGCGCGTACGCAAACTACACCACGGACGCGTGCCCTGGACGACGTGTGCTGCGGTGTACGCTCCGTGTTGAAGCGTGGCTATCAATGAATGGCGCATGCTCCCCAGTGAGTGTCCGAAGTGGCGTTGCGTCCAGGCATATGTCCAGGTATGGAGCGAGGAGAAACGCGGCAAACCTCGCACGCGAGAGACAGTCTGAAAAAAAATCGGTTGGCGAGGTCCGTCACAGCCGTAGTCGGACCAAGACCACGACCACGACCACGACCACGACCACGACCACGACCACCCGTGTCTGCAGTAGTGCTGCTCAGTCCGTCAAGAACACGGACACCGCACAGAAAAACCGCTACGACGCCGGCAAGAAAGTCTCCGGCATGAAGCGCCACAGTGGCATTGACACCAATGCGTTACCGCACGCTCTCCATGGTACGACTGCCAATGTGACCGCCCGGGCTGGAGCACGAGCGATGGTCACCGCCTGGAGCGGACAGCGACAAGCTGTTCCCAGCGTCCTGGTTGACGGTGGCGACACGGGCGAACCGGTCACCAAGGATGTACAAAATGTCCTTGGAGCGCCTAACAAGATGCGACTCTTGTAGGCGATAGTGGAAGACCGCCAACGTGGTCGGGCAGCTCTACATCGCTACCAAACGCCCGCGCGGGTTTGCTGTCCGGACACCGTCCGGCTGCACGCGAACGTCTCCGCGCGTAGCAGCCGCCTGCCTCGCTCCAGATGGAGCCACCGCTCGAAGGTGGTGCTGACCGGGTCGTCCAGCGCAACATCGCGCCGCGTCGCCCGCATGTCGGGCAGTCGCTCACGACGCCGTTTCTCGTCCGCTTGCCTGATTCCATGTGCGTGTAGTCGGTGGAATAGCGCCACATGTTGCCCCCCGTTGACTCATCTCGTAGAGGAGATACGTCAGGCGGTGAGTTATGTTAGACGTTCTTGGTGCAACCGTGGAGGTCGTCAAACGAAATGAGCTCTACAGATTCAAGGTTCTCCCAAAACGGTGGGTCGTTGAGCGTGACTTGAGCTGGTTGGAACAGTGTCGAAGGCTCTGGAAGAATTGCGCACGAAAGCTCAGCACAAGCAGACAGATGGTGATACTGGCATGTGGAGCGCTATTGCTGCGGAGATTTTGAACAGGTTCTCAGGGAACGGCGGACCCGGGCCTAGTCGAGATCTCCTACCTCCGAGCATGGGGGATTCCTTCGCCCACAGCGGCGCGGGCTGTGCCCGTACGTGTCTTGTCCGAGCACAGCCGCGTCCGGCTGGGGAGATATCGAGCAGATATTGAGCGCTAGAACACGATCAAGGGCTTCAGCACACCATCGAGCTTCTTGTCCATGATCTCGAACGCGCGCTCGAGCTCGTCGAAATCAAATGTGTGGGTGGTCATCTGTGTTGGGTCTACCCGGTGCATTTCGAGCAGGCGCAACAGGCGCTCCATGCGCAAGCGTCCGCCGGGGCAGAGACCTGTCGTGATCGTCTTCTCTGCCATGCCGACGCCCCAGGCAACACGCGGGATGTGGACGTAGTCGCCCTCTCCGTGGTAGCCGATATTGGAGATCGTGCCACCCGGTTTTGTGACCTCAATCGCCTGCTGGAATGTCTTATCAGCGCCAAGGGCCTCAATAGCACTGTCTACCCCGGCACCACCGGTGATCTCCAGGATGCGCTGGACGCTGTCCTGCTGGGTGAAGTCGACGATCATGTCGGCACCATAGTGGCGCGCCAGCTCTTGTCGGCGCGGTACACCCTCGACCGCGATGACCAGCCCGGCGCCGCGCAGCTTCGCTCCCACGGTGGCCATAAGCCCCACTGGCCCCTGCGCGAAGACAGCAACTGTTCCCCCGATCGGGACCGCCGCGTTCTCCGCGCCCATGAACCCCGTCGAGAGCATGTCGCAGCAATACACGGCAGCCTCGTCGGAGACGTCGTCCGGAATGCGCGCCATATTGGCATCGGCCTCATTCACATGGAAGTACTCCGCGAACACGCCGTCTTTGGTGTTCGAGAACTTCCACCCGCCGAGCGGACCTGATGATTGTGATGAGTGACCGGACTGCGATGCGACGTCACCCCAGTCAGGGGTAATCGCGCCGACAACCACACGATCGCCGGGCTTGAACAGCCTCACCTCGCTGCCGACCTCATAGACTACGCCCACTGCTTCATGTCCGAGCGTGAGGTTTTCGCGTGGCCCAATCGCACCGTGGAGCGTGTGCGAGTCAGAGGTGCAGATCAGCGCGCGCGTGGTCTTTACGATGGCGTCATTGGGGCCCGCGTGAGGGATCGGTTTCTCCATAAACCCCACGTGGTCCAGCGACTGCATGACAAAGGCTTTCACTGCGTGTCCTCCCGAATCACCGACTGATTGCTGTGCGGCTACGTAGAGGCGCCGTCGGCCCCTGGTGGCACTCCATGGAGAGAGGCTGCGGCGTGCGGGCAGGAAGCCGTCCCTGCCTCACTGCTTACGGTGCTATGGAGGTGTCACGTTCACATCACGTCGCGGCACGCACATGTCACGATCACGGCACGGGGATGGTGCGCGACTGATCAGTAGTGTTGAGATGCTGATTCCCCGGGATCATGACGGTCGGCGTCGCCTGAGATGACGCGCGGCTGCGGAACGTCCCGGCCAGCTCGCAAGGCATTGAGGATGACCAGCACATCGATTCCTTCCTGCAAGATCGCGCCTGCTGCCGGCGGAAGGTAGCCAGCGGCCGCGACCATCATCGCGATGATACTCAGCCCGATCCCGACCCAGATTCCTTGCTTCGCTACCCGGAGCACGTGCCTTCCCAGCGATACCGCGGTTGAGACTAGTAGGATATCGGTCGAAAGGAGCACGCCATCCGCTGCCGCGGCCGCGGCAGTCAGGCCCTGCGCTCCCATTGCGAGGCCAACCGTCGCGGCGGCGAGGGCCGGAGCATCATTCACCCCGTCACCCACCATCAGGACATGGCGCCCCTTGTGTTCGAGGTCCGTGACCACCCGCACCTTTTCCTCGGGCAAGCACTGGGCGACGACGCGGTCAACATGTGCGAGCGCGCCGATTTGGCGGGCGACCGTCTCCCCGTCTCCGGTGAGGAGCACCGTCTCACGTATGCCCGCGTCGTGCAACCGAGCCGCGAGTTGTGTCAGTTCTGGTCGCGGCACATCGGCAAATACCAGCAGCCCCACGACCTCGCCCTCGATCGCAAGGAAGCTCGCGATTTGGCCTTGCGCCGTTCGTAGCTCTCGCTGTGCCAGCAGAGACGGCGGAATCGGAATCTCTAACCGCCCCATGTATGACCGATTGCCAATTGCCACGTCGAGCACGGACGCTCCGTCCTCCGCGGGTACACGCCCTCGTAGCCCTTTGCCTGCCACCTCGTCAACGTCGGTCGCCAGTGCGAGCCGCACGCCACGCTGCCGAGCTGCCTCAACCACCCCGCGCGCGAGGATGTGGGGCGAGAACTGCTCGAGAGCCGCGGCCAGGTACAGCGCATGGTCGGGCTGCTGCATCTGGGCGCGTTCATGTGCGTGTGATTGCTCCAGCGGGACAATCTCGACTAACTGTGGGGTTCCGAGGGTGAGCGTCCCGGTCTTATCGAAGACGGCCACATCGACCTCGCCCAGCTGCTCAATTGTCGCGCCGCTCTTGGTGATGATGCCGTTATGGGCGGCGAGGTCAACGCCGGACATGATCGCGATGGGTGTCGCCAAAATGAGGGGGCATGGCGTGGCGACTACCAGCACGGCGAGCGCGTAGAGGCTATCGCCTGAGACGATCCAGGCACCTGCGGCAATCACCAGCGCAAGTGCGGTGAACCACACAGCGTAGCGATCGGCGAGGCGATGGATCGGTGCTTTGTGCTGTTGCGCCTCTTCCACCAGACGCACAATCTGAGCGTACTGGCTCTCGGCGGCGCGTTTCGTCGCACGCACCTGGAGCACGCTCTCCAGATTCACGCTCCCTGAGAACACGAGCGCACCAGGCTCTTTGCGCACCGGCACAGGCTCGCCGGTCAAATCGGCCTCACTGACGCCGGACGCTCCCTCGCTAACGACACCGTCAACAGGCACAATCTCGCCGGGCTTCACGATGACGCACATGCCTGGCATCACGTCGGCGGCATCGACTGTGATGAGATCGTCGCCCTGGCGCACATGTGCCCAGCGTGGTGCGCGCTCGGCGAGCGCCGAGAGCGACTTCTTCGCACGGCGCAGCGCATACGCTTCGAGCGCCTCGCCACCTGAGAGCATCAAGACGATCAATGCGCCGGCGAGATATTGCCCTAGAATAAATGAGCCGCCGATCGCGAGGAGCGCCAGCAGATCGACGCCGAACTCTCGGTGCCACAGTTGACGCAGCGTTTGCCAGAGGAGGGGGACCCCTCCGCCGAGGAGGATGAGCAACAGCGGCCACCGCGCAAGCTCTGGTTTCCCGACGAGCCAGCACATGAGGCTTATGCCAAGGAGCGCAAGTGCTCCGACAGGCAGCGGGTACCGCCGCACGACATGCCATGCGCGTTGCCACGGCGTCTTCACACGAGCCGGTCGCTGCTCATCCTTCTCGACTTCTCTACACGCTGAAGCCGTGGCGGTGGCGCTCTGGCGAGGTGACTCAGCCATGAAAAGAATCCTCGGTTCTTGTATTCCCGCAGTCTCATCATCGGTGGAGGAGATTCGGAGACGCGGGAAGTCGAAGGGTAAGAGCGCATGGCAGCTCTCCGCGGCTTTCCATCAGGCTCCCCATAGAGCATGTCCGCGGAATCTCACGATGTTGTCACAGTCAGCGTGAGCGTGCTCACAGCGAGTTCTCGTCGCAAGCGCGATACACCATCTGTCTTCACGTGGGAAACGGAAGTAGGGGACGCCTGCGAGAGCATTACGAAGCTGATGCTGGCTGCCCGCTCTGTCGGCGAGTGGCGAAGCAGCGCGCGAACGGGCGGCGATCTGTCATCGCGGCTAGCACACGGTGATTGCCGTATGCCAAAATCAGCGAGAGCGGCGGCAGCAGCGTATCGAGATCGATGCCTTCGTCGAAGGGGCGGCTGGGAGCAACAGTCGGCATGATGCCGTCTCCCATCCAGAAGTGGAAGTTGACGCAGAGAAACGCGCCAACAATGCACGCGATCAGGGACGACGCGACGAACGCGACGCCCAGCGCATGCTGTGGCTCGCCTGATCGTGGCTGAGGAGAGAGGAGCAGCAGCGCTCCCGTGAGCAGCACGAGGCCAAGCACAAGCTCGGTGCCCTCTAGGAGATAGGCGAAGCCGACGCTATGAGGAAGAATTGTCCACTGCAGCAGCGAGACATACCAGTCGTTGGGGTTCTCTTTGAAGCCCTCGCGAAGTATGGCCGCGAGACCCGTCGGGAAGTCTCCGGAGACGATCTTGTTAAGGCCAGAGACTAGCCATTCGGCGCCGATCACGATCTGAATTGCCGCCAGAACAATGCGTGTCTCGCGTGAGAGCATCGGTGTCTCCCTTTCTCCATGTCACATGCGCATCCGTCGTAAGTAGGAGCAGATGCTGATTGTGACCAGAGTGTGATGCCAGAAGCTAGCAGCCACATCACACCAGGGAGGATGAATCTCACAGACGCATCACAGGACGGAATCTAGACACACGTATGGCGCTGATGGCTGCTACATCCACGGGCGAGTCGCGCTACACGTTTTCGTCGTCATCGACCGTGAGGGGCAGCTCGACATGGAAGGTGCTTCCGTGGCCTTCGACGGACTCGAACCAGATGCGACCGCCTTGCCGCTCGACGAGCTCACGCGAGAGGTAGAGCCCCAATCCCGTGCCGGTAATGCCGTGTTCCTGGGCGTTGCGCGCACGCGCGAAGCGGGAAAAGAGCGTCGCCTGTTCGCTCTGAGGAATCCCGATACCAGAGTCGCGGATAGTTACCTCAGCGGCACCACGCTCGCAGAGTACCCGCACCATCACCACGATCTCGCCCCCATCGGGACTGTATTTGATCGCATTGCTGACAAGGTTGCCGAGCACTTGCTCCGTCCGGCGGCTGTCGATGTTCGCGACAACGAATTCAGGGTCGGCGCTCACCTGTAGTGTATGCCGCTCCGTCGTCACCTGCAGCCGTCGTGCTACCCGCCGGGTAAGCGCGGCCAGGTCGTGCGGCTCAATGTTCAGATCTAGCCGCCCAGCCTGTAGACGCGCCACATCGAGCAAATCGTCAGTGAGCTCGACGAGCCGCTGCGTCGACTGGTCGATGGCATCGAGCGCCTCCAGTTGCCAGTCTGTAAGTGGTGCCGCGTCCTTCCCTCGCCCACGCGTCAGCATATCGGCGAATCCACGCACCGCTGCCATAGGGTTGCGTAGCTCATGCGCGGCAACGGCGATGAACTCGTCCTTCAGCCGCTCGGCGTCCTTGAGCGCGGTGACATCCTGCAGCACCACGATCGCTCCAGGGTCACGGTCCGCGTCTCCATCGTAAGGTTCTTCCGATCCGAGCGAGAGCCGCAATGTTCCGGGGGCGAGCGCCACGGCGTTAAACAGAATTGGCAGCGAGACGCCATCAGGATGGCGAATCACCTCCTCATGATGACGCACCGGCTCGCCCGTCCGCAGCGCGCGGATCGTCGCCAGCTCGTCGACTGCCAGCGCGCGACCATCAGGAGCAAGAATCTGCGTGCCGCTCTCCGCGAGAAAGTCATCCATCGTCTGGCCCTCGCGCCACGAGGCGCCCCACACCTCGTGCGCCGCGTGGTTTGCCAGCACCAGACGCGCATCGGGGCCGCGCACGAGATAGACACCACTGGGCAGCCCGTCGATCACCATCTGCAAGAGGTGACGTTGCGCATCCGCCGCGGCGTGCGCGCGTCGTTCTTCAAGCAGCTTGCGGGCCTCGGTCACATCATGCCAGGTGACGACGGCTTCCGTAGGTTCCTGCCCCTCGGCGGCACTCCGCGCGCCAGGAAGCCGCAGCGCCGATGCCGTGACAAGAAAGTCGCGCGGCTGGGTGGTGTCCTCACCGGCAATAGTGAGCGAGGCAGTCGAGGTTGTGCCGGTGGCGAGTGCTTCCGCCGCGGGAGTATAGAGCAGAGTATCGAGCGCGTCTTTGCCATCGTCACGCTGTGCGAGCGCATCGCGTAGTTGCTGGGCCGCCCGATTCTCGCGCAGAATCGCACCAGAGGCATCCACCAGCAACACACCGTCCGAGATCGTCTGGAAGATGGCGTCGAGCTCCTGCGCACGCGCATGTGCCTGCTGGTAGAGCCGTGCCGTCTCCAGCGCAACTGCGGCCTGGGCCGCCAGTCCGGAGAGCAACGCCTCATCGGCGGCGGTAAAGCGCCCGGGCTGTTCAGCGCCAAGCAGCAGCCCGCCACGCACGTGACCGGCAGAATCGAGAAGGGGGGCCCCGAGGAAGCTGCGCACGATCGGATGTCCACGGGGAACGCCCACCGTGCGTAGCTGCTCTGATGTGATGTGTCCCATGGCGTATGCCTGGGCTGCCTCGCGTGCCGTCGTGCGCGCGGATGTGGGGCGAGCGCCCTGCGGCTCCTCATCAGGCGGATGTCCAGAAGCCGCGGAGAGTGCGTATATGTCGTCCACACGCACCGGCACGCCATTCCGGAAGATCGGGGCCAGCACTCCCTCGCCACCCAGTGGCACGCGGCGGAATAGCTCCTGCTGCTCGGGCGTGCAGCCCACGACGGCCGCAAGATGGAACAGGCTGCCCTCCGAAGGGACGATAGGATGTCCCAGCGGATCGAACGGGCGCAGCGTGAAAGCCGCGAAGTCCGCGCTGGTCAGGTCACGCGCGGTGACCGCGATCAAGTTGAGCAGGCGCCCTTCATCGAGCTCGCTTGCCAGTGCCGCGCCGATGGAGTTGAGCGCGGCGAAGCGTCCCGCCTCGCGTTCGGCGAGATCGCGCCGGTTGGCGGCCAAACCGACCAGCGCGAGTATGAACAGAGAGACGGCGGCCAGCGTGATTGTCTGGGCAACACGCTCCGCTCCCGTGAACGGGATACCAGATGATGAGGGCAGCATGAGGAGCGTCGAACAGACGAGCTGTAGCAGAATGGCAGCAAGGCCGTACCGCCACCCCCAATAGTACGCCAGCATTCCAATCAGGGGTAGGTAGATCGCACCAGGGCTGGGGAGTGGCACGCCAAGCGTGATGAGCGCGAGCGCGACACCCGTTGCCAGCACGCCGCCCGCGAGCAACACAACGAGACCGGAGAGCGGGTGTGCGCGCCAGCGCGTCCCGCGCTCACGCCAGAGCAGGCCTTGTGGGGAATCCCAGAGTGCGGTGCTCGCGCTGAGCACCCGCCGTAGGCGTGGCGTCGATATCCCCTTGCCTGCCGTGTCTCGTGCTTGGCGAGCGCCCGTAGTGACCGCATCGCGTTCCGTCAATGTATCGTCGAGGCCCACCTCGGTCGGGGATTGTCGTGAATCCGACACTCATAACTCCCGCTGCTGAACGCGAAGGCGCTACCCGATACGTCGACTCGGCATTCACGCTGTAGCCACATTGTATGTACCGGCGCCTCACCCTGTAAAGCGCGTGACAGGCCATGACAAGCTGCAGCCTGCTCGAGAGCAGCGAAGAGCGCATTCGGGCGGCGACGCATGAGTGGGGTAGAGAGGTCTCGCCTCGTGCGAACCTCAACTCGTCGCTGGCCGCGGCTCGTCATAGAAAGGGGAGGGTCTGCATGCAACATCTATTAGAAGTGAACGCACGGATTTTGTGACGCGCTTGTGATGTAGGCTGCGCTGCTGAGAGATGCCTGTGAGCGATGCTCTGTAGACTACAGAGCACGGGAAGAGACGATCTATGTCGTCGCGCCTTCCGGTCGCCGGCAGATCGGCGGTGACGCGCAGGGCAACAGAGCGAAAGCGGCGGACGCGCATGAGAACGCCAGAGCGAAGTTCAGATATCTTCCTGGATGGGGAGCGGCCAGAGGTACTGCGCGAGTTCGCGCGGCTCGCACTATACGCCGCGACCGATCCAGACAGCACGCTCCAGGCGGTAAGCACAGTAGCGCTAGAGCGGGCGGCCACAGTCTGCGGCGCAAGTCGGGCCGCATTACTACTCCAGACGGGGACGAAGACGCCCACCGCCTCACGCCCACTCGCGACCATCGAGGTTGAGACATCACTCGCCGTGGCCCTGGGCATGTCTGCCATGGAGAACGAGACGCACGAGCGCGCCGCGGCCGAGATTCCCTTCGCCGTCATGTGTGACCAGACACACTGGCGCAGCTGGATGTGGCGGCTGAGTACGGGGCTCGGCCAGGCGTCCGAGCGCGCGCTCCTATTGCTCGGGTGGCGTGTCGGAACGCCCGCCGAGACAATCGCCGTGGGTGAAGATGCGTTCGTCGCGCTCGCCGATTCCATCGCCGCCGCGCTGGCCGCTGCCATGGTCGCCGAGCGTATGCGCGATCGGGCGCCTGATCCGCCTCGTTCGGAGAACGAGTGGGAACAGGTCTTCGATGCCGTCACCGACCCAATGGCGATTCTGACGCCAGATTTTCGCATTGTACGGGCGAATTCCGCGTACCACCAGATGCTTGGCGCACGTGAAGATGGCAGGGGGGCCCACTACTGCTTTGAGTCGGCTGACGCCTCACACAGACCCTGCGCGACGTGCCCGTTGCCCGAGACGGTGCGCTCGTCTGAGCCTCATAGCGTCCGGCAAGACCAGATCATGCGTGATCCGTTCACCGGCCAGACAGGACGTCGGAGCGTACAACGCTGGACATACCCCATCCTCGACGCCGACGGCGAGGTGCGGCGGGTCGTGGAAGTGCTCAAAGATGTCACCGAGCAAGAGCGCCTGCGGATGGTCGAGGCGCGCGAGTCCGCGCTGCGCGAGACTGACCAGTTGAAGTCAGAGCTGCTAGGGACGGTGAGTCATGAGCTCCGCAGTCCCCTCGCGTCGATCAAGGGCTATGCTGACACACTGCTTCGTCACGAGCGCCGTCTCCCGCCAGACGAGCGCCGCGAATTTCTGCGGGCCATTGGTGCGGCCAGTAACCGCCTTGAAGTCATCATCGACCAGCTCCTCGAGATGTCGCAGCTGGAAACCGGCGCGCTGGTGATGGAACGAGAGCCGGTGGATGTGGTGCGGCTTGCTCGCGAAGCGCTCGGTCGTAGAGAGCAACGTACGCACTCGCCGCCTGATCCCGTATTTCAGTTCTCGTTTCGCCGGGACAGGTCCCCCTCAGCGGATGCGGACTCGGCCACACCGGAGGAGGCACCTGCGCGCGTGCGCGGCGACCCGAGCAGGCTGGCCGAGGTCTTCGACCACCTGCTGGAGAACGCCGTCAAGTATTCTCCTCAGGGAGGACGCATAGAGGTGGTGGTGGCAGACAGTGCTGCTTCTCTAAGCGATCCGGACGTGCAGCGGCGCGTGCTCATCCTCATCTCCGACTCCGGCCAGGGCATCCCTGAGGAGCACCTGGGCCACATCTTCGACCGCTTTCACCGAGTCGATACCCGGCTGACGAGAGAGATTGGCGGCCTGGGCCTGGGTCTCGCGGTCTGCAAGCGTATCATTGAGTTGCACGGAGGCACCATCTGGGCGGAGAGCGCGCCAGGACACGGCAGCACGTTCTTCGTTGAGTTACCCATTGATGAGGAGACCGCTGCCTGAGCGCGGCGTGATGAGGAGGTGGAGAGCATGCCCGCACGAAAAACGACGATCCTCACAGCCGACGATGATCCACAGTTGCTGCGACTGGTGACGCGTAACCTGCAGCTTGAGGGCTACGAGGTCGTTGCAGCCAGCGACGGCCAGCAGGCGCTCGAACAGATCGAGGCGCACTTGCCCGACCTGGCGCTGCTGGATGTGATGATGCCTCGACTCGATGGATTCCAAGTGACGGAGCGGGTGCGCGAGTTCTCGTCAGTGCCCATCATCATCGTCACAGCACGCGGACAGGATCAGGACAAGGTTCGCGGCCTCGATGTCGGCGCCGACGACTACCTCACCAAGCCCTTCAGCGTCGACGAGCTGCTCGCACGTGTCCGGGCGGTGCTCCGGCGCTCCAGCATCAGTGGCACTGATCAGCATGCCGCCCTGCAAGCGCAGATCCACATAGGAGAGCTGACCGTTGACCTGGCCCAGCACAGCGCCGAGATGGCTGGCAAGGACATCACGCTGACGCCCATCGAGTTTCGCCTGCTCGCTTACCTGGCGCAGAACGCCGGGCGTGTGATCACGCAGGATTTGCTGCTCGAACACGTCTGGGGCCCCGAGTACATCGGCGAGAGCCATCTCTTGCAAGTGAACGTGAACCGATTGCGGCACAAGATCGAGCCCGATGCGCTGCACCCGCGCTACCTTCTGACGAAGACGGGCATCGGCTATCTCCTCGCGGCGCACCCAGCCGATTAGCGCGACGGACTGGGGAGGACGTGCTCGGGCACGAAGGCCACTGGCATCGTCCCCACGCGCAGGAGCTCCAACGTATGCTCAATGCGCTCGTCGCGCTGCGGTCGCGTCGTACCTCCCGCAAGCACCACGACATCGGGATGCTGCCGTACCACAGCAGATGCGGACAGGACGGACGCGCTGTCTTCTCGTTCGACACGCAGCGCGATCGCGCGTTGAGGTTTCGATGCGGTGGCAATGAGCAGAGAGCGTTCAATTGGAGATGTTCGCGGTCGTATGTCGGGACTCGCGCCCTTGCCTACATGTTGCGTCAGCCTGCCGCTATATGCCCCCGCCAATGTCCCAGCGAGGGCAAGCGGCATGCCCTGCGGGTCGTTGTCTGCCCCGTCGAGGAAGACGTCTAGCCCAACCTCTGCGTGGTTGAAGGGGTTCTGTGTCTTCGGGCCGAACAACAGCACCGGGATCGTCGCCGCCTCAAGCATATCCGCCGTCACACTACGTTCTGACGGACGTGCGCGCTCGCCGGTGGCTCGGGTCGCCATGACGATCAGAGCAGCGGGGCCATGGGTGCCCCCATCGACGATCCCAAGCTCCGCCGGCCACTGAAGGAGACGGCTGAAAACGCGCACACCTCGGCTGCGCAGCGTCTCCTCGACGCGTGCCAGATACAGACTGGCGATGTAGAGGTGCGCGGATGCTCCGGCGGCGCGCGCCTTGCCCGTGGGCGTCGTGCGCGGGGAGGTCGATGCCCCATACGTCCGGACGAGCATAACCCCCGCGCTGAACGCTCGGGCCAGATTGATTGTGGGCTCGATCGCATGCTCTGCGAGGGGCGTCCCATCGAGCGGCAATATAAGGCGCCTGATAGGGAGCGCGGCAACTTCAACGCGGTCTGTCACTCCGGCGGCGCGCACGGGAAGATTTGGTGTGCTCATACGTCCGTCCTCCTATAGCGTCTTAGCGCCACGGATACTGGCAGGAGCCACCTCTATCGCTCCGTGCGTTGGCCGGCGGATGTCTTCTTCTCTCTCCAGTCTAGGGATACTCACTCTCATGCCTCTCACAGCTCACCAGACGAACCTCACATACCGCTCACGGAACATGCCCGTGCCAGTCGTCCACTGCCCTGAGCTCCTCAATGGCGTGTGCTTGTGATGTTGTCGTGATGCGAGCAGACACGGTTGTGAGGCTGCTGAGAAGCCCCTCCGGTATCGTTCTCACCGGCGGCCTGATATGCCGCCAGAACCCGCGATTCCCCAAGACAGTACAGGTGGAACTGCGGGCCGACTTTGAGGGAGAAACACGATGCCGACCGATCAGACCTCGACCAACTCGGTCCTCGAGCGCTCGCCCGCACCGGCCTCTTCAGACAGTGCATCCATGCCATCCGCTGCCTTCTACTCGCCACCTGCGGTCGGCACGGCTGGGCTAGGCCGGGGGCGCGATATGCGACCCACCTGGAAACAGCAGATGACATCGCCGTTAGGCGCTTTGGTGGTAGCCGTCGTTCTGGTCGGGCTCATCGCGGGATACATGCTCGGCCTGGGAGCGGCAACCGACAGCACGCCAAGCTCAGCGACGGGCACATCCGCAACATCATCCGCGGCAAGCTCAGGATCGAATATGAGTGGAATGGGTAGCTCTGACACGACGAGCACCGCGACCGTACCCAATGCGACCCAGGACTTTGGCAATCAGCCGGCCAAGTATGTGCTCGACGGCGATAGAGCGAAGCATTTTACCTTTACAACTGAGCAGGTCATGTGGTCGCCGGTCAAAGGCGCACGCGTGCTCGCCTGGACACTCGGCGGTACGGTTCCTGGGCCGACGATCCACATCACCGCGGGCGACCATGTACGCATCACCATCGTCAACCACTTCCCGGAGGCCACGGCTATCCACTGGCACGGCCTTGAGGTGCCAACCGATGCCGATGGTGTGCCGCCTCTTGGAATGAAGCCAATTGAGCCGGGGCAGAGCTACACGTATGACTTCACCGTGCAGGATCAGGACGCAGGCACACACTGGTACCACAGCCACTACGACGACTTGAAGCAGGTGGGCGGCGGCCTGTACGGCGCATTCCTCGTCGATCCGCGGCCGGGCACACCTGAGGCACAACAGGCCATCCACGCCGACGTCGAGTATTCTGAGTTCATCGGCATGCTGGGGGGTTACTGGGTTCTCAACGGCAAGAGCTTCCCCGATACCCAGCCAATCGCGGTGCAACACGGCCAAACGGTGCATCTGCGGCTCTTCGGCGCGGATACGCAGATGATACATCCGATGCACCTGCACGGGCACACCTTTAGCATTGTCGCCGAAGATGGGCACGCGTTGGCCCAACCCATCCAGAAGGACACAGTACAGGTAGCCCCTGGCGAGACGTATGACCTGGTCTTCAACGCTTGGGCAGCACTGGGAAGCGTCTATCCATTCCATTGCCACATCCTGTCGCACCTGATGAATCCTGGCCAGTCCGAGGGCGAGATGGGCGGCCTGATCACACTCGTGCAGTACGCCAAATAAGGATTACAACGCCATCCGTCATGCAGGTGCCTGCTCCGATGCATGTGGAAATCGAGCCGCCACGTCCCTCTCGATGCGACAAGTCAGAGGGACGTGCTGTTCGAGGCGATGACGCAGATGACGCAGATGTACGGACCACTCTATGGCTCCGCGCTGGTGACCTATGAAGCGGCGAGCACGCTTGATCCCGAGAGGATCCGTGCAGAGGCTGAGAGCTAC
The DNA here is from genome assembly GCA_964427535.1 of uncultured Ktedonobacterales bacterium. GTDB lineage: Bacteria > Chloroflexota > Ktedonobacteria > Ktedonobacterales > JADMIN01 > CAYRVF01. The sequence goes on from CAYRVF010000002.1 coordinate 24,562, forward strand.
CTCACCACGGTCGCCCAGTCGCCTGAACTCGCCGGTGTCACTCTCGAGAAGGTGGCTGTCGAGGGCTACGCGGCCCCGGCGATTCTCGGGGCGATTGACGATCAGCACATTGATCTGGTCGTGCTGTGCAGCTACGGGCGTACCGGCATCTCGCGCTGGGCACTGGGTAGCGTGGCACAGCATGTCTCACGCCAGTCACCTGTGCCAGTGCTCGTGCTCCGGATGCTGGGCGCGATGCCAATTGACGCCTCATTGGACACCCACGAGCCCATGCGCGTGCTCGTTCCGCTCGATGGGTCCGAGGAGGCTGAAGCGGTCATCGTCCCTGCCGCGGAACTGCTTCTCGCACTCGCCAGGCAACAGCCATCGGAGGTGCGGCTCGTGCTGGTCATTGACCGTTTTGCCACCGCTGTGGGCAACGTACCCGAACTGCTTGGTTCGGGATGCCGAAGGCTACCTGAGCCGTATGGCCGAAGACTCCGAGCGGAGTACAGTGGGAAGCTGCGTGTGACGGATTCGCTGGCGACGGACGTGGATATTGCCTCGGCGATCATTGCCGCCGCCGAGCAGACCGACACGGATGAGGCCGTGCCCGCCGGTCGTAGCGACATGATCGCCATGGCGACACACGGCCGGACCGGCTTCGCGAAGTGGTCGATGGGCAGCATCACTGAGCGTGTGCTCCACGGCACATCGCTGCCGATGCTGATCGTGCGCCTCGAGCACATTTCCGGGGGTCGGAGAAGACAGCTGAGCCTGCGAAGACGGCGAGCACACCCGCGCGCGAGCAGATCACTGAGTCGTGGCCCGGACTGTTCTAGGCGCCTGTGCCGGAGTTCGTCGAATGACGGCACTCAGGTGCAGCAATTACACGTCATGTGCGCCCGTACTGGGCAGTGGGCAGGACGATACACCTCCTGCCCGCTGTCTATGTTTATAGCGCCTTCATGATCTGGCAGTCGCATTGCCACGCGTTCATCCAGTACGCTGCCCGACGAGTCTCTTGCCATGCGAGGAGCCGCTACAGTTGCCCGTGATGTGGCTGTGATGCCGTCGCCTTCCATCGCGAGATCGCTGTGAGACGCGGCCTCTATCCTTTAAGTGTCGGACGGAGGAGTGCATACCTAGTTGGCCACTTCACTACACGTGTTTAGGTCCGTCCGCAAGGAGTGATTTAGATGAACGCATCGATTCGGCACATCCAGCCACAGGTCGCGACACAGATTCCCGAGCCGCCGGTTGCCAGATTCCTCTTCGCCGACACGCGCATGGCGATTGTCTGGCTCGTCATCCGCCTCTACGTCGGCTACCAGTGGTTGAGCGCCGGCTTCGAGAAACTCACTGGCACGTCAATCTCGTTCGGCAGCTTCGGCGAGAAGTCTCAAGGCGGGGCTTGGGTCTTCACCAACCATGATGGGGCAGCCATAGCGGGCTTCGTCAAGGGCGCGCTTGCCCAGACCACCGGAGCGCATGCCAGTGTGCAGGGATGGTATGCCAACTTCCTACAAACCTTCGTACAGCCCGATCCCGCACTGTGGGCGTACCTGATCACCTTCGGTGAGATCGCCGTCGGTATCGGTCTGATCATCGGCATGCTGACCGGCATCGCGGCCTTCTTCGGTGTGGTGATGAACTTCAACTATCTGCTCGCCGGAGCGGTCAGCACCAACCCGATTCTCGGCTTCCTGGGCATTCTGCTGATCCTGGCGTGGCGTGTGGCTGGCTACTACGGCGTCGATCGCTACCTGCTGCCGCTGCTCGGCACCCCATGGACCGGCTCGCTGACCACCCCTGAGAACCCGCCAGTTACGACTAGCACACCGACACCGCGTCGGGCGACCGCGTAAACCGCACGTCCTTCACGCACTCGACGTCGACGGTCTTCGCGACATGACATGCAGGGCGCTCCAGGTCCGCCAGAGCTTGGAGCGCCTGAACACTACTCATTCTGAGCGAGAGGAGACCAGCCATGTTTCGCCGGATATTGGTCCCGCTCGACGAGACGGTCGAGGCCGACGACGCGCTCGCGGCGGCACGATTCTTCGCGGAGCGGGACGGGGCGCGCCTGGTGCTGCTGCATGTTGCGCCAGATGCCTCCCGTGAGGGCGGCCACACAGCCGCGACCACCGACCTACGCTCGCGCGCGCAACTGCTGAATGCCCATGGGATAGAGTCCGAGATGCTGCTGGAGACAGGCGATCCCGCCAAGGTCATCGCGCGCGTCGCACGGACGCGTCAGGCTGATCTCGTCGTCGCCGCGCCACACCGTCGCCACGGACTCGACGGGCTGTTGCACCCCAGTGTTACCCGGCGTATCTTTTCCACCGTATCCGTGCCGACCTACGTCTGCGCAGGGCGGGTAGCTTCCACTCGCAGACAGCCGGTATTGGACACCCACACCTCACTCGTCATTGTCCCGCTGGATGGGAGTGAGCACGCCGAACAGGCGATTGCGCCCGCGATGGCGTTCGCCCGTGAGTATGGCCGCACGCTGCTCTTGCTACGCGCCGTCGGACCAAGCGGCTATATCGACAGCGGTACCGACGCGAGCTGGTGGGAGATGCAAGAGCTAGCGAACGCCAAGCGCACGGCCCTCGAGAGTTTGAGACAGAGCCGCCATCGAATCAAGCACGATTTTGGCATCGGCGCGCAGACGATGTTGTGCGTTGGGGAACCGGGCGCCCAGATTGCCGCCGTCGCGCAGGCGCATCCTGGAAGCCTGATCGTGATGAGCACGCATGGACGCACGGGTCTGGCACGACTGGCACTCGGCAGTGTCACCTACGACGTGGTTACCCGAGCGCCCGCACCAGTGCTGGTGGTGCCTGTCTCAGATGCGGACATCCACGCTCCCGCGCGTGTGGGCGCTCATGCAGTGTCTGAAGTGGAAGCGCCACTCGCGTAGTCTCGGGACCCCATCGAGCACAACGAGTGTCCGGCGCATCGCGCCTGATGCCCTCTGCTGTTTCATCAGTGGAGGGCGTCTCTGTGTCTGACGCGGCCGCTCGCCGAGAATCAGGGTTCGGCGGCGCTATGTGGCGGCAACCCGAACGGTCCTGGCGGCTGGGAGATATCCAGATGGACCTCGACATCTCCGCTGGCGTAGCGCACCCGGCTGGGGAAGCCACAGGTGCGCAACACCTCTAGCATGCGCATGTTGGACCCCATCGTGATAGCCACGAGCTGGCTGATACCCTGCCCGCGGGCGTAGTCGGCCAGGCGGTGGAGGAGCGCGGTGGCGATGCCGTGGCCCTGCCAGTGGTCTTCAACCACAAACGCTACTTCCGCTATGCCAGGCTCGGTGAGGTCGTAGCGTACGACGCCGAGAATGTGTTCCGGCTCGTCCTGCAGTTGGTCCTCATTGACTGTGGCGATGAGCGCCATGCGGTCGTGGTAATCGACATGAGTGAAGCGACGCGCGTCTTCGGGAGGGAGTTCGCGCACAAAATGGAAGAACCGGAAGATGATCGTGTCGGGCGAGAGGCTCAGGTGAAAGGCACGCAGACGATCCATATCGTCCGCATGAATGGGACGAATGTGAACGACGGTGCCGTCGCGAAGTATCAGTGGCCCTTCGAGGCGCGCTGCTTCTGGCGGTACCTCAGCGTGGGCAGCGGCATGATCAGCCGTCGTGGTGGTCTGCACCTCGTGGGGGTCATGGGGCGGCAGTGCGGTCAAGGCCGGCCTCCTCACCAAGCATATGTGAGCGAGCGTGTGGATCTGCCTCGCCACAACGTCCAGTGCCCCGAATGATTTCCGTTGGATCGTAAGTGGTCGCGGTCCCATCCGGCGCGCGGAGATCTCGCTCGGGCTCTCGTTCAGTCGTATCACATCTCGTCCAGTGGGTGACGTGCCGCCTGCTGCCGCTTGTACGCCGCCATGCTTGGGGCAGTGTGGCCGTCCCGGCAGATGGATACTGCAGTTAGATCGTCCGCGCGGCCCAATATCAGCGCACTGGCACGTCACGCTGGCAAGGGTATCAGCGAGCAATGTGATACCGCTGTGATGTGTGCATGAGCCCGTGTGACACCACAGTGAGAACTTCCCCGCATACTCTCCTCAACCGCTCCATGATCTTGTGATCTTTTCGCAATTGTACTGTCGAGGGAGCGGCAGAGGAGGTCGACATGGCCTTTCGGTTTCAGGTAAACGTGCAGCGCTGCATCAACTGTGGCATCTGCATGGACCTCTGCCCCGTCCGTTGCCTGGACATGACACGCCCATCTG
>CAYRVF010000002.1:28798-85494 GCA_964427535.1 uncultured Ktedonobacterales bacterium
GAGGTGGTAACGCCCATCCCAGGGGATAATGGATTACTGCCACAGATGATGCTCGCTCCGGTGCAGGTGGCCGCCTGCGTGGGCTGCCAGGTCTGCGCCCAGGAATGCCCGACCAACGCGATCACGATCGAGAGCGGTATACGCGAGGTGCCGCTCGGGCGTCGCGGTCCGCTGACCACCATGCCTGGCCTCGATGGCTGGCAGCCGCTCTCGGCATATACGCGCGCTACACCAGAGGAGCCGGGCGAGAGCCCGTGGGGCGACGATCACAGCTGGCATGTCGCCGAGCGCACCGAAACGTGGCAGAGCTGGCGCACGTGGCTGGGCGAGCGCAAAGAAGATCTGCGCGCTCCCTGCCAGGCGGCGTGCCCAGTGGGGACGAACGCTGGCCTCTATGTTAGCTTGATCGCTGAGGGGCGCTACGATGAGGCGCTGCGGGTGGCCTCTGAGCCCAACCCGTTCCCCTCGATCTGCGGACGGGTCTGCACCGCGCCGTGCGAGAGCGTCTGCCGGCGCGGCGAGTTCGATGCGCCAATTGCCATCCGCGATCTCAAGCGCTTCGCAACCGACCACGGCTCGCCCTGGCAGCGCGCGCTGACCCCCCCCAAACATCAGTATCTGGAGCGTGTCGGCGTCGTCGGCGGTGGCCCTACGGGCCTCAGCGCGGCCTATTACCTCGCACGGCGCGGATACGCCGTCACCGTCTACGATGCGATGCCGGTCGCCGGTGGCATGATGGCCATCGGTATCCCGGACTATCGCCTGCCTCGCGAAGAGCTACGCCGCGATATCGACGCCATCCGCGGGCTCGGCGTTGACGTTCGCTTGAACACTGCCATTGGGCGCGATATCTCACTCGCGACCCTTCAAGAAGAGTACGACGCCGTCCTGCTCGCGGTGGGCGCACAGCGCAGCCAGCGCCTCAACGTTCCGGGCGAGGACCTGCGCGGCGTGTACCCCGCGACGACCTTCCTCAAACAGTTCAATCTCTTTCCGGAGACGCGATTGAGCGGTGTGGTCGCGGTGGTCGGCGGCGGCAGCACAGCGATGGATGCCGCGCGGTCGGCGCTACGCTGTGGAGCAACCGTGGTGCATGTCATGTATCGCCGGACCCAGAACGAGATGCCTGCCCAAGCCGAGGAGGTCCGCGCGGCGCTGGAAGAGGGCATTCAGATCCACGAGCTAGTCGCACCGCTTCGCATCGAGGGCGCGGAGGGTCACGTCGAGCGGCTCATTTGCATGCGCATGCGCCTGGGCGAGCCTGATGAGAAGGGGCGGCGCAAGCCCGTACCGACCACTGAGCCGAATGAGGAGTTCCTTGTCGATAGCGTTCTAGTCGCGATCGGCGAGGCGCCTGACCCATCGTTCTTGCCCGAAGGCACGAGTGTCGAGGTGACGGCCTGGGGGGGGCTGCTCATCAACACCTTCACACTTGCGACGGGCGCGCCTGGGGTCTTCGCGGCAGGTGATGTGACCACCGGCCCGACGTCGATCATCGACGCCGCCGCTCACGGGCGCAAGGCCGCACGGTCCATCCACGCCTATCTGCGCGGTCTGCCCGCGCGTGAGGTGGCCGAGATGCCCGAGGACGAACTGGAGACGCCCTCGACGCTCCCACCAGACGGACACATCCGCCTCGATGTGCGGCCCACGCCGCGAGCGGTGATGCCGCTGCGTGCGGATGCCGCGCGCGATCGGTCGCGGGAGTTTGCGATGGGACTTTCCGAAGACCAGGCACGGCAAGAGGCGAGCCGCTGCCTGCGCTGTGATCTGGCCTATCTCTGCCCGACCATTCAAGTCGTCAGGGCCGAGCCAGCATCGTCGTCTGTGAGTGCGCGCTAGACGCCGGAGACCGGCGAGCGCGAGGAGGTATGAGCATGTCACCGCAAGATCTGACTAACGCGATTGTCTCTGGCATCAACTCGGGGGCCGAGCAATTCCTGGAAGGCACACTTGCCGCTGTGTTGCCCATCGTCTGGCTGGTCCTCCTGGGCCTGCACCTGGGCCGGCCCTACATCCTGGATCTCATCGACCGCTTCACCCTCCGCCTGGGCGCGGACCTGCTCTGGCTGATCTACGTCGCGATACGCGACCTGCTGATCGTCTCGGGAGTGGTGATGAGCTTCATGTTCTTCTTCCCTGATGTCGTCGTCACCGATGCCCTACCGCTGACAGGCGGTCTCGCCGCCTGCGCGCTGTTCGGCGTGCTGCTCATCAAGTTGATGGGCGACCCGGACCACGACTCGCGGGCGTACACCGCAGTTACGCTTCTGCTGGGGCTGGGTGCGATCTTCTACTTCGTGCCCTACGTCTTTGGTGTCCAGGCAAACAGCGTGGCGGCAGGCAGTGTCGCGAACGTGACCAGCTTCCTCGTCACCAATACCAATCCGTTCTGGGCGGTCGGCATCGCGTACGTCTCCATCGGCCTGCTCGCGGTCATGGGCGCGGTGGCGGTAGGCTACACGCTCATCACCGGTGGCCGTGCCGAGGTGCCCCAGCAGACCCAAACGCAAAACCAGTGATCAGCGGGCGTAGTCCGAAGGCGCGTTCGACGGCTGTGAAGTATGGCGGAACGCGCCAGAGGTTCAGTCGAGGTAGAAACAGCTATCAGAGCGAGGAGAGCATCCCATGAAGCCCCAAGATGTAGCCAACGCGATTTCGCAGGCCTTCGTGCAGGGTGGCGCGCAATGGGTGATTGCGACGATTGTCGCCTTTTTGCCCGCACTGTGGACAGCGTCATTGATTTTACATCTCGGCCGCCCGTACGTGCTGCGGACGCTGCGGCGCTGCGGCCTCCGCCTGGGCGCGGATGTGTGGTGGATGTCGTACGTGTTGATGCGCGACGCGGTTCTGGTCGTGACGTTCGCGCTGAGCTGGATCTTCTTTGAGCCGAATATTGTCCAGTCGTCGGCCTTGCCGATCACGGGCCCGCTGGCGGCGCTCTTTCTGCTGCTGGCGCTGGGGGTGAAGCTGACGCGCCGCGTAGACGACGACGCGCAGGCCTTCCGACTCTCGACGGTCTTCCTGATCGTGGGTGCCACGCTGTACTACGTGCCGCTGGTCTTCGGAGTCGAGGCGGCCAGCCAGGAGCACCTGTCGTGGTTTGCCACAAACCTTGTGAGCAACGCCAACGTCAACCTCGCCCTTGGCATTATGTGGGTCTCGCTGGCCGGGGTGGCGATCGTCGCGGCCGCCATGTTCTTCAGGGCGCTCGCCTCGGCCAACCGCACGATGGCGAAGCGGCAGGCGCCAACGGCGGTGCCAGCTGTCCGCGAGCGTGCTCCGATTGCCAGCTAACAAGCCCGCAAGGTCGCCTGGCCCGTCAGCGGCGACCACTTATGACCTTGCCCAAGGGCAGCTCCTGTACTGGGGCTGCCCTGTCGTGTAGACCTAGCCGCATACTGAACGCCGCGTGACGCGCCGGAGTCCTCGACCAGCCTCGGTGATAGAGGAGGTACAGGTATGGCAAGCACTCCGCGCCCGCGCTTGACGTTTGCCTGCGAGCTGGATTCCGCGCGCCTCACGGCCCTCTTCTCGGACACGACAGTCATTCCAGCACTGCGTGAGCTGGGAGCCAGTATCGCGTTGATGCTCTCTGATCTCAGCGTGGAGCGTGCTGCCGTAGTTCGCCAGTTGAATGCCGCTGGTATTCCTGTCGTCGCCATCCCACTTGTCTCACTTGAAGAGGGCTACTACTTTACGGCCGACAACGCGGACCGTGCGACCGCACGATTCGAGGAGTGGAAAGCCTGGACAGCCGAACACAAGCTGGTCTGGGCACGAGTAGGTCTGGACATTGAGCCTGAGGCGCGCTTCTACCTACAGCTCATGGACAACCCGTGGGGGCTGCTGCCGATGCTGTTCTCGCGCGTGCGTGACAAACAGCGTCCACTGCGAGCGCGTGCGGCGTACGCCGAGTTGGTCGAGCGAATCCACCGTGACGGGTACACCGTCGAGAACTACCAGTTTCCGCTGCTGGCGGACGAACGCTGGGCTGGGTCGACGCTCTTGCAGCGACTGTTCGGGCTGGTGGATGTGCGCACCGACGACGAGGTGTGGATGCTGTACACGTCCGTCCTGCCAGGCATCGGGTCGGGCCTGCTCTGGAGCTACGCACCAGAGGCACAGGCGGTGGCTGTGGGGAGTACAGGAGGTGGTCCTGATATTCCTGGACACCCGACCGTACCCGCGCTGAACTGGGATGCGTTCGCGCGGGACCTTCGTCTGGCCCGACGCTGGTGCGACGACCTCTACATCCACAGCCTAGAGGGATGTGTGCGACAGGTTTTCTTGAGCCAGCTCCGCACGTTCGAATGGGACCAAGCGGTCGCGCCCCCAACGACGGCATGGCTCGCCGCACGTCTACGCGACATCCTGCGTGGATGCCTGTGGGCGAGCGCACACCCGCGGCGTGTGCTCGCCATCACGGGCGCCGTGGCCGTGCCAGCCGTCCTGGCCGCACAGCGCGCAGCGGCGCGCCTAGCCGAGGATTCAACCGTCCGCCGCGCGATGTTCAGTCATTGTCACTGGGTAGCGCGGCACGAGTACCTGCCTGCCAACTGACCGCCTTTGCACGGGGCAGTACGTGTTTTCCCTGGTGTGCCTGTTCGTATGAGATGCCAACCGCTACGAACAGAGGCGAGCGACAGATCAGTCAGGATACACATGTAGCTTCCGCTTAGCTTCCGCTCTGCCGGTCGATAGGTGGCTCGACCTATCCAGCCGCCGTCTTTGTCTCTGTCGTTGCCCGGACGCCTTCGTGAGCCACCTCTTGTGCGGCCACAGAGCCTCCTGCCTGCGAATGCTTCTGCACGGCGAGCGTCTCCGCGCGCCGTTTGATGCCGAGCAGCATCCTGCGTAACATGACAAACTCGCCGGGTTCGAAGAACAGGTAGAACGGCACCATCTGGGGCGGAAGCATGCGCATCATGGTTCCCCAGCGCAGGTTGTAGCGCGTGCGCGTGATGAGACGTGTGTGCTGCGCGTCAAGCGGCTGGAGCGCGATCACCCAGCTGACCTCACCCCAATTCTCATGTGTGGCGAGCAGCAGGTAGCGCCGGGGCTCAAGCGCCGTCACCGGGCCAAGACCAGGCAGCATATCGCCGGCCTTAAGTTCCTGGAACTCGGGCATGATGCGGTCTGAGCTCTTGATTCCCAGCCCCATTAGATTCTCGATCCAGTCGTAGCTGTAAAACCCGGCCCGGTCCTTCCCGATCTGTGCCAGCCAGGGCCAAATCTCTTCGGGCGTCGCCTGGACCGTGACGGCACGCGTCGCCATGAGCGTCGGGTGCGGCACCACGTCGTCGCCTGGCAGCGCCTGCATTGTCTCCTCGTCGGTCGCGCCCCAGCGCAGGTGCCACGGGCGGATGACGAGCCGATACGCGAACAGCGAGGCTATACTGGCCCCGACAATACTTCCAGCGGCCCAAGCGATGGTCTGCCGTTTCATGTGACGAAACTCCTCTGCCTGACGTTCACTATTGTCCTTACCGTATCAAGCGCGGCCGCACGAGGTGGCATTCCCTGAGTGCCAACCGCATCTCGACTCCACGATTTGCCGTAAGTGTAGAAGGTGACGGTCACGAGGTCGTCACAAAGCCTGGTGATCAGGTCACATCTGCCATGCGCGGCCGATTGGAGACACGCCGAGACTGAGGGCAAGTGCGCAGACGACCGCCGCCGCCATCAACGCCTTGCGGATACGCATAGCACACCTCCGTTGCCTCTCCGCGAGAGCACCTTTGCTCCAGCGGAGAGGTATGCCGTTCTGAATTCCACCTCCGGCGGAGGGCGGGCACGCGCGGGTCCGTCCTCCGAGTTCACTCGCGCGGCATCAGAACCCCTCTAAGCGCGCGACGTTGAGATGATGGGCCGCGTCTGTCCCCGTCCAGGCGATCAAGAGCCCCTGGTTGAAGGCCAGCTCTGGGCCGCCTAGCGCGAGGTCGGGCAGGATCGTCTTGGCCCCCGTCCAGCGGGGATAGTGCGACGTCCATTGCACGTTGAGATGGTGGAGGTTATCGGTGCCGGTCCAGGTGATCCAGTCTTCGGGGCCACCTTCCGACTGGAAGGAGAGTTCGTCAGGCGCGGAGCCGCTCGTGTCGGAGGTCCCGCCGACGAGGGCCGAGGTGAAGTGGACGCCATCTGCCGACTGGGCCAGGTCGAGCACGCTCGTTCGCGTGGACCAGCCGAGGATCGCGGTCTCGACGGCAGCCTTGACGATCGTGGTGAGCGTTGGCCCGGCGTTGCTGCTGAACTGCGTCAGGATCGTCTTCGACCCAGGTGATAGTGACGAGGGCGAGATCGGCAGCACATTCAGCGAGTGGTTGGCGTCGGTGCCTGTCCAGGCGAGCAGGAGATTCCCATTGAACACCGCGAGCGCTGGCCCTGTGAAGCTCGTCTCATTCAGTGTCAGCTTCGTTCGCGCTCCATACACGTCAAAGAGCACATTCAAGCGATGTGCCGCATCCGTTCCGCGCCAGGCTACGGCGACGGCTCCGCCAGCGGGCGCGGACATGCGAGCGACGGCCGGGCGATCAACGGTCGTCTCTCCCAGCGTGATTTTGCTGCCATAGTGCAGCCCGTCCGCGCTGGTCAGAACGTTGATGCGATGGACAGGATCGGTCCCAGCCCAGGCGATGGCGTTGCCAATACTCAACTGCGCATTGCCAGTGAAACCGGGCGCGGTGATGCTCGTCTCGTCGAGGATCACCTTGCTCGATTCCGTGACAACGGCGGCTCTTCCTGACTCTGCCTGCCCGATCGGTGCGGCCGTCATCATCCAACTGACGAGGGCCAACAGGCTGCTTAGCACTCCAAGGACGACTTTCAGCGTCGTGCGTGCGCGCATGCGCGAGCTCCTTTCCATCACCTGTCGCCGCGACACTCGCTCGTCTGGTTGCCTCCACAGTGAGGCATGGGGCCTGCAGTCGCGCCACTGGGGAACGTGCGACGGGCATGTGAGCGTTCATAGCCGGAAGCGGCGGCGCCGGACGGGCCTCGATACGACAACCCGGCGTCGATCCACCGAGCAAGCTGAAGCATATACGCGTGCGCTCACACGGTCATCACGTACGGTTGGGAGGATGTCACAGTGCCTACTCGGCAGCGTCCGGACGCGATGCCCCACAGACGCGATAGGCGCTTCGAATCGAGGAGTGACGTTATTCACGCACGCTGATACCCTGAGGCGTGCTGTCGATGCCGCGGGCCGTCGTTGGAATCACGGCGTTGTCGTTGCCCGGAAGGCGCGAGGACTCATGGTGCACGGACGAGTATGGCAGGCGCGTCTGGCCCCTTCCTAGTCCAAGCGGGAGGTGTGCGGGCCACAGGCAGAGGGCGTGGAGAGCGAGACCGACACGCGCACGAGACCGGTGATCAGCGTGCCATCCGTGGAGAGGCAGACGCACATCGCCCTGCCTCGCATGCACGACTGGCGGGCGTGTCAGCCTTCTGCTCCCCATCGAGCAATCGACGAGAAGCGAGCCGACATGCCCGCCAACTTTCGAGGTGCCATCACCCGCAGGGGTGGTCCGTAGAGGCGATGGCAATCTCCTCGGGCTGCTTGCGCGCCCTATTTGCGCACCCTATTGGAGGGTGCTCTGGTAGGACTGCTGGGCGGCGACTGGGGCGGAGAGTGTCGCTGGCATCTCCGCGCCACCGACATCCACCTCGGTCGCGTTGTTGCGCCGCAGGATCTCTGCCGCCGCGTCTGCACGCTCGGCTGGCGCCTGCACCGTAACGAGAATGTGCCCGGCTTTGATGCCCTCGGCGTAGCGCTCGGCGCGTGCCTCCGAGAAGCCAAACCCGGTCAATGCCCCCACCATCCCTCCGCCGACAGCGCCCGCCGCCAGACCCAGCACCGTCGCTCCGACCCACGTCAGGAATGCGCCAGCCGCGATGATCGGGCCAACGCCGGGAATCACGATGGCACCCAGGCCGATGAGCAGGCCTGCGATGCCGCCCGCCGTCGCACCGGTAATAGCACCGATTTCCGCTCCCGAGCCGGTTGTGAGTCCAGCCTCCTTTAAGACCTCATGGCGGGCCACGACGCCGATCTGATTCTTGGCAAAACCATTCTGCATCAGCTCGCTGACCGCGCGGTCCGCATCGTGGGACTGCTCGAACATCCCCAGGACAGTGGTCATAGGATGACCTCCTTCTGCATGCCCGTCTGTCGGGCCATCTGTGTGCATTCGTGCGCTCAGCACTGCAGTAGACCGGCCACGCCGGAACGGCTCTGGGTCTGAGCACCCCAGTACTGCCGTCGCTTCACGGATACCATCTAGACCTCCCGAATCCCTCTCAAGCTCACGTCTAGGTATCACAGTCGTAGCTCACGCTACGATAGGTCCATGCAAGCCGGCAGCTCTGTAAGGGATGACCTATCCGTGGTGCACAACCACCGGGCTGTGAGGAGACTGTGAGGCGTCGAGCAGATACTGGGCCTAGGGAAGCAATCACGCATCGGGATGCTAACCGTCCGTCCAAGGCTGCCCAGACGTCCACATATCGCCTGGAGGGAGAAGGCACAGCCCGTACTCACGGCGCCAGCACGCCTGCGCTACCTAGCCAACATGCATGCCGACCGCAAGAGCGTTGCACTGTATCAGTTGCTTGCCGACGTTGAGGCTACGGACGCCCGTCACGACGCCGGACTGCCTCCCAGTCCCTCAGTGGAACAACAGCGCACACTGCGTCCTGCTGCGGCCTCGACCGAGTCGCAGAACTGGTTGTCGGTGGCAATGGTGACGGCCAGTGACAGGCCCGCAGGGTCGACCGCAATGGGGCTCCTCGTGCCTAAGCGTACAGCGTACACTGGTACGGAGTTGTGGGCGGTGGTGCGCGTGACCAGCGAGACTGGCCTAGCATCGTACAGCGTCGTCGTGTCGTAGGGCAGACCAGGAGGAGGCACGTTCATGCAACAGCCCACGCAGATTCGGATCGGCACCTCTGGATGGGCGTACCCGCACTGGAACGGGCGCTTCTACCCGCCGGAGCTTCCCGCGCAAAACCAGCTGGCCTACTATGCGCAGCACTTTGACACGGTCGAGATCAACGCCAGCTTCTATCGCCTGCCCTCTCAGGCGCAATTTGCTGCTTGGGCACGACAGACGGCGGCGGCCGAGGCCATGCCGGACTTTTGCTTTGCGGTCAAAGCCAGTCGCTATGTGACGCATCTGAAGAAATTGCAGGCGGCTGAGGAGGGGCTGGCACGCCTGCTGCATGCTGCTAATGGGCTGGGAAAGCAGCGGGGTCCCCTCCTGTTCCAATTGCCGCCCCACTGGAAGGTGAATGCGGCCAGGCTCGCAACGTTTCTGACTGTGCTGCGCGAGCTGGCGCCCATGAGCCAAGCCGCGTTCGAGTTCCGTGATCCCAGCTGGTTGTCACCCGAGGTGCTGCGTCTGCTCGACGACGCGGGCTATGCCCTCGTGGTTGCCGTTGGCGGCCCGACCCCGACACCGACCTCCCTCGATGTACCCCTGCCCGGGCGGTTCCGCTATCTGCGGTTTCATCACGGCGCCTCGGGCATTGGGTTGAGCGACGACGAGCTCGCTTTCTGGGCGGACCGGATCGTCCGCGATGCGGCAGCGGGGGTCGACGTGTACGCCTATTTCAACAACGATGCGGAAGGCTATGCGATTCGCGACGCCCTGCAGCTCCGCGCATTGATCCAGCGACGGTAGCGCACGCCGGCGCGCTCCCACGAGGACACAGACAGCGGTCGAACGGGAGGATCGAGTCGGGCGCGAGACGGGCGAAAGCGGACTCCAGAGCCGACACGCCACGAGTGAGAGAGAATGGCGCCCCATGTGACGGCTATCAGGTACTGGGATCCCGCTTCTGATCCAACGTTCTCGCCCTTTGAGGTGACGCCAACCCGTGACGCCAACCCGAAGTCTGTACCTTGTTCTTTCCTGTGTGCGACCCGAGGTCGCCGGAGTGCTTAGATTGGGCGAGGCGTGACCTCTGCGGGTGTCAGCTCACGGGCGATGCGCTCGGCCCAGGCTTCGATGGTATTCCAGTCGCGGAAGTCGCCCTCCATGCCACCCACCGCCTTGATCGCGAGCCGCTCCGCAAATGGCAGTTTCGTGTGGTCCAGCGCCCCAAAGAACATCTCATGGTCGCGCGGCCGGATCGAACTCCGAAACTCGATGACCTCTTTGGGCAGCGGCCAGTGGATGGTGCGCGTCGAGCCAAAGAACCGGATCTGCCCAAGCATCTCGTCGGGCTTCTGCGGTTGCTCGTGCCCCTCGGGAGCCTGCACGTTCGCTCCGAGTGGCCCGCTACTAAACAGCCAGACCGGCCGCGCGGAGAAGGTGGCTTGGTGACGCCGCACAAACTGGGTCGCTTCCGGCAACCATGACCCTGTATAGACCGCGCTGCCAATGACAAACGCACCATACCCATCGACTTCCCCGATGGAGTCGACCGACCTGACATCCACGTCCTGGCTCATCTGACGGAGCTTTCCCCCGATGCGTTCCGCGATACCTTTGGTTGCGCCGTACTTGCTGGCGTAGGCGACGAGCACCTTCATCTCCGGCTCCTTTCGTCGGTCCAACCTGCGCACTCACATCTTGTAGTGGAGGATGTAGACATCACATCACATACGGTTCTCACATCTCTCCGCCCACATCACAATGGGGGTCCAGGCATGGACAACCCGCTTCCAGCCGCTCGCTATAGGGGCGCTTTGACAAGACCAATTGACAGGATTATACGGCGGTCGCGTGTATGCCAGCGGACACATCATACAGCCATCGCACCTCCTCCAAGGCTACTCCACGGATACAGACGAACCGTCAGGCGAGACGTCGCGCGTAGTGCCGCGCCATCTACGCACGCTCATCCCAACCGCAGCCAGCCGCAGGCTCGCGTAGAGTGCGTGGAGGTCGCCCTCGGTGTCGTCCTTTGTGCGACGCATTGAGCCATCCACACAGTGCTGTGCGGCCTCCGCCGCATGAGGCACGGGGGCGGGACGACCTGCCTCCAGCAGGTTGCCTGAACGCTACAACCATGATACGTGTACTCGAGTTCGTGCGACTCTCCGCAGCCTTCTCCTCAATCGCTAGCCCAGTTGATAGAGTTTCCAGCCGACCGCCAGAAACCAGGTCGGGAGGAGCAGACCGTAGCCGATGTAGCCGAGGCCGAGCAGGGGCCGAAGACTCTCACTGATGATGCCGATGGCGCCGGTCGCCAGACCCAGATAGGCCACGCCCTTGTGGGAGACGCCGCGCACCATGACGAGGGAGAGAGCCAGAATGCCGATGGCGGTCAATATACCGGGGGCAGACGGTATGTCATTCTGGGCAATGAACGCCTCAGCGGCACTTGCGAAGGCTGCCCGTTGTGCATCGGTGGTGGCTGCCATGTAGCGATCGCTCAGGGACACCAAGGCGGGCGCTCCTTCGCCGGTGGTTGGATAGGCGAGCGTGAGCACCTCAGCGGCGATCCCAAGGAGGGCGCCAATGGCAGCGGTGCTCTTGTCCAGGTGCTTGAGTGCCCGATAGAGCGCCAGGAAGACGACCATGGTCAGGACGCTGGGCCCCAACCACAGGACTTGTTTGAGGATGTAGAGCGACCGGTTGGCGGCGATGGTCTTGAGTGTGGCCTCCCCGCCCGCGCTCGGCTGCAGCGGCTTGGTGAAGACAAGCACAATGGAGACGATGGTGAGCACGGCAAACAGCACGCCTGAAATGCCCCCCGCCCGGTAGAGTCCGCTCCAGGATGGGTCCGGAGCAGCCGCAGCCTTTCTGAGTGATCTTCCTCCAATCAGACGTGCCATACTAATGTCCTCCTTCGTCTACCCGTGGGGGTAGCTTCCAGCTAGTCAGACCGGCCAAGGACACAGAGCAGACCCCTTCGACCACTGAGGCGGCCGATTGCGATCGCAAGACGGGGGAGGCAAGCAACAGTGTGTCAAAAGATCCACCACTATGTGTTCCCCCGACGCATTCCTGAACCAGTCGTTGCAGGTCACTGTGACGAGGTGCGGAGCTCACTCCGTTGCTCCCAAGCGCTCGCTCCATGCAGGCATCTGGGCAGCCAGAGGGGTGGTCCGGCGAGAGCCTCCTCTCGCCGGCCACCCCACTCACGACAGCAGACCAGACTGGGGTGCGTGGCTCAGACATGGCCCAGCCGCGAGGTCGGCTGCATTTCGGCTCGTATGATCCCACGGTGACGCAGGAGCGCCAGAGCCCACAGGCTGACGATGGTGGCCATGAAGCCCCCAAGCACAAGCGCGCTGCCCGTCGCGTCGAAGAGGTGCTCGCTCACGAGCGCGGCAATCCCCAACCCCAGCGACACGATCCCCAACACGCCCGTTGCAATCGCCATGAATGCTCCCTCGTGCACGGCGATCCAGCCGCCGATCACCGCGGCAACCGCCCCGAATACCAGGCCGACGCCTGCCATCCCGGTTGGATCCTGGATGAACGGCATGCTTCCAAAGATAAGGTACCCGACGTAGGGGACGATGATGGCCGCGACCAGGAGCGTCGCGACTCCGTCTCTCGATGTCAGTCGCATCACGGCACCTTCCTTTCGCATCTCTCGTCTTCTTTTCGCATTGCTCACTGCCCTCAGCCTAGCCCGCCGCCCTCTCAGGCTCGTCACATACCGCAGGACGCAACATCACACGGCGCACACAACACCGTGGAGCAGCCACTGGAGCGCACAATGTCGGCCCCTCGTCGCACCGATCGCTCTGCGGTGGAGGTCTCGTATGCGTGGTCTCACATGCCGTGACTGCCCATGATTACGGGCTGTTTCACCTCCTCGTGGAGCCAGCACCGGAGGACTTCAGTGCCTGTCCGGAGATGGGAGCGTGGACGACGTCAGACGAGGGCAACACAGGGCTGCGGATCGTGCTCGTCAATCCCTCATCCTCTCCCCGCACGCATCATGGCACCGCTCTGTTTCATGGAATGGTCGATCTGAGGTGCCCAAAGGAGCTCGTGTGTGATGCGTTCGTGACTCTGCTGCCGTCTTCGTGAGCACGGCGTGATCGCACCGGTCAATGCTGGAGGCATGCGGCCGCGCGTCTGGGCGAGGCTGCGTCTCGGGAGGAGGTCGACGATGTGTACGCATGTGCTGGTGCCAGTCGAGAGCCTTGATCATCTCTCCGATGCGGTGGCGGTGGCATCGCACCTGATCGACACGCCAGTGCGGCAGCTCACCCTGCTGCATGTCATCCCGGCGAACGCCAGCACGCAGGAGACGCTTGAGATGAACGACCGTCTCGATCGTTTCGTCGCAGATCTGCGTGCGCAGGGAATCGATGCGCGGGCAGTGATTGAATCGGGCGCGGTGCCCACCGACGTCACTGTCACGGCTGCCTACGCACATTGCGACCTGATCGTCCTGATGCCGCACAGCCGAAGTGGTCTGAAGAAGCTTCAGCAGCCGAGTGTCACCGAGCACATGCTCTCGCACTCCACCGCACCCCTGTTGATCTGGCCTGAACGGGCACCGGTGTCGAGCGCTGCGGACATGCTCGCGGCACCCGGATCGGAGGTCCTCGTCCCCCTTGATGGCAGTGAGGTTGCCGAGCAGGCGCTACCATTGGCACTCGCGTGGGCGCGCCACGCTGCCCGTCCGTTGCTGTTGTTGCGCGTCGTACCCAGGGTGTCGCTTGTCGGCGGCGCTGAATCATACCGCCTCGCCCGTCAACTGGAACACGATAACGTGCAGGAAGCGCGGCGGTATCTTGCCAGCCTGCGCGAGCAGCTCGCGGAGCACTTCACGTTGCCGATCGAGACGATGGTGAAGATTGGCGAGCCAGCACGCACGATACGGCGGGCAGCCTCACTCTCCCCAAGTGGAGTGATTGTACTGTGCACGCACGGACGTAGCGGTCTGCAGAAATGGCTGCTGGGCAGTGTGACATCGGCCCTCATGCGCCACACACCGGTGCCGCTGCTGGTTGTGAATGCTCACGCGCCGGCAATGACGTTGCCATCACCACCAGCACCGTCTGCCACCTTCCAATCCGCCCAGCCAAGTTCCCCTGTCGGGACCAAAATAGACTTCTGGTCCACTCCAGCAGTATCACAGGTCTGTCTGACGTGCGGCAGCGAACGTCATCTCCTGCTCCCGCACTCTCCAGAAACGTGCGGCTTCGAGAACCTGAGATGAGATAGGAGGGAGCTGCGTTTCCATGAACGTATGGTAGGGCACATGACACCGCTCGTGTGTTTGCTAGCAGAGAGGAGGGTTTACGGCACGCGGATGCATCGCACGGCACGAGGGAGCAGGTACCAGAAACGATCCCAAAAACGATTGCACACAACCTGGATGGCCTGGTTGTGCAGCGAAGAGGTGACGCCGACCTTGGACCGCGACCAACAGTGATGTCAGGCCATCCCAGAGCCTGCCATGGCAAAGAAAGGCAGGGCGGGCGGTAGGGCTGCCGCTGCGAGCGGCAAAGTTGCTGGAGACTGCAGGCTGCAGCGATGGTGTCGGCGGCGACGAGGATGGGCACGCGATCTGGATCGCGGACAGCGACTGGATACGGGTCCTCAGATCAAGATGTGGCATGTCGTGCTGCGTGGCCGGGTTTGTCAGACGTTTGTCCTCCGACCGTGAGCCGTGCCGTCGAGCGGTATCAGCGACATGGGCCATTGAGATGACCCGTCTACTCCACGTGAGCGGCGTGGTCATCTCAGTGCCGTCCCTGCTCAGTGCCGTCTCGTTTCGTCTTGCTAGTCTTCGGGGAGTGGGGGGGCTGCCGGGCGCGTCTGCCGACCAGTAGATTTCTTCTCTGGGATTGCGGCAAGTGCTTCAAGTGTCGTGAGCAGCTCGTCGACGCCCGGGTTCAGCGCATCGGGATATACCTTGCTAAAGCGAATGACGTGCTGCCGGTCGATGACGAAGAGCGCGCGGGCGCACATCGCGTGCACCACACGAAACACACCGTACTGGCGTGCGACCTGCCCGTATGGCTGGAAGTCGGCCAGCAGCGGGAACTGGATGTGAGCATCACGCGCGAAGGCGTCATGGCTGTGCAGATGGTCGCAGGAGATGCCCAGCAGGCGCGCTCCCAAGCGATCGAAGGCGCCGGTATACGCTTGGTACAGCGTCAGCTGCTCGCGCGAGACCGGTTCCCAGTCCATCGGGTAGAAGACCAAGACGAGCGCTTGGCGGCGGCCGACGCGGCGCAACTCGAGCAGGCTGCCGCGCGGCGCGAGCAGCGCGACCTGTGGCAATGCGAAATCCGGCGCGGCCGTGCCGACTGGCAGGGGCGCGAGCGGCCTGTCCCGCCCATCCAGCCCATGCCCGTGCTGGCTCATCGGGCCGGAGTCCCGGCACCATCTACCTGTACGCCTGCCTCTTCTCCGTCCCCGTCCTCGACCAGCCGTCCGGTCTCGACGAGCCAGCGCACAAAGCGCAGATGCGCCAGCTCACACTCGGTCCAGAGATCTGCGCTCTCCTGGTAACGGGCACGGAGCTGGTACAAAGTGCTCCACACCTCGGGAGAGTACGTGGGCACAGCATGGGAAGAAGGGTTCGGAAAGCGTGTCGAGAAGGGCATCATGGTAACGGCCTGCCTTTCTTGGTGGCGCGAGCACGGGGTATACGATAAAGGTGCTCCACAC
This sequence comes from uncultured Ktedonobacterales bacterium, assembly GCA_964427535.1. Lineage (GTDB taxonomy): Bacteria > Chloroflexota > Ktedonobacteria > Ktedonobacterales > JADMIN01 > CAYRVF01. The sequence continues at coordinate 44,395 of CAYRVF010000002.1, forward strand.
CACCAGCATAGGCGCGTTCCCAGCCCGCCACATCGTGCATTCGTGCCCTTTCGGGGTAATGGCAAGGTGGGAAACGCCTCGTAAGAATTAGCCGGTACGCCTCCCCGTGGGACTGCTGAGAGGTCGACAAACGAGCCATACCTCGACCGCAGGTAGGTGGCAGGCCAGCGAGCGGTCCACGATGCCTTTGGAGCGCCCCGAATCCGTGACATCGTCGGCGGCACAGTACAGCGTCGATGGGTGCATGGGACCGACGGGTGTGATGTGCGGGTTAGAAGCGTAGATCAGGGACGCGACGTGAGGAGCCGTGCGCAGACCAGAAACGTTGGCAACCCTGGTGTGGTGTCATGCATGGGGCAGGTACGTGGCCCCGCTCGTCGCTCGAGGCCCTACATCAGGCCGCGTTTGGCCGCTTCCGATACCGCCTGGGCACGGGTGCTGACGCCGAGCTTGTTAAAGATCGCCGTCAGATGGTGATTGACGGTGTGGGGCGAGAGGAAGAGCTGTTGGCCGATGGCCTTGCTGGAGAGGCCCTGGGCCACGAGCCGCAGCACCTCCTGCTCGCGCACGGTCAGGGGGCTCCAATCCGACTGCTGGGACGGCTGCTCTTGCAGCACCTCGGACTGTGGGGTCGCGCGCTTGGAGACGCTCTCTGATTGCATCTGCAGCTGCGCCGCCTCATCCACCACTGTCAGGGCCAGAGTGGCAATGTCCACAAGTGGCAGTGACCACCCCTCGCGATATGGCGTCTCCCACCTCTCCTGCTCAAGCCGCGCACGAACCGTCGCGACGCCCGGATACCCTGGCAATCGCTCATAAAAGTTGAGCGTCCCACCCGTGGCTTGGCCCAGCGTGTCCGCAGCCCCAAGAAGGCGTGCTTGCCACTCGGGATCGATGTGCTCGCCCGTAAGCCCTAGGATCGGTCGCACACTCTGGGCGAGAAGAAAGCGATCCTGGAGCGCCACGCTAGTGTGGAGTCCCACACGCAGGTGCGACGCGGCGCGGAGAGGGTCGCCGCGCTGCCACGCGATGACAGCGTAGTTCACGTGTGTGATGCCCGCCTCGCGCTTCTCCCCTGCCGCCGCCATCCGCTCCAGCGCGGCCGCCACGAGCGCTTCGGCCTGGACATAGTCGCCTTGCGCGAAGGCGACGGCGCCGAGGAGGTTGAGCGTTAAGCCCAGGAAAAAGCGCTCACCCAGGTCTTCCCAGCGAACCCGCGCCTCCGCAAGTGAACGGAGAGCCGCTGCCATGTCCCCGTGTACGACCGCAAGCAGGCCCAGGTAGGTAAGGGCGTGGGCGATGTCAGTGGCCTCCTGCCGCTGCTGGGCCAGGGCCAGCCCCTCCTCCAGCACCGCCCGCGCGCGGGCAAACTCTGTCTGCACCGCAAGGAGCGGACCGGCGGCGAGGAGCGCGCGAGTGCGTACCGCCAGGTCCGCCCCCTTGCCCGCCGGTGCTCGGGCCAGCCCCTCCTCCATCCAGCGCCGACCTTCAGTCTGGTAGCCGCGCAACAACCAGAACCAGCCCAGGGCCCCAGCGAGGCGGAGCCCCGCTTCGCGCTCGGCCGCCGCGTCGGGCCGGTCCCGGTCACTCCCGTCGAGCAGCCATCGCAATGCCGCCCGCAGGTTGTCATGCTCGCGCTCCAGCCGGAAAAACCAGGCGGACTGATCTGGCCCGCGCAACAGCGGATCCGCCCGCTCGGCGAGCGCCAGGAAGTAGTGGGCGTGCGCCCGGCGGGCCGCTGCCAATTCGCCTGCCTCGGCCAACCGCTCCTGGGCATACTCGCGCACCGTCTCTAACATGCCGAAGGCCGGCTCCAGATCGAGCTCGTCTGCCACGTCATGCGCCTCTGCCTCGGGGCGCACGCCGGCCAGCCCCATCTCTCCCGACAGCCCAGTCAGCTCTCCCAGCTCTGTGGACCGCCTGGACACCGGCAAAAGCAGGCTCTTCTCGGCCAGTGAGAGCAATCGGTGCAGCGTGCGCCCAGCATCTCGCACATCTCCGGCGCCCACAGCGACTCCCTCCGCTCCCACCGTGCTGACCGTGCTGCCCACACTCACCACACTGCTCACACGCGTAACTGCGGCCACTACCGCGGCGATGGCGTCGAGGGTGACCCGGCCGACAAAGACCCCCAGGCAGCGGAAGAGCCGCCGCTCTGGTTCAGTCAGCAGATCGTAGCTCCAGCCGACCGCGGCTTCGAGACTCTGCTGCCGCTCAGGCCGGTCAGGAGCCTCTGAGGCCAGGAGTCGCAAGCGGTCTCCGAGGTGCCGGGCGAGGGTGGGCAGCGACAACATGTCTAGCCGTGCGGCAGCCAACTCAAGCGCGAGGGGCAGCCCGTCGAGCTGTGCTGCCACTTGGGCCACCAGCCGAGCCTGTGCACCAGTCAGCGCGAAGTCGGCACGGCGCGCCTGCGCCCGGTCGACGAAGAGCGCCACCGACGGGATGGCCAGCAGCATATCCAGCTGCGGCAACGCTTCACGCAAGTCAGGCACGGGCAGGGGCGCGATGCGCAGCGTCTGCTCCCAGCGGAGCTGCAGCGGCACCCGGCTGGTCACCAAGAGCGCCAGGCTCGGACAGGCGACCAGGAGTTCGGCGAGCTGGGCCGCAGCAGGCAGCACCTGCTCGAAGTTATCCAGCACCAGCAGATATTCCCGCCCCTCGAGCGCATCGGTTACGCGCTCCAGCAAGGGTCGGCTCCCAATATCGAGAAGGCCCAGCGCCTGGGCGATGGTACTGAGAACCAGGGCCGGATCGCGCACCGCGGTAAGGTCGACGAGCGTGATCCCATCGGGAAAGCGCTCGGTGGCAGACAGACGGGCGGCCGCGGCGAGTGCCAGGCGGGTCTTGCCCACCCCCGCCGGGCCGGTCAGCGTGAGCAGGCGCACGTGCTCGACTTGGAGCCGGTGGAGGATTATGTCCAGCTCATCCAGACGGCCCACTAACGGCGTCGGATCGAACCTGGCTGCCCATGATCGGAGGCGGCCGCGCGCATCGGGCACGGCATCACGAGTGGGACCATCAGACACGCCTGACGTGGTATTGGAAGGCGCGGTCGCCCCTGTTTTCCCCATACCTCGCGCAGCCGTGACGAACTTGTGCCGTTCCTGTGCTGATAGCTCGAGTGCAGTGGCGATCTGCTCGATCGTGGACACACGCGGGCTGCGCCGCTTGCCCGATTCCAACGCCGAGATGGCGTCGGGGCTCAGTCCAGCCCGCTCGGCCAACTGCACTTGTGTGAGCCCAGCGGCCGTGCGGTACTCCAACAACACCATGCCGAAGGCCACATCCTCCTTGTTCGCCACAGCGGCCCCCGTTCCAGACTCGGTCGGGGAGGGATAAGCCCCCGACCGCGCAGCCCATCTTCGCTCAGCTCGGCTTAGCATGAGCTCCGCGCTGTCTGTTCGGATGTGATTCTGCTCGCCTTGCAGCAATCAACTGCTGGGCATTTTAGCATATGGATGGGGCGACCGCCGCTGGAGCAGCAGTTGACTCTTGGCTGGCGAGGCATGTGTCAAGGCGCTGTCCGACGAGTGTCCGAGCATTGTCGGGACATGTCCTTGGGTGCGGAGGCGGGGCTGCGCCACACACAAAGCGTGCTCCATGTCCCGCCGGTCAGAGAGGCGAACGAGGGGCGCTCGTCATCGGCTGCCAACCATGCGGGAACCACGGCGGTCGTATCGATCAAACCAGAGCAACGCGGCCAGAATGAGCAGCAGCAGCGCAATCAGGACCGTGAGGACGAGAGACGCGGTGAACAAGCCCGTCCGCTGTGCCAGCACTCCCACTCCTACCACGGGGAAACTGCTCAAGGACGCCACGGCAAAATAGGCTGATACCAACTCAGCCTTGTGGTGCGCAGGCGCCACCTGATTGATGGCGGCTAGGCACCCCATCGACGCCAGACCCGCGCCCACACCACCGATCACGGTGCCTACGAGCAAGGAGGCGAATGCCGGCCGAGCCAGACCTGCTTCGATGAGGGTGAGGCCCACCAGCAGCAAGATCACTCCGGCCAGCCGCGCCCTCCAACTGCTCAGCGTCTGCAGAAGCAGCAGAGAGAGCACCCGCCCCAAAGAGCACACAGACCATACCTCCGGCTAATGCCAGGTTGGGGGCATGCAGGATAGTCCTTAGGAACGTCGGGGCCAGGGCGCTGAAGAGGGCCAGGATGGTGGTGAGACAGAAAGCCGTCCCTGCCGCTGGCCAAAAGATCGCTGCAGTGGAGGCGGTCACGCCCAGTTGTGGATGCAGGTCGAGCCTGTGATCCCGGGCCTCCACCGACTCGGGCAGGAGCACGCCGACGAGCAGAACGCTCATGGCGAGGACGGCCAGGTACACGACAAACACCAGTTGTGTCGGGGACGGCGCAAACTGCGCGAACAGTCCCGCGACAAGCGGTCCCAGGCCCAAGCCCCCAAGATACATGGCGGTTGCCAGCCAACCCGCCTGACGAAGGTTTCCGGCCGGTTGAAGCTCCGCTAAGCCAGAGGGCACCGTTCCGGTCAGAAGCCCAGCAGCAAAGCCGGACAAGACTCGCCCCGCCAGCAGTAACAGCAGGACCTGTTGGGCCAAAATAAAGAGGATGGTACTAGCGCAGGCCACGCCGAGCGCTCCCAACAGCACCGGACGTCGCCCGAATTGGTCGGAGAGGCGACCGAAAAAGAGGAGTGCCGTCAGCATACCGAGAGTAAAGACCGCGAAGAGGACGGTGATGATGACGGCGGGAAAGCGATCGTACTCCTGCCAGAGCACATAAAGCGGGGTCGGCAGGGTCGTGCCGAGCATCCCTACCACGAAGACTCCGGCTAGCACGCAGTACGCCAGGCGGCGGGGGAGCAGATGGTGGCGTTGCGTTACCCGCATATCCAGGTGGACAACGCACGGCGCCTGATCTGTTACTTGGTGCGTTTTGGGTCGCCGCTGTGGCATGGCTTTACCTTCGCCCACCAGTCACCCCTGATGGTATCGTTGGCAGAGCATGCTCGATGCTTGCTCACTTTGTGCGCGGTCCCGTGCCGTCCGGCGAACTCGGAATACCGCAACCTTTGCCTCGCTGAGCTGGTCACGACGATGCCCGGCGCCAGCAGGGCCATATGGACCTGCGGTTCAGTCCCGTCCAGGTCACATCGGTGACCGCGAGCTCACAGCTCGAGCCTTAAGCTCGCCACCTTACTGGCGGCGGAGCTCGGTAGTGCCGCTCGACGTGGGGATAGCGGGTCCAGGGTCGTTACTTGGACGGGAAGCGATGTGCGCGAGCACCTGATGAATGAAGGCGATAGCCATGCTGCCTTCGCCGACCCCCGCCGCGACACGCTTCACTGCTCCGTGGCGCACATCGCCGGTAGCGAATATGCCCGGGACACTGGTTTCCAGCAGAAACGGATCGCGGTGTGTGACATCGCGGGGCCACCTCGCGGCGGGCACATCCGCTCCAGTACAGAGAAAGCCTTGCGCATCGCGCACGATCTCCTGCGGCAGCCAATCGGTCATGGCGCTGGCGCCGATGAGAATGAAAACGGCGTCGGCTGGCAACGTTTCGGTGGTCTCGGCGCCTGCGCGCCGCACGGTGATCGCTTCTAGACGATGCTCGCCTGCCACGCCGATCAGCTGGGTGTCTGTTGAGACGGTGATATTGCGGCGCGTGGCGAGCTGGGTGACGAGATACGCTGACATCGAGCTAGCCAATGCGGATCCGCGCACCAGGAGCGTCACCTCGGACGCGTAATTGGCAAAGAACATTGCCGCCTGCCCAGCCGAGTTCCCACCGCCAATAAGAAATACGCGGCGCCCTCGCACTCCCAGAGCCTCCGAGCGCGCTGCCCCATAATAGACTCCCGCACCAATGAAGCGCTCCAATCCAGGGATGTTCAGGGTGCGGTACGCAACGCCAGTAGCAATGATCACCGCGCGCGAGTGCACCAGTGAGCCATCGTCCAGCGTCACGACGTGCCACGGCACGCCCGGAGTGAGGGTGGCGACACGACGGGCGACAATGAGCTCTGCGCCAAATCGCAGCGCCTGATTCAGCGCCCGGTCTGCCAGATCATCTCCGGAGACGCCAATCGGAAAGCCGAGATAATTTTCGATCCGCGTCGAGGTTCCCGCTTGCCCCCCCGGCGCGAACTCTTCGATGAGCAGCGTGTGTAAGCCTTCGGAAGCGCCGTACACGGCTGCGGCAAGACCGCTCGGTCCGCCGCCGATGATCACGACATCATACTGTGTCGCCGCTGGAGTTGTCGCCAACCCGACCGCGCGGGCGATCTCCTCCGGTGTTGGGCAGGACAATGTGGTGCCATCAGGCAAAACGAGCACCGGATAGGCGGCATGCTGGTCAAGCGGAGGAATGTGGGGGACATCGGCGGGATTGGTTGGGTCACGCCATTCAAAGTCGACAAAGTTGCGCGCGAGGAAATCGCGCACATTATGGCATGCCAGATCGCCCGCTGTGCCGATGACCAGAGGAATGCGATCGCCGTGTAACGTAGCGTCTTCCACTCCCAGAAGGCGTTGCTGAATGACCTCGGTCAACTCGTGACGCAGCGCGGGGACCTGAGAGACAATCGCTCGAAAATCCTGTGCGCCGAGTCGCAGCAGACGGCAGGGGTCCAGCGCCTGAGCGCTTGCGAAGAATGGGGCGCCGAGGAGGACCGGAATCTCGCCAATATACCCACCCGCATCACGGATAGCCAACTGACGCAGTTTTCCCCCAACGAGCTTCACGACGGCGAAGCGTCCGCTGAGGAGTGCAAAGAAGGCTCCTGGCTCTCCCTCTCGCGCGACCCACTCGCCGGCATTCAGGTGAACGTCGGCAGCTTGCGCTGCGATCTGTGCAATTGTGGTCTCATCCAAATGCTCGAACAGCGGAATCTGCCGGACCTCATCAGGTGTAATCATCACTGTCCTCCCCGTCTGCCAGTTTCGCTGCCTAGCATAGCGCTTCCGCGGGACAGCGCACTGCGAGATCGAATTCGCACCCCCGCAAATGTCTCACGGACCCCTTTGCCCTCTATCAGCGCTGCCGCCGCGACGGCCGAACCGAGTGCGAGCGCGGCGCCGATCAGCATCGCCACGCGAAAACCGGAGACAAACGCGTCAGCGACGGCGCCTTGGATAGCCGCCTGCGTTGCCATACTAAGTCCTGGCGGCAGTTGCACGCCTGCGAGCTGCGTGCGCTGCGCATCGAGTGTCTGCTGGATAGCAGGCGCCAGGTGCAGCGCGGCGATATTCGACGCGAAGGCATGGCTGAAGACGGCCACGACCACGAGATTCAGCACGGCGATGGCGAGCAGCCCGGCGGCGCGCGAGACGGCGTTATTGACGCCCGACGCGACGCCCGAGCGCTCCGTGCCGATCGCATTCATCACGGCAGTGGTGAGCGGCGCGATGACGAGTGCCATGCCCAGGCTCAACACGACGATGGCGGGGAAGTACGTCAGCCAGTAGCTACCGCCGATGCCGGGGAGCGCAAAGAGCGCGAACCCGGCACCCGCGATGATCGGGCCAACGATCAAGGGCAACCGCGCGCCGACGCGCCGGACCAGGCCGCCGGACCAGGGCGAGAGCGCGAAGATGATGACGGTAAACGGGAGGAATGCGGCGCCTGCCTCGGCCGGCGAGTAGCCCTGAACTTCCTGCAGGTTGAACGGGAGAAAGTACAGTGCGCCGCCCAACGCACCATAGAGCAGCAGTGTCAGCAGATTGGCGCCGCTAAAGGTGCGCGAGCGGAAGACGGATAGCGGTACCATCGGCGCATAGCCCGCCCGCTCGGCGTGCAGCTCAACGGCGGCGAACCCGGCGAGTGCGGCAACGCCTACAGCCAGCGCGAGCAAGACGAGCGGCGCGCCCAGTCCCAGTGAGCTTGATTCCACGAGACCGAGCACGAGCGCACCGAGGCCAAGGGTCGCGAGGGCGGCACCAGGCAGATCTAGATGGCCAGTGTGGGCGCCCACGCCGTAGCTCTCTTGGACGAAGCGAAATGACACGGCGAGAGTGATGGCCGCAATCGGCAGGTTGATGAAGAACACCCAGCGCCAGGACGCCGTCTGCACGAGCCAGCCGCCGAGCACTGGACCAATCGCCGAGGTGACGGTGGTGAAGGCTGACCAGGTGCCAATGGCGCCGCCGCGGCGCCGCTCGTCGAAGGAAGCTCCGATGATGGCGAGACTTCCCGGCACCAGGAGCGCACCACCGATTCCCTGTACGGCCCGTGCGCCGATCAACACGACGAGAGTAGGGGCAAGTCCGCAGACGATGGAGGCGAGGGTAAAGAGGGCAACACCACTCGTGAAGATGCGGCGTCGGCCCAGCCGGTCGCCGAGCGACCCACCGACCAGAATCAAGGCCGCGAGGAAGAGCGAATACGCTTCTATGACCCACTGCACGTTGGTGGCGGAGGCATGAAAATCGCGCTGGATTGTCGGCAGTGCAACGTTGACTACCGTGCCGTCTATGAACGACAAGCTCGACCCGAGGATGGTGGCGACAAGCACCCAAACAGCGGCTTTGGGCGCACATGGCGCAGTTGGCGGTGTCGCGCGGATCGCGACTTCATCGCAGGGTGGCCGGATGTGGATGCTCATCGGGATATCCTTGCACTCCTTGCGCTCCTTGTAGTTCTCACAACCTCGTGTCCGTGTACGCTCCTGCGTCTGGGTATATACTGCTCCTATGCTCCCCAGGAGCACGACAGCAGCCCCGGAGCGCGCGATAACTCTGACATACCCGGGCGGATACCAGCCCGACTGCCATATCCCCGTTCGTCATCCCGTCTCATCATGGTTCGGATACGCCCTGTCTCCTCCGTTTCCCCCGCTAGCTTTTGCGGAGATCAGGGGCAGGCATACCAATCAGCTGCAGGCGTGCCTCATTCCAGGCCAGATGGAAGGCGGCCCGTACCGCTGGCGAGCTCGTTCCCAGCATGCGCACGGCTACGCCGCAGTCGTTAGGCAACTCGCTCACCCCGGCCAGCACCGACGTCTGGCTCGTAAGACAGTGGTATAGGCAATCAGACAGAGAGCGGGCGGGGATTTGGCGGGTCACGATGTACAATGTAGCCAGCACGTCATACGGACCGAGCCTACCAGGTGACTGCGGCGTGTCGAAAGCTGGCGCGAACTTGATTCTGTCGACGACGACGGGCGTTCCGTCCAGCCCACTGACCTCCGTATCAGCGTAGTAGAGCGTGTAGGCATGGGCCTCACCAGAGGCGACCCGGCCGGGAAGCAGGATCTCGCCGAGGATCACGCTCGCTGTGGGGGCAACCGTGAGACGGAGACGTTGATAGAAGCGCGCGTCCTTGAACGGTATGACCGGGTCAGGCAAGTATTCGAGGTACGCGCCTTCTCCCGCGCGCAGGTTGACCATCTGGGTCGCGAAGTTGTTGTCCATCCGATACAGCTTCGTGGCGGCCTGCGTTGTAAAGTGGACCGCGGAGCCAGGCGCGCAGTCCAACTCTATCCGGTAGCGATCCCCTTGCACCAGGCCGTCACCCATCTGGAGCGCATAGATGAACGCCATATCCGGCCGTCTGGGGTCCGTGTAGATGGGACGTAACATGTAGAGCGGTCCGTGCAGAGACCGGCGAACGATCCGCGTCGCCCCCGCTGATGGAGCACAGGCAAGGTCCAACAATCCCAGCTTGGTGACGCTTCCCGCGCACAGCCCCGCGATGGGCGTGTCACATGCGCGGAATTCGGCGGGGAGATCCTCAGGGGTGTACCACGTTGGATCGTCGCGAAGTCGCACCTCTGCCGTGCTCATAGCAGTGGTCTCACGGCCACATGCTCGATCCGATCCGCGACATCGCGCAGACCCTCACCCGTGAGACAATTCGTGAACACGAACGGTCGATCACCTCGCACGCGTTGTGCATCTCGCTCCATCACCTCCAGGCTGGCTCTGACGTAGGGCGCTAGGTCCATCTTGTTGATCACTAACAAGTCAGAGGTGGTGACGCCTGGACCACGCTTGCGAGGGATCTTGTCGCCTTCGGCCACGTCGATCACGAAGATGAAGTAGTCCGCGAGCGCCGGACTGTAGGTGAGGGTCAGGTTGTCCCCGCCGCTCTCCAGCAGCACGATATCCGCGTCTGGAAAGCGCTGCGTCAGCTCTTCGACCGCCGCCAGATTCATCGTCGGGTCGTCGCGCACCGCAGTATGCGGACACGAGCCTGTCTCGACCCCCACTACCCGCGCAGGGTCCAACACTCCTGACAGGGTGCGACGCACGTGCTCGGCGTCCTCCTGGGTGAAGATGTCGTTCGTGATCACGATCGGATGGCGGCCATCCGCGATCAACAACGGCACGAGCGCCTCGATGAGCGCCGTCTTGCCAGCGCCTACGGGCCCCCCGATGCCGATGCGTGGCGCCTCGCCAGGCACCCGAGCGTGGATGTCCTCCATGGGCTCGTGGACGTGCAGATGGCTGTGCGTGATTCTCCCGTCGAGTTCGCTCGGCATCTCTGTCCCTCCCTTCAGGTGATCTCCCGCGTCCCGCGTCTTGCTCTCTCGACTCCTCGCACGGGCACGCCCACGCAGGCACGTCAACTCATGAACAGGCGCACCTCGGCCCGCTCGTGCCGCATTGCCAGAATGTCGATACGGGGCACGCAACTGGCGATGTCTTGAACGCCCCTGTCACAATTCGTCTGTGCCACCTCGGCAATGACGGGCTTCAGTCGATGTAATACGATCTGTGCGACGACGTGGTCGACGAGCGAGAGGCGTACGGCCGCGGCCACGCAGCCTGACGCCAGGGCATACAATTCTCCCGCAAGGGCCATCTCTCGCGCGATGCCCTGGGTGACCATGACGAGGCCGAGCACAATCGCATGGTTACCTGGCGCCTGATTGCGCCGCACGTACTCAGCGTACGTATCCAACGCCTCGCCACCAAAGATCTGTGTGGCTATGCGGAGGAGTTGCCGCCCGGTGCGATGCGACGTCGACCGTGCTTCACGAGGCAGCTTCGTGGCGGTGAGCCGGATATCGGCCCGTACCGCGACCTCCAGGTTATCTTCCTCAAGTGCGCGATGGGCACAGGCGAGCGCCACGCCATCAGCGGCGCCGAAGCCGTACCGCAGGTAATCGGCAAGCAACGCCTCCAAGTTTGCGGGTTCCACCTGCTTGGCCTGCACGAAGGCCTCGAGCCCATGCGAGAGGGTATACAGACCGCTCGGGAAGAACGAGTCCCCCAGCTGGAGACCGCCGAGGAATGCCATCAGATGCTCCATCCCAGGGCGGGGCTCCAGCGGCTCTTCTCCCCCCACATGATCCGCAGTGAGGTCAACTGCCACCTTGTGTTGGCCCACCATCGGTGACACGTCCTTCCCAAGAACGGCTTCAGATACGCCGGGAACTTGGTGGATACCGGCGTCGCCAGCGCCTGGACGCTGTAGCCTGCTCACACGATGAAGTACAGCTGCGTCATCGGAAGCCTGTCGGCAGGCTCCACAGCAGCGAGCTCGCCGTCGACACGCACCTGATAGGTCTCCGGATCAATCTCGATGCGCGGTGTCGCGCTGTTCCGCACCATCGCCTGCTTGTTCACACTACGGCAGTTCTGCACCGCTACAACCGGGCGTTCCAGCCCCAGCGTCTCAGGGACGCCCAAGTCGACGGCAGCCTGCGATAGGAAGGTGACGGAGGTGTGCCGCGCGGCCTTGCCGAGGGTCCCGAACACCGGCCGGAACAGCACTGGTTCCGGCGTTGGGATCGAGGCGTTGGGATCGCCCATAATCGACCAGGCGATCATACCGCCCTTGAGCACCATCTTGGGCTTGACCCCGAATGTGTCGCTCGGCCAGAGCACGATGTCGGCCAGCTTGCCCGGTTCCAGTGAGCCAACGACGTGGGCCAAGCCATGGGTGAGGGCTGAATTGATCGTCAGCTTCGCCAGGTAGCGCAGCACGCGGAAGTTGTCGTTGTCGGCGTTGTCCTCTGTAAGCTTGCCCCGCTGGCGCTTCATCTTGTCAGCGGTCTGGAAGCACCGCGTCACGGTCTCGCCAATGCGCCCCATCGCCTGAGAATCAGAGGAGAACATGCTGATCGCGCCGAGGTCGTGCAGCACATCTTCGGCCCCTTGGGTCTCGGGCCGAATGCGGCTTTTGGCGAAGGCCACGTCCTCGGGATTGTCCGGACTGAGATGATGGGTGATCATCGTCATGTAGAACAGATTGGGCGCGGTATCCACCGTGAAGGGCCGCGTCGGGTTGGTTGACGACGGCAGCACGTTGGGCAGACCAGCGATCGCCATAATGTCCGGCGCGTGGCCGCCTCCCGCGCCCTCGATGTGGAACGCGTGGATGGTACGACCATTGATCGCGCTGATCGTGTCGCCGACGTACCCGTACTCATTCAGCGTGTCGGTGTGTATCGACACCTGAATGCCGTACTCATCGGCGACGTTGAGGGCGCAATCAATCACAGTGGCCGGCGCCCCCCAATCCTCGTGGATCTTCAGCGCACACGCGCCCGCCTCGATTTGCTCGCGCAGCGAGTCGGGCAGACTGCTGTTGCCCTTGCCCATCAGGCCGATGTTGACGGGCAGCGTGTCACACGCCTCGAGCATGCGCGCCAAATGCCACGGACCGGGCGTCGAGGTCACCCCTCGAGAGCCGTCGGCGGGCCCAGTGCCGCCCCCTAAAAGCGTCGTCACACCATTGGAGAGCGCGTGAGCGACCTGCTCCTGGGTCAGAAAGTGGACGTGTGTGTCGATGGCTCCGGGGGTGGCGATGAGCCCTTCTCCGGAGATGGCTTCCGTTCCCGCGCCCACGACTAGATTCGGGTCCACATCATCCATGATATGGGGGTTGCCGGAATTGCCGATGCCGACGATCCTCCCATCCCGAATCCCGATGTCGGCTTTGACGATGCCGATCACAGGATCCATCACGATGACGTTGGTGATGACCGTGTCGAGCGCGCCTTCCCTGTTCGTCAGGCCGGGGATCTGTCCCATGCCGTCGCGCATCGTCTTGCCCCCGCCGTAGACCTCCTCATCGCCTGGAAAGAGGAGGCTGCGCTCGACCGCACAGATGAGCTCGGTATCGGCCAACCGGAACCGGTCGCCCGTGGTCGGACCATAGAGGTCAGTGTATTGGTTGCGCGGAATCTGTGTCATGCGTTCCGCTCCCTATGCTGATGCGTCCTTGTCTGGCGACCGATGTCGCGAGCCTCCTCCTGCTGCCCCGGGTGCTGGTGCTCCATGCCACGGAACTCGAGGTCGCGGGCGCGGTGGAGCGCCTCCTTGACGGTCCATTGGGCTTGGACGCTGCCGTTCACCAGACCATTGAAGCCCTCCACGCGCTTCATCCCGCCAAACTCGACGAGCTCTACTTCCCGCTCATCGCCTGGCTCGAAGCGAATCGAGGCGCCCGCTGGGACGTTCAGGTGCATGCCGAGCGCCCGAGGGCGGTCGAAGTCGAGCGCGCGATTGACCTCGAAGAAGTGAAAGTGGGAGCCGATCTGAATGGGGCGATCTCCCGTATTGCGCACAGTCATGCGCAGCGTTCGTCGTCCGGCGTTGATCTCGACCGGCGCATCACTTGACCACCATTCACCGGCTTTCATCGGAGGTGTTCCTCCTGCGTATCTGTGTGGCGCAACGAACCGTGCAGCCGCTCTCCGCGACCTGTTCGCCGGCAGTTGTCAGGGGATCGGGTTGGGGACCGCTATTAGCTGCGTGCCGTCTTTGAATGTCCCCTCGACCAGAACGACGGGGATCATCTCCGGCACAGACTCCATGACGTCCTCGCGTGTGAGCACCTGCTGGCCGAGCGATTCGGCTTCCTGGAGGGTCTTGCCGTCGCGCGCGGCCTCGAGCACGGCCTTCGTGATCAAGGCGATCGACTCAGGTAGGTTGAGCTTCACCCCGCGATCCTTGCGCTCCTGTGCGAGTGCCGCTACCTGATAGATGATCAACTTCTCCGTCTCGCGAGGTGTGAGCATCATCGAGGAGAGATGTACCTCGGGCATCTGTGTAGGCCCTTTCCACTCCTTGTACATGCAGATAACATGCGGAGCAGCTTCAGTGACACGCCGTGGTGACGCAGACCACTAGGCAGACACCCCACGCCGCCGAGCCGCTCAGCAGTCAGCGTTGCGGTGGGCTCGGCGGACGCGGAGGACAACGTCCAGCGAAGAGGGCTGCGGCACTTCAGTCACCATCTGGTCCGCCACGACAGAGGGCCGTATGTCCCACTTGAGACACGTGCCGCATGCAAGGCGTTCGCAGACGGCATTTGGCCGCCCAGCAGCGCCCATCACGCCGATGCGGTGCGCCCCGAGACGTCCGCAAGGAGGCGGTAGAGCACGGTGACGGGCGCGTAGGTCCTTCCCTCGATAATGTCCGTAGGCAGCCCACTCATGCTGTAGGACAGGCCGCTGTTCGTCTTGCATCCGATGGTGAATGTCTTGCCGGGCGCAACGGCCAGTTGGGCGATCGTCGGTGAGGACTTCGATTCGCCGTCGTAGAACGTAATCGTGACTTCAAGCTCAGAACTGCCGTTGATCACAGCATCGAGAACGGCGGACTCAGTCGCGATTGTGCCCTGGGTACGTTGGCGCTCGCCTTCCAGACAGAAATGGTAGCGTGTGAGCTGCGCTCCCTCGCGGCTCATCGTCTGCATCGGTGCAGTGTTCATGCTGGGTTTCCTCTCTTGGCGCCAAGCGGCGCCATCTTCGTCCTTGACCGCCATATTGGCCCTGTGCGCCGCTCGAGACGGCTGCTCGACGGCTACTCGTCACACGTCGGCAGACATGGCCAAGGCGATCCGCACACTGGACATGCCTCGCATGTCGATCCAATACTGCCCTCCGCGCTCCGGGACGTAGACGATACGCATCTGCACCGCGTCGCAGGTCGGGCAGCGGAGGACAACGCCGACCTGGCCACCGTACAGCAGCAGGCTGCCCATTGCTCCACTCCGCCCGCAAGATGCACACGTGCCTTGGGCGCTGGTCATGTCATGCGTGAAGAGCTCCGACAGCATTCCCGCCGCGGCGTTACCGTCCAGCCGGAGAGCCTCGTCGCTCGTGTCTTGCGGCAGGTCTGGATTGCTTGGAGTGCTCATGCTGCTCCTCCTCCGGTCGGTCCGAACCGCTCGGTCTTGACGTGCTCGGGAGCATGACCGAGCTCGACGCAGATCGTCGCGACCGACTCTACCAATGGGGTCGGGCCGCAAACGAAGATCTGCGGGTGCATCGCGGGCATCCAGGCCACCTCTTCGAGCATCGCGCGGTCGATTCGTCGATGGTAGCCCGGCCAACCACTCGGCTGGGACCGGGTCAGGGTATAGACCACGTCTAGGTCTGTGTCGCCCGCCGCACACCGGTCGAGCTCGTCCCGATAGATGATCTCATCGTAGCTGCGCGACGAATACAGCAGGCTCACCGGCACCGGACTCCGCACCGCTGCGCGCTGCCGGATCATCGCCATGAGCGGCGCGATCCCCGAGCCGCCCGCCACCAGGAACAGCGGACCACCCTGCTCAGGTCGCCAGGTGAACCAGCCTCCGATAGGGCCGCGCAGCTCGAGCTCGTCGCCCACACGCAGCTCGTTGGTCAGATACGGCGACACCTCACCATCGTCCAGGCGCTCGACCGTGATCGTCACCCGCGGCTCACTCGGTGCCGACGCGATGGAGTAGCTGCGCTCCGCCTGATAGCCATCGTCCGCCGTTAGCCGCACATCGAGATGCTGGCCAGCGCGGTGCCCCTGCCAGTCGGGGACATCGAGCACCAGGCTCTTGACGTGAGGCGTCTCTTGGATGATCTGCCGCACGGTCGCGCGTTGCCACACTAATCGGGGCGGTATGCCTTCAATGCCTGCCATTGTGTCGACCTCCCCGCTCGTCTCCCGCGCTGTCGCTTGCGTTCACACGCGGTTCGCCTCGTGTTTCGCGCTGCTGGCTCACTGCCGGCAAAGCTAGTCGCCGGAGTAGCGCTGCTCCTTCCACGGATCGCCGTAGTTGTGATACCCCAGCGACTCCCAGAATCCCGGCTCGTCCTTGGCGCGTAGGTGCAGGCCGCGTACCCATTTGGCGCTCTTCCAGAAGTAGAGGTGCGGCACGAGCAGCCGCGCCGGGCCGCCGTGCTCTGGCTCCAAGGGCGCACCGCCATACTCGTACGCGATCCACGCCTTGCCACCAGTCACGTCCTCGATTGGCAGGTTCGTCGTGTAGCCGCCATCGCAGAACGCCACAACGTACTTGGCAGTGGTCGAGATCCCCTGCAGCAGTGTGTCGACCGAGACACCCGTCCAGTTGGTGTCGAGCTTGCTCCACTTGGTCACACAGTGAATGTCTTTGGTAATGGTCTCATGCGGCAGCTGCTGGAACTCCTGCCAGGTCCAGCGTCGGGGCTGGTCCAGCTCCCCACCGTCCCCGACAATTGTGAAGTCCCAGCGATCGAGCGGTGTGTGTGGGGTGGGTCCCGCGGAGAGGACGGGAAAGCCGCTGACGAGGTACTGCCCCGGCGGGAGGCGGCGCAGCGCGTCGACATCCTGGTTGCGTCCATGAAAGCCGCGGCTCACAAACGGGGTACTCATACAAGCCTCCTTCCAGACGAAGCGAGTCGTCAGCGGATACAGTCGTGCCGACCGGACGGGTGGGTGCGGTGCGGTGCGGTATGGGCGATGTGTACGCGCAACAGAATGGTTGCGCCTTCAGCCGTCATGTCTGCCAACAGAATCACGGATAGCACGTGCGGCACGAACAGCCAGCCGAGCTGCGGCGCCTCAGTTTTCAGCACACCTACCGTCGGGGCGAGAACCGCTATCCAGCCTACATCAGCGTTCGTGCGCGGTCTCGCCCGTCCGTTGCCGGTGATGCTGTGGTGCTGGCATCGCTGGCTTGCGGCCTTGTTGCACGGATGCTTCACGAAATCAGAATCCAGCCAGGCCCTCCGGGCTGTTGTAGGGGATCCGCACGCTGGTGATCTCGTCGAGCGCACCGTCTGGCCGCACAGCGTACCCCACCAGTTTCGAGGCATTCCCGTAGATCTGGTAGAAATAGGCCCCATCGGGCGTCACCCAGCTGTCGCTCGGGCCGCTGCTAATATCTCCACACAGCGCCCTGAAGCTGCCATCACCGCGAATCTTCGGGCACGCGGGGTCCTGCACGACCTTGAGTTCCTCACCGTCGATGTGGAAGCTGGTGACGTAGCTGTACCCGAAGTCCGTGGCGAACACGGTTTGGTCATCGGGGGAGACGGACAGCCAGCACAGTTCAGCGGGCTTGCCGGCGCTCGTGTCGATGGGCGCGAACGTACTGATGCCAATATCGCCGTCCGCGTCGATGTGGCCGAGACCTACCCCATCGCCGACAGCGTATCCGATGACGAAGGTATCCGGCCGG
Organism: uncultured Ktedonobacterales bacterium; assembly: GCA_964427535.1. Lineage (GTDB taxonomy): Bacteria > Chloroflexota > Ktedonobacteria > Ktedonobacterales > JADMIN01 > CAYRVF01. The sequence goes on from CAYRVF010000002.1 coordinate 61,748, forward strand.
CTGTGCAGGAAGGAGATGTAGAACGGTGAACCGCCTCCCCCGTCGCGGAATGTGGGTGCGCCGAGCGTGCCGTCCTCGCGCACAGGGAAGATGGCGAGCCCGTCGGGGTCTGGCGCGTTGGAGGCGATCGAGTGGAAGGCGCCGTCCTTCTTCTGGATCCAGAGGATGGGCGAACCGTCGGGGTACGAGCCGGTGTGGGCGGGTGGTTGGTCGAATGTGGTGCCGACAAGCAGATACTTCCCGTCGGGCGAGAGCGCGGACATGGTTGGCACGCGATCGGTCTTCTCGAGCGTGTTCACCGAGTAGCGCTCAAGACGGGGCGTGAGCTTGCCGTTATCATCGACCGCCATCAGGCGGAGATGGTCGGGACCGAACGAGTGCAACACGTACAGCATGCGACTCGACGGGTTATAGGTCAACGATTTGGCGGTGCCGCTGCGTTCCGTGACGGGGTTCCCTGTCGGTTGAACATCCAGGTGCGTAAGCCTGCCGTCTTCAGCGACAGCGAAGCTGGAGACCGAGTTATCGCCACCGTTGGTCACAAACAGGAACCGCCGGTCCGGTGAGAGGATGACACTGGCCGCGCCCTCGAAGGCGTTGGGCGCGCTTTCCTGGCCGCTGATCGGCTTGAACACCCCCGAACCGGCGCCGCCTGTGGGAATACGTTCCACTTCGGTGATCGTGCCGTTTGGAGACCGATGATAGTGGATGACGGTGTTCTGTCTCTCATTCGACTGCATGTAGAGATGCCCGCCATTCCGCATGGCCTGCATCCTGTCACCGTGCATGGCTTGCATCGGTATGGATGGCTCGTTCGACATTCGCGTTCCTCCCGCGTTCTGAATCGTTGCATCATCTGATGCTCGCCGACGCTCAGGCGAGGGGCTTGGTGTCACGTCGGAGTCGTGTCGGAAGCATACGAGCTGCGATGGCTGTGTCGCTCGTGTTCGCAATAGACAGAGCAGAGGTCAGCACGCCGAATCAGCAAAGGGAGTTTTGGGCAGGCAGGGCCTACCGAGCATCACGGTGATGCACCTAAGCCATGTGTCGTGCTGACGTGACGCAACGGGTCACGTGACTTACCCTGAGTTCATGGTCATGGCAGCCTCCCTCCTGGAGTGCAGCCGTGTAGGTGTGTGCCATCCCACAGGTTTCCTTGCTGATGACCGCCTGCGGCTGCGCGCGTTTCCGCATTCCAATGCGCGCCCCCGTGATCTTGATCATCTCAGGTGTGGAACACGCTCCAGAGCAGCGTTTGATACCACAAGAGTAGGCGCGCTTCCGGCCGTCTACATCGTGCATTTGTGCCATCTTTAGCGGTCAGGCCTTAAGGCGGAGTTGGCTACGATTAGCCATGCCCCTGCCGCAGCAAACTGTAGGCCGAGCCTGCGCACGCGGCTCACAATTTTGGCAATCAGGCTCAAGCCCACCCCGTACAGCGTGTGCGCTACGAATCGAGCGTCGCAAACAGCGCATTGAGCCCTTCCGCCAGGGTGGGATGGGTGAAGATGCCGTCTCGTAACGCGGTATAGGGCAGCTTCCCCATCATCGCCACCTGGATGGTGGTCATGATCTCACCCCCTTCCGCTCCCAGGATGGCGCAGCCTAGGATCTGTTGGGTATCGGCATCGACGATGGCTTTCATGAAGCCGCGCGACTCTCCGGTCTCCAGGGCGCGAGGCACGGCGCTCATGGGCAGTTTCGCGACGCGAATGTCGCGTCCTTGTGTTCTGGCCTGACTCTCGCTCAGGCCCACCCGTCCGAGCTGTGGATCGATGAAGATGGTGTAGGGCACCAGTCGATCCTGCGTGCTGGCGTGGCCATGCTCAAGCAGGTTGCTGCGCAGTATGCGGAAGTCGTCGTACGTCACATGGGTGAAGCCGGGCCCGCCCTTCACATCCCCGAGCGCGTAGATCCCCGGTGCGGTCGTTTCCAGCTGCTCATTCACGAGGATGTGCCCTTCGCCATCCAGTTCGATGCCTGCCGCTTCGGGAGTGAGCGCATCAGTGTTGGGAACACGCCCGACCGCTGCCAACACATGCGAGCCAACAAGCTGCTGGTCGCCGTCAGGCGTGCGTATGGTCAGGCTGATACGCCCGTCGCTCTGTTGCTCCACCTGCAGCGGCGTCGTGTTGGTCAGGATAGTGATGCCCTCCTCGCGCAGAATCTCCGCGACGCCCTCACTTACATCGTCATCCTCACCCATCAGCAGGCGGGGATTGCGCTGAATGAGTGTGACCTGGCTGCCAAAGCGCCGAAACATCTGGCCGAATTCCAGCCCGATATAGCCGCTGCCGATGATGATCAGGTGGTCGGGGAGGGTGTCCAACTCCATGATCGAGGTGGAATCGAGCACAGGGACGTGCTCGACGCCGGTGATGGTGAGCTGCTCTGGTCGGAGGCCCACGTCGAGAAAAATCAGGGGTGCGGTGATCTGTTGTGTCTCGCCGTTCGTGAGCTGGACCTCAAGTGTCTCTGGTCCGACAAAGTGGGCCTCACCCAGCAGCAATTCCAGCCCATCCGTCGCCGCCTGCGCCGCGGTGATCCGGGTTGTGAACCCACTGCGCGCGCCCTCAACGATGGCTTGTTTGCGCTCTCGGACGGTCGGCAGATCGACCGAGATGGGACCAGTGCGCACACCGTAGTCCGCACCACGCCTGGCCAGATGTGCCACGCGGGCGCTGGCCACCATGGTTTTAGTCGGGGTACACCCCACGTTGACACAGGTCCCGCCGAGGTGGTCGCGCTCTACAAGCGCCACTTTCCGGCCGGCCTGTGCGAACGCGATGGGGAGGAGCCGGCCTCCCTGACTGGTCCCGATGACGATCACATCATAATGGGTGGCCTGTGGCATCCCGTGTGGCATTCCACTGTGCTCCTTTGTGTTCCTTCTGCTGCTGACTGCCAGCGCCTGCCTCGTGCATCAGCATGTGATTCTCAGGGGCTTCCGTGATCCCGTTGATCCTCAGGTGCGTACCATGCTCCAGAGCATCTTCTCTCAGCAGGATAGGGCGTAGCCGGAGCTGGGCGCATCGTGTATTCGTGCCCTCTTTGAGGTCCGGGCAGCAGAATGGGACTGGCTACTATTTGCCGGGAGCGCATACCTCAGGTCCTGCAGCGCTGCACCGCACCTCGCCACACGGGGGTGCAGGGAGAGTGTAGGCTGGGGCTGCCCATGCAGCTCCTTACAGCAATTCGCAACAAGGTGAGACTGGCGTCCGGTGAATTGACTGGTATGGTCGCGTATGCCAGCGCGGCTCGTCTGTTCAACCCTTTGCAGATTTGCTCTAGTGAACCTTTTGTGGCACTCAGTCGTGTTAGGAACGAGAGCGAGCGCGAAGGAGTCAAGCGATCGATTCGATGCATGAGCATACCGACGAACAGTTGATGGTAGAAGCGCTCGCCGGAGATCGGGTGGCGCTGAGCGCGCTCTTGGCGCGCCACTATGCCCTGCTCCTGGGGTATCTCTATCGGCTCGTCGACGGCGACCGCCAACTGGCGGAGGATCTCGTGCAAGAAACCCTGCTGCGCGTGCTCAAGCAAGGCACGCTGCGGGGGGACCGGCCCTTTAAGCCGTGGCTCTACCTGATTGCCACCAACCTCGCACGTGACCACTTCAAATCCGCCGCAGTACGCCATCGCGGAGGCGGCAATGAAGAAGAAGACGCCGTGCTCCTCACGGTGCCCGACGCCACGCTCGGCCCAGAGGACCTGGCCGTGGTGAACGAGGAGGGTGGCGAGGTGCGCGCTGCGCTCGCACAGCTCGGCGAGAGCCACCGGCTCGTCGTCGTGCTCCGCTTCTATCAAGGATTCAGTCTTCAGGAGATTGCTGACACGCTGCAGATCCCGCTGGGCACGGTCAAGTCGCGCCTGTCGATTGCCCTGCAGCGCTTGCACGCAGCCCTCGACCCCCTGCAGGAAGGAGTGGAGTAAATGTCGCCACATCCATCGTCATCGCCGCTCGAACGTCCCGACGAGCTGGCGGACCTGCTGCGCGAGCAGGGCGTCGCGCCAGCTGACGTTGCACGGCTCCTCGCGACGGCGCAGCGATTGGCTGACTGGCCCTCGCCACAGCCGTCGCCAGCTGGCGCCCAGCGCTTGCTCGCGCGGCTGACGGCAGCGCTGCCGGCCCCCTCGCCCGTACGCCAGGCGATCCAGGAGCACCAACGCGAGACGACCCACCTGCGCTGGCTGCTGGCGCTCGCACGCACGCAGGTCAGCCTCTTCGGCCTCGCCTTCTGGCTGGTGAGCGCGCTGGTCACGCTGGTGGGCGCGGCGGCGGTGCTGGGACAAGCGCCGACACATCTCGACGTGCTGCTTGGCGCCACCGGGCCGTTGCTGGCCTACGTGGGTACCAGCATTGCCTTTCGGGGGACGCACCGGCACGCGCTTGAGTTGGAGCTGGTCTGCCCACCCTCGCCGGTGCAGCTGGCCATTGCCCGACTCGTGATTGTCTTGGGCTACGACGTGGGGCTGGGGCTTGCGCTCTCGCTCGTGGTCTGGGCAGGCGGCGCACCCTCGGTCCTCTCGCTGACGCTGTCGTGGTTCATGCCCCTGCTGCTGGTGGCTGGTGCCGCATTGCTGCTCTCGTTGCGCCTGGCCACCCAGGAGGCTGCTGCGCTCGCCTATGGCGGCTGGCTCGCCGTCCTGGCCATTAGCGTACTGAGCCAGAAGCAAGCGGTCCTGCTCGCCCCGCGCACAGAAGCGCTGATGGGGTGTCTTGGCCTGGCCCTGTTGGCCCTCGCGCTGGTGCGCCTGCATGCTGAGCTCTACCATGTGTTGCCCCGAGCGTGAAGGATGCGTGGCGCGACAGGCGAAGGTGAACCTTGTGTGCCTCTGGCTCGTGATAGGGGCACGCCGATGACGACGTACCGATGCGTTCGTACCCCACCAAGGAGAACGGTATGCCTGCGACTACTCTGACTACCTCGCGCCACCAGACGGTGGCCGCTCCGCACCCCCGCCCGCTGCTGTCCGTCATGGCCTGGGAGCTTCGTCGCGTGCGTGCCAGCCGCCTCGTCTTGTTTCAAGCACTCGGCTTGTGGGGATTCCTGCTGCTCATCATCTGGGCGCTCCACGCCTCACATCAACTTGGCACTGTTTCAGGCACTCAACAGCTCAGCGCCTTCGTTGCTGGGACCAGTGTCGGAGGACTGCTGCACACCCTGCCCACCGACCTTCTCATCTTGGCCCTGCTGCTGCCCTTCATGACGGCCGATGGGGTCGCGCGAGATGCCTACCGGCGCACGCACGAACTGCTGATGACGACCGCGCTGCCGACCTGGGCCTATGTCCTGGGACGCTATCTGGCGGGCCTGATCATCGGCCTGGGGATGGCGCTGCTGTTGTTCGCCTCGATTCTCGGTGTGGGGGGACTCTTACACCTGGCCGACTCAACCTATCCGCTCCCCCAGCCCAACGCCGTGCTCCTGCTGTGGCTCGGCATGGTGGTGCCGGCGACGATCCTGGTCAGCAGTGTCGGTTTCGCCGTGAGCACGGTTTTCCCGCGCCTGTCCACGCTGGTCAAGGTCGTCCTCCTGGTGGCGTGGATGGTGGGGGCGCTGGTGATCCCCCTTGGCCTTGGCGACACGACCACTCCCCCAACCTGGTACGTCAATTGGGACCCGACCAGCGCGATCACCGCGCGTGGGCTCCTTCCGGCGTACGCCATTCAGCTCGGCCCTTCCATCGGGAGCGAGGCGCAGCTGCAGCAGCTCATTCTCACCGTTGAGAACAAGCTGCCCGATGTGGCGGGCTGGTTCGCGCCGCACCTGATTGAGGCCGGACTGAGCGTCCTGCTGGTGGTGATGGCAGCCTTCGCGTTCAAACGATTCCGCAACGTCTTCGGCGCATAGACACGTCCCCACAGGAGGAGGACCCGTATGCGTAGCTTCGCACTGAGCAGTGTTGTGACCAGGTCCCGTCAGCAGAGAGGAGCCGTCCGCAGCCGGCATCCGCTCGCGAGCGTCATGACGTGGGAACTGCGCCGCTTCCGCGCCAGCCGTCTGTTCTGGCTGCAGGCGCTGGCGTTCTTCTGTTTCTCCCTCCTTTTGACGTGGGTCCAGGAGACGCCGGCGTCCTACCGTCACGTACGAGGCGGCGTTGTGCTCAGCGGCTTTGTCGCGGGAACCAGTGCTTGGGGACTGCTCCTCACCCTTCCTCTCGCTCTCCTCCTGCTCGTGCTCCTGCTGCCGTTTGTCATGGCTGATGGCGTCACGCGCGATTACTCTCGGCGCACGCACGAACTGCTCTTGTCGACTGCGGTGCCGACCTGGGCCTACGTCTGGGGACGCTTTCTGGCGGGTCTGCTGGTGAGCATCGGGCTGGCCCTCCTCCTGCTGGTCGCCATCCTGGGAATGGGCGGCGTCTTGCACCTGAGCGTCCCGACGTATCCCTCCCCCCAGGCCGGCGCTGTCCTGCTGCTGTGGGTCGGCATGGTGGTGCCAGCAGTGGTCCTCGTCAGCGGCCTCAGCTTCGCCTTTGGTACCTTCCTTCCACGTCGCTCGATGCTGGTGAAAGTCATCATCCTGCTGGGATGGACCTTGGGGGCGGTGGTCTTGCCCATGGGGTTCAGTGACACCCCCCCGCCGGCCTGGTACCTCAATTGGGACCCGACCAGCGCCGTCACGGCGCTGGGGCTCCTTTCTCCGTATTCCTTCAGCGACGCGGCAGCCAGGGCCGCCAACGAGACACAGCTGCAGCAGCTCCTTCCCGCTGTCGAGAACAAGATGCCAGACCTCGCAGGCTGGTTTGTACCCCATCTGGCGCTGGCTGGGCTTAGTCTGCTGGTGGTGCTCCTCGCAGCCCGCGTCTTTATCCGCTCCGGCGAAGTGCTCGACTAAAGTCGGTGCGTGCATCCAGGTGGGACCATGAAACGGAAGAGAAGACAGAGAAGGCGGGTTTCCCATGCACATAGGATGGAGTCTGTTTCTGCTGCTTGCCGGTATCATTGGCCTGATAGCGCTCTTCGGCACAGTCTTCTGGGTTTGGGTGATCGTCGATTGCGCCACCAACGAGCCGTCCGAAGGCAATGAGAAGGTCGTGTGGCTCGTGATCATTGTCCTCGCGAATTTGTTCGGCGCGGCCTTGTACTACGTCGCGCGTAGACCAGAGCGCATTCGACTCGTGGGCCGCTAACCTCGGCGCGACCTGCTGTCTCAGGCCTGAGCTGGATTGCGCGTAGAAACAGATGTACGTGAACCTTTCGCATCGTTGGCTCGCGAAAGGGATACCGCGCTCACGGCGCATCATGCACATCGACACCGTAGAGCAACGAGGAGCATAGGGCATACGATGAGCACGACTGCACTGACCACCTCTCGACCGCAGATGAAGACGGTCCATCGCCCGCATCCACTCCTGAGTGTCGTCAGGTGGGAGCTGCGCCGCTTCCGCGCCAGTCGCCTCCTGTGGATGCAGGCGCTCGGCTTCTTCGGTCTCGTCCTCTTCTTTCTCTGGGCAACACAGTCCGGAGACGCCTTCCATGGCAGCACTCCGAGCGGACTCCTGCTCGAACTCTCAGTTGCGGGGACCAGCGTCTGGGGGCTACTGTTGTCGCTGCAGGCAGGTGTGTTGCTGCTGCCGGGCCTGCTTGTGCCCTTTGTGACCGCGGACGGCGTCTCCCGCGACCTGCAACGCCGCACCCACGAGCTCATGATGACGACCCCTGTGTCGAGCCAAGCCTATGTCTGGGGCCGCTACCTGACGGGGCTGCTCTTGAGTCTGGGGCTGGCGGTGCTGATGCTGTGCGCCATCCTCGCGATGTACCTGCTGCTGCACCTGGCGGTCCCGACGGACCCGCCGCCCCAGATTGACGTCGTGCTGCTGCTTTGGGTGGGCATGATTGTGCCCGCCACCATCCTGCTTAGCAGCATCAGCTTTGCGATTGGCACAGTGTTCCCACGACAGTCCACGCTGCTCAAGATTGTCATTCTCGTTTCGTGGATCATCGGGGTCGTCCTGCTCCCTCCGTTGCTGGTCCCGTCGAGGCCGGGCCCCACGCTCGCTCCTCCGGCCTGGTACAGCGCGTGGGACCCGACGAGCGCAGCCACGGTGAGCGCGCTGCTCGTCCCCTATGACCCTACCCTGCAGAGCCAGGTGGCCAGTGCCACGAGCGTGGCGCAAGCGCAGCACATCCTGCTGACCGTCGAGAATGCATGGCCCGACATTGGGTCCTGGTTTGGCCCACACCTGCTGCTGGCTGGGCTGAGTCTGCTGCTGGTCGTGCTGGCGGCGTTTGCCTTTCGGCGCTTTCGCAACGTGTTGAACGGCTAGAAGTCACGAGAAGAAAGTGAGCACGACCATGGAACTGACGATTGACCGCCTCGGGAAGCGGTATGGCGAACACTGGGCGCTGCGCAATCTCTCGCTGTGCTGCGAGCCGGGCATGCTGGGCCTGGTCGGCCCGAATGGCGCCGGCAAGACGAGCCTGATGCGCATGATCGCGACGCTGCTGGAACCCAGCGAAGGCACCATCACTTGGAACGGACAGGACATCCGCGCGTATGGCCAGGGACTCCGCCAGGTGCTCGGGTATCTCCCGCAAGAATTCGGCGTGTATCCCGAGTTTACCGGGCGGCAGTTCCTGCAGTATCTGGCCGCGATGAAAGGGCTGCCCACGTCGATTGCACACCGGCGCGTCAGTGAGGTACTCGAGCTGACCAACCTGGAGCAAGTGGCCGACCGGAAACTCCCCACCTATTCTGGTGGCATGAAGCAGCGCATCGGCATCGCCCAGGCGCTCTTGAATGACCCGGAGCTCCTCATCGTCGACGAGCCCACGGCGGGCCTCGACCCGGCCGAGCGTGTGCGCTTCCGCACCCTGCTCGCGAGCCTGACGAGCGACCGTATCATCATCTTAAGCACGCACATCATCAGTGACGTGGAAGCGGTCGCGAGTCGCCTGGTTGTGCTGCAGGCCGGCACAGTGCTCGCCGACACGACACCGGACGCTCTGTTAGCGACCGCCGAGGGTAGAGTCTGGAGCGTCACCACCGATCAGGCGACGGCTCTGCGTCTGCAGGCGAGCTATCAGGTCAGCACGATGGTCAATCAGCTGGGCGGGGTGACGCTGCGCCTTATCAGCGCCTCGCGCCCGCACGAGTCCGCCGTCGCCGTTGAGTCGAGCCTGGAAGAGGCGTATCTGTTGGTGACCAGTGGGCAGCCAGTGCGGGCGTGACAGGGGGCCGTATCAGCCTCGTGCAGAGCACGCTCGGGCATGCCTCTGTCCAGACAACCGGACGCTACCTCCATGCGCGGCCGGACGCGAGCTCCGCGCAATACCTAGCGATCTAGGACTGTGGCGTCGCCTTCTAAGCGGATTAGCAAAAGTTCTGGGCTGGCAGCCGAGCGGTTCACTGGGGGGTATCATCCTCATTTGTTTACGCTCGCCTGGTACGAAACTGTTGCTGTTTTGCTTAAGGCACTTCGAGGCTGCCCTCGCCCTGAGTACGCCCAGGACGTGCGGACTCTGGACGGAGCGACTGGACAAACTGGATGGAGCAGAGGAGCGAGGGACTGCCTATCGCCCTCAACATCGACGTCACACAGAGGCGAGGATGTGGTACCGCGTGGCGTCACTCCACGCGCAGCAAGAGACCGCGCGTGACCGCCACCGCCACGGCCTCGGCACGGGTAGTAACACCCAGCTTGCGAAAGATCGCCGTCAGATGGTGATTGACGGTATGGGGCGAGAGGAAGAGCTGTTGACCGATGGCCTTGCTGGAGAGCCCCTGAGCTACGAGCCGCAGCACCTCCTGCTCGCGCGCGGTCAAGGGGCTCTGTACTTGATGCTGCGATTGCAGGATCGGCAACTGGGTACTGGCCAGGCCCGCGTCAGTCTCAGGTTGAGGCTGGTCGAGGGACTGAACGAGCGTATCCAGCAGGCGCAGGATGAGGGCGACCACCGCGTCGAAAGGCAGCGCGCGCCCCTCCCGATAGGCGACAGTCAACTCGCCCTCGCCCTGCTCCCGCGCGAGTTGCCTGCGCAGTCCCGCTGCATCCGCCCCAGCCGGCCAGCGCTGCCACGCGAACCGCGCTCCGGTCGCCTGTGCCAGCACGTCCGTCGCCCCCAAAAGCCGCGCCTGCACGCCAGGCTCTGCCCGCGACCCGACGAGCGCCACCGTCGCCTGCGCGCCGAAACCGAGGAGCCAGCGATCGCGCAAGCTGATGCTGGTCTGCACCCCCGCCCGGACGTGCTCAATGGCACGGCGAAGGTCTCCGAGCTTCCAGTCTGCTACCCCGAGATAGCAGTGAGCATACCCCGCGAGGTGCGCGTCGCCTGCCACCCCAAGCCACCGCAGCGCCTCTGAGTAGCTTGGTGCGGCAGTCGCGGCGTCTCCGGTTGTGTCGGCGGCGTAGCCGAGATAGTAGTGCGCCTTGCCTATGCCCTCCGGGTCGCCGACAGCCTCCCAGTGGCGCAGCGCCTCGCGCAGGAGGCACATCCCCTCCGCTGCCTCCCCGGCAGTGACTGCGCTCAGTGCCAGGAAGCTGTGCGCATCGGCGACAGCAGCCGGGTCCTGCCGCCGCTCGGCCAGCGCCAGCCCCTCCTCGAGCACCGCCCGCGCCCGTGTAAGATCGCCTTGTTCTATGAGCATCCGCCCCGTAGCGACCAGCGCGCGGATGCGCGCGGCCGGGTCTGCCCCAGTCCCACCTTCTCCCGTCGGTGCACGGGCGAGCGCTTCTTCCAACCAGCGCACACCTTCCTTGTGATCGCCGCGCGTATACCAGAACCAGCCGAGCGCGGCTGCCAGCCGCAGCCCTGCCCCGCGCACGGCTGTCGCATGAGGGCCATCGGGCCCGTCGTGGTTGTCTTGGCCACCACCGTCGAGCAGCCAGCGGAGCGCCGCCCGCAGGTTGTCCTGCTCGTGTTCCAACCGAAAGAACCACGCCCGCTGGTCGCGCCCGTGCAGCTCTGGGTCCGCACGCTCGGCCAGCGCGAGGAAGTAGTGCGCGTGCGCCCGGCGAGCCGCGTCCAGCTCACCCGACGCAGCGAGCTGCTCCTCGGCGTATACCCGCACGGTCTCCAGCATGCCGAATGCTAGTTCAACCTCCTCGTCGTCGTCCGCCGCCTCTTCCGCCTCACCGTCATACCCCGGCTGCCCATTTGGCCCGCCAAGCGCCTGGGGCCGTGCAGGGATTGGTAGGAGCAGGCTCTTCTGGGCCAGTGAGACCAACCGCGGGAGCGTACGCCGATCCGCCGGCGCGGTTCGTGACTCGCCGTCGACCCCTTTGGGGCCTTCCGTTCCCGCCGCTCCCACCGCAGACACGGCACTCACGACTGCCGTGATCGCATCGAGGGAGACACGGCCGACGAACACGCCCAGACAGCGGAAGAGGCGACGTTCCGCCGGGGTGAGCAAATCGTAGCTCCACCCAATGGTCGCTTCCAGGCTCTGCTGTCGCGCGGGCACGTCCGGCGCCGCGGTCGACAGCAGTCGCAGCCGGTCGCCCAATCGCCGCGCGAGCGACGGCAGCGAGAGCACGTCCAGCCGGGCAGCGGCGAGTTCGAGCGCGAGGGGCAACCCGTCCAGCTGGGCCACTATCTGGGCGACAAGTGCCGCCTGCTTCTCTGTCATGACGAAATCGGCGCGACGTGCCCGCGCACGGTCGACGAAGAGTGCCACCGACGGAACGGCCAGGAGCTCTTCGAGAGATGGTAGCGGTTCGCGCAGGTCAGGGACTGGCAGCGGCGCGATGCGCAGCGTCTGCTCCCACCGGAGTTGCAACGGCACTCGGCTGGTCACGAGCAGCGTCAGGTCAGGAGACGCCGCCAGCAGTTCGGCGAATTGGGCGGCAGCGGGCAGCACCTGCTCGAAATTGTCCAGCACCACCAGCAGGCGGCGACGCTGCGCGAGCACGTCCACAACGCGCTCCAGCAGCGGCCGGCGGCCGACATCGAGCAGGCCCAGCGCCCGTGCGAGCGCTCCCAACGCCAGATTGGGGTCGCGGACGGGAGTGAGGTCGACGAACACGACTCCATCGGCAAATCGCCCGGTGGCAGTGGTGGCGAGGTGAGCGGCAGCAGCCTGGGCCAGGCGGGTCTTGCCCACCCCTGCCGGGCCGGTCAGCGTCAAGAGGCGCACACCCTCGTCCTGGAGCCGCTGCAGGATGATGTCGAGTTCACCCACACGGTCCACCAGTGGCGTCGGATCACCCACTGGCCACCTTGGATGCAAGGGCAGGGCACGAGCGGTCTCACGGGAAATGCCATGTGCGGGGCTAAGCCCTTCGCTCGTTGCGACGGCTCCGGCGTACTCTGCGGTCCCCGCTCGCCCCGTGCCCACCATACCAGTTGTGGCTTCCGCCCCCGGCGCGGTGCCGCCCCAAGCAGAGGCCGCCGCGCCCCGTGCGGCCGCGCCCCGTGCGGCCGCGACGAGGGCGTGTCGTTCCTGCGCATCGAGTCCGAGCGCGCTGGCAAGCTGTTCGACAGTGGCGAACCGCGGGCTGCGCCGTTTGCCTGACTCCAGCGCCGAGATGGCATCGGAGCTCAGGCCAGAGCGCGCCGATAACTGCTCCTGCGTGAGCCCGGCGGCCAGCCGCAAGTGGTGCAGTAACGTGCCGAAGTGCGCATGTTCCCTGTTCGCCATGACAGGCCGCCGTTTCAGATCCGGTCGGGTGAGGCGAGCATCGACCACATAGCTCAATCAGCGCGCCATGCTCTCCGTTCGGATGCTATTGCGCTCACCTACCAGAGACCAACTGCGGGCATTCTACCACCTGGACGCCGAGCAATTGGAGGCACGGATGGCCGTCGGACGGGCAGCCGAATTTCGGCGTCTTGACGCCAGCGACCGATGGTTGTCCGAGAGCTGTCCGAGGGTTGTCGGGGCGTGTCCCTGTGCGGAGTGGCGGGCTGTATGGCAGATGCAATCCCGTCTGGTCGTCACGAAGATGAAACCGACCTATCCATGCGTGGCGTGCACTTTCGGCGCTTGCGATAGTTAGCAGGCAGCGCGGTTATGGCCCAGAGCGAGCCGCTGCCGCCTCGGCATCCTTGCGCCGCAGCAGGCCGACGAGCACACCATCCGGTGTCGTGACCGGGAGCGCATCCACCCACCGCTCGCGCATGCGCTCCGCTGCCTCGCGGGCTGTAACATCCAGGCGGTACGTGGTCGGGCCAGGCCGCATGACCTGTTCGGCTGTCGCAGTTGGATCGGCGTCCAACTCACGGCTGCGTAGCAGCCCTAACACGACGTGCTGGTCGTTCGTGACGACGCATGCGTCTAAGCCAGCCGCCTCGGCCCGCGCCATTGCCTCGGCCACAAGGTCCCTCAACCCGCAGGTTGGGACATCGCGCCTGGCTATATCGCCGACGGTAGGCACCTCGGCCAGCGCACCCTCGCGCGGCAGCCCCCAGGCCAGCCACTCCGCCTCACCGGCAGCGTAGTCATACACCTCGGCGAAGCCCAGACTCTCGAGCCGCCACGCGGCCCTCGGGCTAAGATCTCACTGCAGGTCAGAGCAGTAGACGACGACAGGCCGGTCTCGGCGGAGCCGCATGGTGGACGCCGCGTCGAGGGTCTTGAGGGGGATGCTGATTGCGCCTGGTAGGTGTGCCTCGGCATATTCCGCGGCCGGCAGCACGTCGACCAGCTGTGCCCCGCGCGCCAGCAGCGCGCGCAGGTCGTCCCGCGAGATCGTCGTGGGCATGTGAGTGTCTCCTCTCATGGCTCGGTCGCTTGAGAGACCTGGACACGCTGCTCACTATGGATTGTTGAATAGGAGCAAGCGCCGCCGCACCACCTCCGCCACTGCCTGCTGCGCCTCCGGGAAGAGCTTGTAGGGCACCACCTCGTCAGGATGCGCCGCCAGCGCGGTCTCTAAGCCGCGCCGGAACGCGACCCGTAGCTCGGTGTTGATGTGGATGACGGTGATCCCTGCCGTGATCGCCCGCCGGAAGTCCTCGTCGTCCGTTCCCGATCCCCCGTGCAGCGTGAGGAACGCTCCAGTCGCCTGCTTGATATCCGCAATGCGCTGGATGTCGAGGTGCTGCCTCGCCCCGCCGCCGAGCATGCTGCGCGTCATGCCGTGCGTGCTCCCCACGGCTGGCGACAGCAGATCGACGCCCGTCGCAGCTAAGAATTGCCGCGCCTCGTCCGGTGTCGTCAGCGTGAGGGGGCGCGCGGCGGCTTCCTCCTCCGCGTGGATCTGCGACCCCGATCCAATATAGCCGATCTCGCCTTCCACGAGGATCGCCGGCTGGATCGCCTTGACCGCCGCGACAGTGGCACGGGTAGCGGCGACGTTCTCTTCGAACGGCGACTCGGACGCGTCGAAGGTCACCAGGTCGAAGCCTGCTCGCGCGGCCTCCTCGGCGCTCGCAAGCGTATGGACGTGGTCGGCGTTGAGAAAGATCGCGCCGCCAGTGTCCTCGCGGATGGCGGCGATCAGCGCGGCGATCTCGCGGGTGCCGATGAAGGCACGCTCCCCTTCTGAGACGCCGATGATGACCGGAACATCGAGCTCGCGGGCCACGCCTGTCACGGCCTTGAGCGTCGCGAGCTCGGAGACGTTGAAATGGCCGATGGCAACGCGGCGCCGGTCGGCGTCCTTGAGCGCGTCCAACAGGGTGGGCATGCATACCCCCTTCCTGGCTCTTCTCCTGCGAGTCCACATGCGTCAGCAACGACGAGCGAAGCTGTACACGTTGCGTGGGAGCTGCCCTGCGACGAGTCACCGGCGGGTCGTCGCGTCCGCACGCTTATGCTCCCGTGTGCTCACTGCCAGGTAGCGACACATATGCGTGTTGCTTTCCACGAGCGGCTAGTTCGGGTGTGCTTGCGACAGAGACGTTATGCTAACTCGTCTCGTGTGCGGAATTCTCTAATCCAGCCGGTCAGCGTCGACTGGAAACTGACCCTGAGCTGTTGGGCGTGTTCCGCTGCGACGGCCACCCGGACCGTCAGGCCGGCAAAGCAGCGTATGGTGTGGCCGATCACGTCCGTCTCCACCGCTTCCACGGCACACCCGACAGCACCCTGTTGCGCTCCACCGGTCGCGATCGAGTTGAGTGCTGCGATAGTGGCCGTGTGCTCCACGACGAAGCGGAGATGGTGACCCGCAGACGGTGTGCGCTGTGCAAACGTAAAGATCGCCTGCAGCATGTCGTCGAGCGAGAGCTTTAGCTCGTTCTGTGTCCAGGCGGATCCGGTGCTGGGTGGCTCAAAGACAGCGATCCCGGCCAAGACAGCCACCCATTTCTGTTGATCTGGAGCAGGAGGGGTGAGTGACGCGACGGGAAATGCCACCCAGCTCTGCGAGTCGATCATCGTCGGTTCCATCGTTGGTGACCCTCCTCAACTTCGTGAACCTCGTGAACCCTGAACGCTCGTGAGGCGTTAAAGCGGCAGCGCGCCTGGAACAGTGGGCGGATACGTGAGACGCTGAAGCCCGGTGCCTCCCCCAGTTAGCCGGGGTACTCGCGGTCGGCGACCTGCTCACCCCAGTAGACGACGTTGCCCTCCGCGTCCGCTCCTTGCACACTCAGCATCGTCATCATCGCCGTCGACGAGGCGCCGTGCCAGTGCCACTCCCCCGCAGGTGTGATTGCGGTGTCACCTGCCCGCAGGGTTCGCACCGCTCCGCCTCGGTCCTGGATGAGTCCGCGCCCTTCAGTCACATGGAGGATCTGGCCAGCGGGGTGCTGGTGCCAACTGGTCCGCGCACCGGGTGCGAAATGCACTTTGAGGACACTGAGTGGGTTCTGGTCATCCGGGCGAGTAAGGTCATGCATCCAGACATCACCAGTAAAATGTTCAGGGTCACCGGGGCGTGTTACGCTGAACTGTGCGTCGTTGATCTGCATTGCACTCCTCTTCGTCTCCTCAGTCTCCATAGACGCAGCAAAGACGGCTGTGCCATCTCTCCGCGGAAGCCGCAGGTGGGACGGACACCTTCCACTGTGCTCATCGCCACGGCTGTGCCGGTGCTGGCTGTTGCAGCGACTAAGGCCGCCTCCGGAAATGCCGCTCTGGGGACGATGTCGGGGCTGTGAGACAATGCACCGGTCAGCGAGGCGCCTTGCCCGCCTCGACGTCCTCCTCGTACTCCACGTCATAGCGGGCTTCAGGCAGGACCCGCAGCCGCGCCAATGGAATCGGGCGCCCACAGCGCTCGCAGATGCCGTAGGTGCCGCTCTCGAACTTGCTCAAAGCATGCTCGACTTCATTCAGCTGCGCCTGCAAATCGATGAGCACCTCGTTCGTGTCATCTCGGTCCTGCAGATCGACGCTAGAATCGCCTTCGTCGCCAGGGGCGTCGACCTCGACGGTATCCAGCGGGTCTGCGGGAGCGCTCTCGTTCCGCCGCAGATCCGCGATCTGCTGCTGTAGATCCGAGTGCCGGCGGAGCAGCGCCGCGCGCAACTCCTCCAGTACCTGAGGGGTCAGTTCGGGATTCTCACGCATCGCGCGCCTTCTTTCATGGACACGGACCGCAGGCCCGTCTTAGGAGTTCACCGGTCTGCCTCTCGCGTGGCGCCTTCGCCAAGTGCTCGCCTGAAGCGCATCGCGGCAGTGCCACGCGAGAGGACGACGTGCGGAACAGGAACAGTATGCCTATGCCTGGTCGTGCTGATAGGGCATGTCGGCCGCCGTCAAACCCTCCAGCGCCATGCCGAAGGGGACATCTTGGATGATCCGGCGGCGCAGGTTGAGGTTGAGCGTCTGCTTCTGCAGCGTGCGATACAAGGCAGGCTTCGCGGCGAGACGGCGCGCGATCTCGATACCTCGCTCTACTGCTCGCTCGTGGGCGACGACCTCGCTCACGACCCCCCACTGCAGCGCCGTCTGCGCATCGATGCTCTCCCCCGTCCAGAGGAGCCACTTCGCGCGTGCGGTGCCGGCGATCTCCTCCCAGACCACGTGGAGACCATCTCCGGCCGTGATGCCAAACGCCGGGTGCGGGTAGTCGGAGTATGTCGCCCGCTCCGAGGCGATGTGGATATCAGACAGCAGCAGATACTCGGAGTGGACACTGGCCGGCCCGTTGGCGACGCCGACCACCGGGAACGGGAGATCGAGCAGGCGCTGGAGTACTTTGGCGCCTTCTACACGCGTCTTCTCCCAGGCCGCTGGCTTGAAGATTTCGCCCAGGCTCGGACCGTCGATCTGGTCCATGAAGGCGTCTCCGGTGCCCGTGAGGACGAGCGCTTTGTTGTCCCTATCCAGCGCCATCTCCTCAAGCGCCGCCGGGAAGTCCTGGTGTGTTTGGCCGGTAAACACGATCGGGCCGCCATTGGTGTGAAAGCGCAGCACGAGCACGCCGTCATCGTCGCGGGTGAAGGCGAAGTTCTCATACTTGTCGAAGTAGGCGGGATTGGTCATGGTGTAGATTCCTTCTCGTGGAGTTGAGTGTATCCGTTCAGGTACCCGTCACGCAACCGGGCGTGGCCAACCAAAGAACGTACCCCGGACAGAAGAGCCGTGTGAGTGGTCTCGTACCACATAGCCGTCATGGCTGGCATGGCCCATCAGCAGTACGAAGACATCTGCATGAGCGCCCGGATGCATGTATCTTCGTACTGCCTTCCTGTGCTAGACGGCCGTTCGTCCGCCATCGACGGGCAACGTGACCCCATGGACAAAGTCGGCCTCAGAGCTGGCAAGGTAGACCGCCGCGTCCGCAATCTCCGATGGGTCAGCTGGCCTTCCAGCGGGAAGGGTCCTGGCCAATTGCTCCAACGCCTCTCCCATTGCGTCAGTGCCCGGCGTTCGAGTAGGGCCGGGAGAAATTGCGTTGACATTGACCCCGTGCGGACCATACTCGGCCGCCCAGGACTTCGTCAGAAGCGTCAGCGCCGCCTTAGAGGCGCCATAGAGCGCGTAGCCAGCAATGCCGACATGGGCAGCCATCGTCGTCAGATTGATGATCTTGCCTGACCCACGTTCAGCCATCTGCGGCGCCAGGGCAGCGGTAAGGTAAAACGGCGCCTTCACATTCGTCTTGATCACGTCATCGAAGGTAGTTTCGTCGGTCTCGTCGGTAGCAAGAAACGGGTAGATTCCCGCATTGTTCACGAGAATATCGATCGGCCCGACCGCTGCGGTGGCCTCCCTGGCGAGGCGTTCGATCCCCGCCTTGGTGGCAAGATCCGCAGCGACAAACGTCGCGTCTCCCCCAGTCGTGCGAATGGCCCCGACCACGGCTTGACCGCGTTGCGGGTCTCGCCCGGCCACGACGACGCGCGCCCCTTCGCGGGCAAAGGCTTCCGCAATAGCCTCGCCGATCCCGGCGGTTGCGCCGGTGACCAGCGCCGTCTTTCCCTGTAAACGCATAGCCATTTCCTCTGTCCTCCTCATCAAGACGCAGTCACACTGAACGCGGCGGTCCAATTCTCCAGGGTAGTGGGCCCATTCAATCTGAGGTGCCCACGTGGACGGCGTGTGGTACCGCCACGTCATGCGGGCCGCGCTCGCCCAGTCGCACCACACTTCACAAGCAATGTTCGCTACCACCACCATAGGCGCACGCCCTGTCTTGCCGCATCGTGCATTCGTGCCTTCCTGGGGTCTTGGGGAAGGATGGGAGGCTAGGCAGAACCGGCAACGATTAGCCGTTACGCCGACGGTCAGACCCAGTCCGATCGGGTGGCCGGAGGACAACGTGTTGTCGGAGCAGTGTCCGAGGGTTGTCCGAGCATGTCGCTGGGCGGAGAGGCGAGAATGCGGCACACTCGCACCAGCGTGATCATCACGTCCGCACTGATCCGGGAGTACGAGCAGTTTGGTGATGCGTGACAGAGAAAGAAGACTGGCAAGACCGTGGAGACAAGGAATTGTCCACGGTTGAGGAGCAACTCGGACCGTGATCGTGCGCCGCCCACATGTTCTCAGAGGAGAGCAGTCATGGGGCAAGTCAGTAGTGGCGACACATCACTCGTCCTGATCAGCGCCGCACTGGTGCTCCTGATGACACCCGGCCTCGCCTTCTACGGCGGACTCGTTCGGCAGACGAAGGTGCTTACGATCATGCTGCAGAGTTTCATCGCGATGGGCGTCGTCAGCGTGCTCTGGGTCCTGGTCGGCTTCAGCCTGGCGCATAGCGGAGACATCGGCGGCGTCATCGCTGGGTTTGCGGCCATTGTCCGGGTAGGACGCTGGGCGCGTGGGGGCATAGTACAGGAGGTCCGGCAACAACGTCCCTGCCACCCGCCGGGCTTCCACCGCCGTAAACCCTCCCAGGTGCTCGAGCGAAGGCGCGAAGGCGCTGACGAAACGGGCATCATCCGCTGGCTCCGCGGCGCGATAGGCGGCGTTCGCCTGGCAGGCTGCCGTGAATCGGTGGTTCACCGAAGTCCAAGACGTCCTGTCCGCGACTCCATCACCTCACATGCGCTCTCTTGTAGTCTCCTCGCGCCTCACGAACTTGCCGGTAGGGCGTACAACTCCCAGGCGATACCGTCGGGGTCGTAGAAACTGATGTACGTGGCGCCCGTGGAGGTGTCGGGCTCGACGCCATTGTTCCGTACGCCCGCCGCGTCGAGTTGCTCCCGCAGCCCGTCAAGTTCCGCGGCGTCCGCGATCGTCAGCGCAAAGTGATCGAGCCCAATGCGGAACGGGTCGAAACGATCGGCTGCATCTGTCTTCTCACCCGGACCGATGAGGGCCATAGGAATACCGTGCGCGTTGATGAACACGGCTCGTTCTGTCTCAAGCAGGAGCTCGAATCCAAGCGTGTCGACGTAGAAGCGCCTGGACCGGGCGAGATCGCCGACCCGGAGCCCGATGTGAGCGAGAGGGTATGTCCCAAACTGCATGGTGGTCCGTCCTTTCGTTTCCATGCATGACACGCGATACGTATCAGCCGCCCAACGCTGCACCCATGCCACATATATGCACATCCACAGAGGGCGCAAAGACTTGCGACAGCGGGATCACACAGTCAGCTCGACCAAAGGAAGCCAAGGGCCTTTCCTGCCGTACAGCGTACTCCCTGTACGGAACCTCGCTCTTCGGCCCGAGCGTTGCCCTATCGAGGCAGCTGTGGCTGGAGCCAGCATGCACCGACGTGCATGTGCGCACAGTGCCGATCTACCAGGATGTTCACCTAGCCCCAGGCACGTCGGCGAGGTGATGTGAGAGAGCGCCGGGGAGCGTCGGCGGGTCTGTCTGATAGCGAACAGAAGTGCGGTCGATGCGCCAGTACAGTTCTCTATCAGGCGGGCAAGATAAGCCCGTCGCGCGTCGACCGAGCGGCTCACACCTACAGGTCAGAGCGGCTTCATGCGCCGGCAGCGAGGTTGTACAGGGTAGTACCACCGCAGGCACAGGACGGAAGGAGACGATAATGGCGAATCAGGACATGTCCCGCTATTCATCACGGGGTCCGATGCCACTCCCGGATGCCATCAATCAGCTCATGCGCGACGCGTTTACGATGCCTTTGGGAGCCACCAGCGGGCTGATGCAGACGTTTGGTATGAACCTGTTCGAGACAAACGACGCCTACATCATTCAGGTGCCGCTGCCTGGAGTACAGGTCGAAGACCTCACTATCACAGCTCGCGACAATGTGGTGACGCTGCAGGGCAGGATAGATATCCCCGCGCCTTCGGACGCGCGCAATCTGTATTCGAGCGCGATGCGGGGACAGTTCCGCGAAATGGTACAGTTGCCTGCCGAGGTGAATGCGGAGCAGGCGAGCGCGTCGTATGACAACGGCGTGCTCACCCTGACACTGCCAAAGGCGGCGTCGGCCCGCGAGCGATCGATCCGAGTGACCCGCGGACAAGATCAGGTTCAAGGACGAGCACAGATAGGACAAGGACAAAGTCAAGCGCAACCACAGATGCAGAGCCAGGGACAGAGTCAAGGACAGAGTCAAGGGCAAGGACAACAAGGGCAATCTCAAGCATAGGCACTGAAGGCGGGAGCGGCGCGTGAACGCCTGGCACTCAACGTGGCGGGATGTCACTGCGCCGCGGTGGCAGTCAGTTTCTTCGCGATCACGCTCGTCTGGCGCCGCACACCAGCCAGATAGCGGGTCGCCGTGGAGATTGTCAGCTTCCTTGCTGGGGAGCGTCCGCGGACGCATCCTGACGCAGACAGATTAGGTCGTCAATGATCGCTCTCGTCTCGTTCCTCATCGTCGTCACGCTCTCCCTCATTATCGAACGGGTGGCGATGGTGGCGCTGACGCTCACTGGCCTCTCACGCGACGTTGCAAAATTTCAGGCGCGCTCGGCACTCACCGGCACCGGCTTCACCACCGGAGAGGCGGAGCAGGTGGTGAACCACCCAGCACGGCGCCGGATCATCATGCTGCTCATGGCCGCACGCAACTTCGAGCTCATCACCGGGATCTCGACGCTCGTCCTGACGTTTATCGGTGTGGGGAGCACGAGGGAGGGCGCAGTACGTGGGATTGTACTCAGCGCTGGGCTGGTGGCGCTCTTTCTATTGGCATCGAACAAGTGGGTCAATCGTCACCTATCACGATTGATCGCATGGCTGCTGCAACGCTGGACCTCACTCGAGGTGGCGGACTACACGACCTTGCTTGGATTGACGGCGGGGCATAGTGTGCTCGAGATGCCTATCACCGAGGACAGTTGGGTCGGCGCGAAGCGTCTGGACGAACTGGGCCTTCCGGAGGAAGGCGTAACCGTGTTGGCCGTGCGGCGCGCGGACGGCAGCTTCATCGGCGCGCCGCCTGGGAGCATGGTCGTAGGCCCAGACGACACGCTCATTCTCTACGGGCGGGCCGAGCGGTTGGCCGAACTCAGCACGCGGCAAACCGGAGCCAGCGGCGATCAGGCGCATCTGGATGCGGTCGACGAACAGCAGTTCATGCTCGAAAATCAGAGTCGGCAGGAGTTGATGCGGGCAGAGGCGAGCGACGGGTACATGGAGGAGACTGCTGACGAACTGCTGAGCCCGCCTGGCACCACCTATCGAGGGCATCGGGAGCAGGGCAGATGACGTACGCGATGTGATTAGCGCAGGCCCTTGTGATCGCCGCCGAAGAGACTGAGGCAGCGGATACGCGTACACTCCCCTCGCAGGATGCCATCGATGTGTGTCTGCCGCCACCGCGGAAAGCGCGGACGGAACAGCAAACGTGACATCACGAAAGAGGTAGAAGATGACGACACCGAGCCAGAGCCCACCGGCCCCCGCCAATGTGACGGCACAGGATATGGTCGTGGGTATCTTCTCCAACCAGGCACAAGCTGAAGAGGCAATACAGCGGCTGACCCAAGCGGGAATCCCGGCCGATCGCATCTCGCTCGTGGCCCAAGGCCTGGAGCTGCGTGAACAGCTTCAAGGCTACATCCGCGCGGCCGACGTTGCGCGCGAGACCGCGGGAATCGGGGCGTGGACAGGAGGTATCTTTGGCCTGCTGGCCGGCGCCGCTTTCCTCTGGGTGCCAGCGTTAGGACCGCTTGTCGTGCTGGGTCCGCTCGTCTATGCAGCGCTCGGGGCCGCATCTGGAGGCGCAATGGGAGGCTTGCTAGGAGCTATCCTGGGCGAACAGGTCGAGAAGGAACACATTCCGAAATATCAGGCAGCGCTTCAGGCGGGCAAGTATCTGCTTGTTGTCCACGGCGCCCCCCAAGAGGTGGAGACCGCGCGACGCGTGCTGGGAGAGAGCAAGAGCGAAGACGTGACGACCTATAGCGCAAACGCGGCCTAAGCGCGCGCTCGTCGTGCAAGGCACCTGCCGAGTGGAATCGCTTCGCTAGCGCGACCCCAAGCGGGAGGCACACAGACGGCCATGTCGTCTGTGTGCCTCCCGCGTTTCCAGAGCAATGTGGTCCACCTGCGTTGCCACAGTCCCCATCGCCATCTTCCTGTCCTGCTTCCTGTCCTGTCGCCGCTACCAGCAAGCGCCCGAGCAGATGCCCAGGCGCTCTTTTGTGTCAGAGGGTGACCAGCGCGACTGTTGATGCGCGTCGTGCGGAGGCTGGCCACAGCCGGACGCAGAGCGAACGGGGACGACCGTGCGAACACCACAGTCGCGATCGTCCCCTGGTAATAGACTAGGCGCCGCCCTCGTACTTGAATGAGAGCTCCAGTTTGACGCGATAGGTCAGCGCTCTACCGGCTTCGATATGCACGTCTTGCTCGACGACACGGGCGACGCGCAGATCGCGCAAAGTGCGCGACGCCTCCTCGATCGCCGCGGCGGTTGCCCGCTCCCACGACTCGGTGCTGGAGCCGACCAGCGTGACCACCTTGTACACGCTCTCCTCTGCCATGCTGTTCTCACTCCCTTCGCTCTGAGTGCTCCACGAGCACACTGGCACGCTGCTTCCCCGCGATCGGGAAGCTCTTACGAGGTCGTTCTGCGCGCTTCCTGTTCGACCAGCTCGCGCTTGAGCACCTTGCCGGTCGCGGTCATGGGTAAGCTCTCGCAGAACTCGATGTAGCGCGGATACTTGTACTGCGCCATCTGCTGCTTGCACCAGACCGTCATCTCCTCGACGGTGATGGTGACGCCGGGCTTGCGAATGATATAGGCCTTCACCTCCTGCCCCAGGGCCTCGTGCGGCACGCCGATGACGGCGGCCAGCGACACGGCCGGGTGCGTCATCAGCACCTCTTCGAGTTCGCGGGGGTAGACGTTGTAGCCGCCGCGCAGAATCATGTCCTTCTTGCGATCGACGATGAAGAAATAGCCATCAGCGTCCTGATAGGCGATGTCGCCGGTGTGAAACCATCCGCCGCGCATCGCCTCGGCGGTGGCCTCCGGGCGCTTATAGTAACCTTTCATGACGCTATACCCACGCACGACGATCTCGCCGG
>CAYRVF010000003.1:0-2835 GCA_964427535.1 uncultured Ktedonobacterales bacterium
GGCGACGGCCAAGCGCCGCGCGAAGCTCATCATGGGCGATACCGGCTCGCTGGCTCTCGGTGGGCTGCTGGCGCTCGTCGCGGTGATCAGCCGCAACGAGCTGCTGATGGTCATCATCGGCGGCATCTTCCTGCTCGAAGGGCTCTCGGCGCTCATCTCGGCGCGCATTCTGGTGAAGTTCTTCCGCCGCTTCCTCTATCTGGAGCGCTTCGGCACGGACACCACCTACGCGCACACCGAGTTCCCACTGCCGTTCCTCGCGACGCCGATGCACCACCACTTCGACCTGCTCGGCTGGGACCGCAAGCGGCTGGTCTACGCGGTCTGGCTGCTGGGTGCGGTGCTCGGCGTGCTGGGGGTGGCGAGCGTGCTCGCGCCGTTCAGCTTCGAGCGCTATCTCGCGCGCGCGGTGGGGCTGCTGACGCTCGTCGCGATCTGGCAGACAGGGCCGTTTACGCGTTACTTCTTCGTCGGCCTCGCCCGCAGGCGTGGTGCGCCGCCGAATGAGCCGCGCTACCTCGCCCTGTTCTACGGCTATCCGTTCAAGCTTTTCGGCATCCGGCTCTACCGCTGCATCGACGTGACACAGGTCGCCGAAGATGCCATCGGGTCACCCATCGAAGACCTCTCACTGTGGCAGCGCGTGAGTGTCTTCGACGCGCGGGCGTTGCTGGGCTACTACTGCTATCGTGCGGGCGAGACAGCGGACGCGCTGCGTGTGTGGGAGAAGATTCCGCCGCCGAACTTGAAGTTTCGCCCTGACATCCAGGAGCTGCTCGACGAGGTGCGTCACCGTGCCGCGCTCGAGGCCGAGGTGCCACTCACTCCTCCGGCGCGCATCGTCGCGCCCGATACTGGCGAGCTGGGAGCGTCGCGTTACAGTACACAGCCGCCCGCCAGGCAAGATGACCCTGGCGCGAGTCAATTCCGGCTGCAGAGCCCGTCGAGTGGGATGCCACAGCCGCCGCACCTGGAGCCCGCGAGTCCGTCCATCAGCGGCAGCCGCGTCGCCCACAACGATCCGTCGCGCCTGTGGAGCGCGGCGGCCTGGAACGCGGCGACGATGCCCAGCACTGACGACGACGAAGAGCCTTCCGCGCACTCCAACGGTTTCGAGCCTGGACGCGACGCCGTCACCCAGCCAGCGCGCGACGACGCTGACGCTGGTGACGCGGACCCTGGAACCGCATCCTCATCTGGCACGAGACGGCCAAGCTGGCAGTAGCAGCTGGCCCGCCTCAGTGCAGAATGCGCCCCTCAGGTGTATCGAGCAAGAGTGCCGCGCCGATGAGTGGCGCCTGTTCGCCGAGTGCGGCGCGCACCAGTCGCAGGTCCGTGCCGCGCAGCATCGACGACACCCGCCGTTGCGTGTCGTCGAGCAGCCGGAGACGGTTGAGCGCGATGCCGCCGCTGAGCGCGATGGTTTCTACTCGCGTGAGTTGTGTCAGGTTGACAATGCCGAGGGCCAGCTTCTCTGTGAAATCGCGCCAGACCTGCGCATCGTGGATCTCCTCTGGCGGGAGACCGTAGCGGAGGGTGAGCTGTTTGCCGCCGGTGTAGGTTTCGAGGCAGCCGGTCTGTCCACACAAACAGATGCGGGTGTTGCCGTCGAGGATCTGGTGCGCGAACTCGATCGAGAGCATCACCGCGTTCTGGTCGTTGCCCAGGTGCAACGCGCATCCGGTGCCCGTCGAGACGGTGAGGTAGGCGCAGCGATCCTCTGGCCGGAGCGCGCCCAGCCGTTTCTCGGCGAGCAGGCCACAGACGGCGTCGTGCGCCAGACGGACGGGGCACCTGGCGATGGCGGCCAGGTCAGCCACGAGCGGGCGTTCGACGTAACCGGGGAGATTCGGCGCCACCGAGACGGACTGTCCGTCGCGCGCGATACGCCCACCCAGCGAGACGCCGATGCCCGCGAGTGGCTCGCTACCCGTATCGCGTAGCACTCGCGCCAGCCATACGATCTGCGCATCGTAGTCAGGCTCGGTGGGGAAGCTCACGAGCGGAGTCGAGACGGTCGAGTCAGAGGAGGGGAATGCGGCGACACGGGTGGTCGTGCCACCGATGTCGATACCGAGGATGCGTGTCATGACGCGCTCCACGTGGCGACGGACTGCCGCCAAATCGTCCGCTCCCGGTGTGGCGGCTGGAGTCTGCCACGCCGGGAGCATAGCCTCGCGACTGGTCTAGCGCACTGTCGTGGCGACCGAGGCCGACTTGCGCTTGAATGTCGCCGTGGCCGACTCCGCGATGCCGACCGCACAGAGCGCCAGCAGCAGATGCACGACCTGGATGATCCAGTGGTTCGAGCCAGGGAGAATCCTCGTCTGGAACAGACCGACGAGCGCGAGCGCGAGGCCGATCACGAAGGTGCCGAGGATGAGGCCCATCGAGCCGCCCCGCAGCGCCGCCGCGATGCCTGTGTACCACACAAGTGCCACGAAGATGATGCCGATGAGCATATGCAGGGCGACCAGGCCACCTCCGGCTACGCCTGTCCAGAACAGGATGCCAAGAACGAGCTGCACCACAAACAAGGCGCGCAGCGTCATCGAAACAGCTTTCATGCCCACGAGCGAGGACCTCCTGAGAACGCACGATCGGTGCGGAAATACGCAGGCTTGGGAATCATATTTGTCCCCGCATAGCATACCGCACTGCGGGCGGTAATAGGGAAGGGAAATCGTGGGGTGAAGGTAGGGGGTGACAGTGGCGAGGGTTCCGCTGAGCTATCGGGAAGCTGGTCGATGGCACGCCCACAGAGGGTGTTGCGCCCAATTGGGCGGAGCGTAGCCGCCACCGGAAGCAGACCGAGCTGGGTCAACACATCCCCTA
>CAYRVF010000003.1:2935-32820 GCA_964427535.1 uncultured Ktedonobacterales bacterium
GGGCGGAGCGTAGCCGCCACCGGAAGCAGACCGAGCTGGGTCAACACATCCCCTAGGAATCGCCAGACTCCGAACGCCCGCCCAACACATCCCTACATCCCGCGCGCCTGGCCGAATCCGTCCGCACCTCTGCCACCCGAGCGCCCCAGCATCCCGTCTGCCGCCGGTGGTACGGCACAGCAGTAGTGTCGCAGGGCAGACGCCATCGCCGCAACGAATGGGGACTTTCGCGCTACATATCGCGCAATCGGGCGGCGTGGCGCCGCCTCGGGCACGAGTGGCCGGGCGCACGGTATGATATTCGCGGAGACCCTCTGAGTCCATCCGCGCGGGTCTGGAGATATCGCGATGGTGGACAGTTCAGCACTTGTCGGGAGCGAGCGAGGCATGCCTTGCCCCGACGGTTGATTCTGACCCGGCGGTAGGTCTTGGGAAGCGGCATCCCGCGCGACACAGTCCACCTATGGAAGGAGACTCGCAATGGCGCTTGCGGAGCGGCAGGCCAACGTGATCTGGCAAGGCGACCTCGCCCACGGCAACGGTACGGTACACGTCAATAGCGGCGCGTTCCCGGATTTTCCTGTGACATGGGCGTCACGCACACAGCGCTCGGACGGCAAGACAAGCCCGGAGGAGCTGATCGCGGCGGCGCATGCGTCGTGTTTCGCGATGGCGTTCTCGAATACGCTGGCAACGAATGGCGCGACGCCCGAGCAGCTCGACGTGACGGCGGTATGTACGCTGGACCGAGTCGACGACAAGGTGCGGATCACGACGATGCGGCTGACAGTGCGCGGGCACGTGCCCGGCCTGGATGCCGATGCCTTCCAGCGGTACGCGCAGCAAGCCGCGGAGGGATGCCCCGTCTCGAACGCACTCCACAACAACGTCGACATCCAGCTCGACGCGCAGCTCGCATAAACCGGGGAGGGAATGGCCTCTGGCGCCGATGTCTGCTACTATTCTCGACATACAGCGGTCGGGAGCACATGCGGGCGCAGACCAATGTCGATCTACGCCCGCGTCGCCCACACGGCGGGTAGTTTGCCGTCCCACTGACGGGATACGGAAGCGGAGGGCGCACCATGCACTTCACAGGGCAGCAGAAAATCCGTGCGACGATGCCCGAAATCTGGGCATTCTTCATGGACCCCGACAAGGTAGCGCAGTGTGCGCCTGGCTTCAAGTCGATGGAAGTGCTTGGTCCCGATCATTTCAAGCCGACGCTGTCGGTGGGCGTCGGGCCGGTACGAGCTACCTTCACCCTCGACGTGCAGCTTTCTGAGATGCACGAACCCGATCACGCGGTCATGACGGCCCGTGGCAGCGCGGCGGGCAGCGCCGTCGAGGTGCGCGCGGCGGTCAGCCTGACGCCGGAGTCGGACGAAATCACGGACCTAAACTACGATGCCCAGGTCAACGTCAGCGGCACGCTTGCCAGCGTGGGCAGCCGGTTGATGGAGGGCACGGCGAACAAGCTGACCGCGCAGTTCTTCAACTGCGCGCGCACCAAGCTGGAGGCGTGAGCGGACGTCATCCCCCCTGACCCCCTGGCAGAACCTCACCCCCTACCCCTTTTCCTTAGAGGGGAAGGGGTCGCTAGTCAGGCGGGTGTGCTGAATGGATCTTGTGCGGCACATCAACGTGGATGTGCTGTTCTGTAAGGGCGAGGCATGCCTCGCCCAGGTCCGTGGGAAGGCGTGTCACGCACGCGCGGCCTCGTCGATCAGCCAACGGAGGAGGGACGGCACTTGCTGGATGCTCGGCAGCGTCACGTCCGCGGCGTCCGCGAGGCCGGAGGGCGCCTCGGCCTGCAGCACGGCAACGGAGACGCCTGTGCAGACGCGCTCGCGGGTCAGGCGTCGTAGCGCGGTGAACGCGTCGATGTCGGTCGTGTCGTCGCCGAGGTAGACCGCGCCGCGCAGCCCTCGCTCGCGGATCAGCGCCTCAATCGCCGTGCCCTTGTTCACGTCCACTGGCGGGCGGATCTCGACGACGCGCTTGCCGCGTGTGACACGCAGCCCATGCGGTGCGGCGGCAGCCTGCGCGGCGTGGAACACCTCCGCTTCGGCGGTTTCGGGGTCCTGTGTCGCGCGCACGTGCAGGCTCGCGGTAGCCCCCTTCGGCTCGGCACGCAGGCCCGGCCAGCGCGGCTCGAGGTCCTCGTAGACCTGCTCCAGCACGGCTGAGATGGGCAGCAGGTAGCGCTCTACGCCCTCCGGCATGATGACCTCGCCGGTCTCGATTTCGTCAGCGCCGGTCGGGCTGGGCGACGGATCGAGCCATTCGAAGCCATGGTTGCCGATCGAGAAGACGCCCGTCACATCAACCTTCCGGCGCAGGTTCGCCGCCGAGCGGCCCGACACGACGGCTACCACGTCGAAGGTCCGCACCACCTCCGCAAGCAGCGTGCGGACGCCCGGCAGGAGCGTCGCGGCCTCGGGCGTCGGGGCGATTGCGCTCAGCGTGCCGTCGAAGTCGGAAAGTAGGCCGCGTGGATGCGCGCTCACAGCCGCCCGCAGCAGGTCACGTTGCGGTGCAGTTAGCTGAAGCCGCGCTCCACCGTGGTCGGCCATACGGAAGCCTCCTCTGCGTGTCCGGCTGATGTCTGTGCCGTTCCAGTATACGACCAGTACCGGAGGGGAAGCTGTCCGCACACCGTGCATGGTGCTATGTGTGGAGAGCGACGAGCACCTGCTCCGTGACGGGAGCAGACAATGTGGCAGGCGCAAGGACAACATCCAGTCGCAACTTGCGGCGGAAGAGAAAGAGCAGTGGAATCTCGACTGGCGGTCGGTACCGCACCTTCATATCTCGCGCGGCAATAACGACCGCTGCGCACACCGGAATGTTGCGCAGATTCTGGGCAGCGAGCACCTTATTGATACGTTGGACGTTCATGCGCGCCTGTTGGGTGGGGTTCTCGAATGCCTTTCTCCACCGTCCAGTGCGAACGTTGCGGTGCCACCATATATCATGAGCCAGTTTGAACCTGCCACGATAGGCCTTGACCTCGAAGACCGTCACACCCGACGGGCCGATAAGCACGGCGTCGATGTCGCCTCCTTTCGGTGAGCGGGGAGGCACGTAATTGCGCAGGAGGACATACGAGTCGTCAAAGATGGGACGCAATGCGGCTTCGAGCGCATTCTCGCCTGCTCGCCCCCGCGCATAGTTCTGGGCGTCTTGCAGTAGCCGGCGGACTTCTCGGGCACGTTCCTGGAGGGCTTTGTTACGCTCTCCAGTCAGAACCCACCACACACGACGAAGGGTCCCCTCTGGCTGGGGTATCGGCGTATTCTTCACCTGCTCGGCCTTCTGACGAAAGGCAACTTCCTGATCGCGTAGATATGTCGATCCCAGCCTGACCTGCACAGCCCTATCCTTCCCAGCGTGATCTCGGTCCTTGTCCGTGCCGCGGATGGCTCGCGGGTGCGCCGATTATACAGGTCCGTTGCTGTTGTGTCTATTGCCCGCTGGTGCTGGCTGCATCAGCACTCAGAAACCGACCGGGTCGCGTGCATCGGGGGTGTGAACGACGCGCACTGGCAGGCCGAACGCGATGCCTTCTTCGCGGTAACGCCGTTGCAGGCGCTTGATGAACTCGTGTTTGATCAGGAACTGATTGGTGAATTCGTGACCGCGTAGGATCACCGTGAAGTGGATGGCCGACTCGGCGAAAAGGCTGTAGCGCAGCAGCGGCTCGTAGTCCGCTACGCCGCCGGGCACGGAGGCGAGCACCTCGCGCGCCACCTCCAGCGTGACACGCTCGACGCGCTCCAGATCGGCGTCGTAGCTGACGCCGATATCCAGGAGTATCGCGAGGTCGGTCTGGGGCTGAGCATAGTTCACCAGAATCGACGACGTCATCTGCGCGTTGGGAATGATGATCATATTGTTCGTCAACTGGCGCACCGTCGTCGTCCGCCAATTGATGTCGACGACGTAGCCTTCTTCGCCTGTGCTCAGGCGGATGTACTCACCAGGACGCACCTGTCGCGCGGCGATGAGCTGGATGCCGGAGATCAGGTCCGTCAGCGTCGACTGCAGCGCTAGCGAGACCGCCAGACCGCCGACGCCTAACGCGGCCAGCGCCGGCGTGACGGAGACGTCGAACACCTGCAGGATGATAAGGAAGCCGACGATGTAGATCGTGACCCGCACGACCGTGGTGATGAGGGAGAGGGCCGGGCGCTGCTCGGCGCCCGATGACACATTAATCAGGCGGGATGAGATGCTCGCCAGCGACGTGGTGAGCGAGAGCAGGAAGACGACCAGCAACCCGTCGTCCACATAGGTTCCAACGGTCAGGTCCTGAATATGCCACGGCGACGACTTGGGCGAGAGCGCGAGAAATAGCCCCAGCAGCAAGCCCCACAGGATGAACCGCGCGCGCAGCGACGCGAAAATCACGTCGTCGCCATGCCACGGCGAGCGCTTCGCGAAGCGCTGGAGGCGCGCCAGCACGGTCAGCTCGAGCAGCCAGCCGAGCGCCGTCATGAAGGCGATGATGATGACCGGCACGAACGGATAGATCTGCGGCAAGTCAAGCTGGACCAGATTAATCAGCTCAACCAGACTGCCCATGTGTGCCGATCCTCCGAAATCTGGGCGCGTGTGCTTCGACGCGCGGGCGAGGCGTGCCGCGCGCCTACAGCGTGCCGTCGCATGCTCCCGCGAGACGAGCGTTCGTTCTCTGCATGTGTAGCAGGGTCTCTGGCGGGTAGAAAGCGTCTAGTACGAAATGCTCAGGCAGGCGGAGAACAAAGATCAGCCGATTCCTCGCGTTACGACACAAGGCACGCATTCTGCGAGTGAACGTCTGCCATCCAGTGTCTGTCTGTGTGCTTCCCAAGGAAGAGAGGCCGATGAGCCAATGGAGGGTCACATGCTTGCGCGCGCCGCAACCACACGAGGACGTGTCCGCTGGTGGATTGCCATTCTGCTGGGTGTTGGAATACTCATCAACTACTTCGATCGGGTCAACATCTCTGTCGCGACCAAGCCGTTTGAGCAGGCGTTTCACCTTAGCGCGCCGGAAATGGGCTTCGTGCTCTCCGCGTATCTGTGGTCGTACGCGCTGCTGCAGATTCCCGTCGGCCAGCTACTTGACCGCACCGGCGTGAAGTGGCTGATCCGCTGGGGCACATTGCTCTGGGCCGCCGCCACCTATATGACCGCCATCGTGAGCGGGCTGGGCTTGGTCATCCTGGCGCGCGTGATTCTGGGCGTGGCCGAGGCGCCCGCGTTCCCAGGGGCAGCGAAGGCAACGGGCTATTGGTTCCCCACACGCGAGCGCGGGATGGCGACCTCCGCGTTCGACGCGGCGGCGAAGTTCTCCAACGTCATCGGCGTGCCCATCGTGGCGCTCGCCGTGACGGCGTGGGGCTGGCGCGGCGGCTTCTGGGTCACCGGCACGCTCAGCCTGTTCTACTTCATCCTTTTCTGGTTGGCCTACCGTGATCCGAGTGAGGCAAAATACCTCTCGACGGACGAGCGCGAGTACATCGTCGAGGGTGGCGCACAGCGTGAGGGCTACCGCCCCGCGCACGCTGCGGGGGCACTAGGCTACCTGCTGCGCCAGCGCAAGGTCTGGGGTCTGACGCTCGGCTTCGCGGCCTATGGCTATTCATTCTACCTGCTGCTGACGTGGCTACCGGGATACCTCGAAACACAGTTGCACATGTCGGTGCTCAAGAGCGGCCTCTACACGATCATTCCGTGGATCGTCGCGACGATCACCGATATTCTCATCGGCGGGTGGCTCGTCGATCATCTCGTCAAGCGCGGCCATGACTCGACGCGCGTGCGCAAGACGACCATCGTCATCGGCATGTTGCTGGGGCTGGCGGTGATCGGCGCGGCCTTCACTTCGAACCCGAATTGGGCCATCGTCTGGATCTCCATCGCGCTCGGTGGGCTAGCCTTCGCCGCGCCGGTCGGCTGGAGCATTCCCGCGCTCGTCGCGCCAGATGGCACAGTAGGCACGGTTGGCAGTATCATGAATTGCGCGAACAACCTGATGGGAATCGCCGCGCCAATCGTGACCGGCTTCATCGTCGGCAGTACGGGTTCTTTCGCGATCGGGTTCATTGTGGCGGGAGTCGTGCTGGCGATCGGGATCATCTGCTATGTGGTCCTGTTGGGGCGCATCGAGCAGATCCCGAACCCCGGCGTGAGCGTGGGCGGCGGCCCGACCGTAGCCGAGCCCACGGCGGCGTAAGGCGCGGCTCCCTCTCCCTGTCCCCCTCCCCTACCCGACGGTGAGAGAGGGGGAACGGACAACGCGGGCGCTTGGGCGCTGCGGAGCGTCTGGCTCCTTTCTCCCGCCGTCAGGTGGGGGAGAGGCTGGGAGCGGGGGCCAGCGTGTGGGGGAGGATGAGCAGCCGTGACCAACCAGCAGTGTACTCTTGCCGTCGATATGGGCACGACGGCGATCAAAGTGCTCGCGTACGATAGAGCGGGGACGGAGATCGCGCGGGCAGCGCAGCCTGTCGAGCTGATCCATGACGATGAAGGCGCCGCCGAGCAGGACCCGCAGGCGGTCTACGAGGCAATCATGTCGGCGATGATCGCCGCGTGCCACGCTGCCCGCGAGCGCGGCTACACCATCGGATGCGTCGGCGTTAGCGCGGCGATGCATAGCCTCATCCCCGTCCGGGAGGATGGCACGCCGCTGATGCGCGCGATGACCTGGGCCGATATCCGCGCCCAGCAACAGGCCGACTCGCTATGGAATACCCCTGTGGGCAAGGCCCTCTATGAGCGCACCGGCACGCCGATTCACGCGATGTCGCCGCTGGTGAAGCTCCTCTGGCTGCGTTCCGCGCGCCCACAGGTGTTCGCCGAGAGCGCCCGCTTTGTCTCGCTAGCGGAGTGGATGTGGTATCGCTGGTTCGGCGGGTGGCAGGTCAGCGCATCCATCGCGAGCGCGACGGGGCTGTATAACCTGCACGACCGCACGTGGGACGCCGAGGCGCTGCGGGTCGCGAACATCACGGCCGGGCAGCTTTCGAACATTCTGCCGACGACCTTTGTGCGCACCGGCTGTGCCGAGCCGCGCCTCAGCGATGTAGGCATCGACGCCAGCGTGGCCTTCAACATCGGCGCGTCGGACGGCGTGCTGGCGAATCTCGGCGCGGGCGCGATCGACGACGACTTGATGGTGTTGACCATCGGCACGAGCCTGGCGGTGCGTGTCGGCAGCCGCACGCCGGTGACGGATGTGCGGACGCGCTCGTTCTGCTACGTGCTCGACGACGACCGCTTTATTCTCGGCGGTCCGGGCAACAACGGCGGCATCGTGCTCGACTGGCTGTATCATCGTGTGTTCCACGGAAGCACCGAGCCCCTGCATGGGCGCCACACCGCCGAAGAGGATGCCCGCTTCAACGCCGCACTCGCCTCGGCGGAACACGCTGCGGCGGACGGGCTGGTGTTCCTGCCGTACATCTCGGGTGAGCGTGCTCCCCTATGGACGGGCGACGCGACGGGCGTGATCCTCGGCCTCCGCATCCACCACACCGGCGCCGATATGCTGCGCGCGGGCGTCGAGGGCATTCTCTTCAACGCCTACTGGATCGCGTCGCAGCTCTTCGAGCAAACGCGTAGGCCACGGGCAATCGTCGCCTCGGGTGGTGTGCTCGAAACCCCGTGGATTCGTGCGCTGACCGCCGACATCTTCGGCATACCGGTGCTCGACATCGGCACGATCGACACCTCGGGGGCGGGCGCTGCCGCGCTGGCTAACATCGCGACCGGCATCTGGACGTGGGACGACGCCCTCAAACAGCATGCGGGCCTGCATGAGACAGTGATTCCAGCAGCACCGGGTGCCTACACGGCCAAGTTCGCCCGCTTCAAGGGACTGGCTGAGGTGCTTACCACTGAGCTGGGGGATATCTACTTTCAGAGGTCATCGCAGCAGTCACGCTAGCATGCCGCGATTGTCAGATGGACATGATATAGTAGCTGAGCATACGGCGTGGTTCTGCCCTTCGGACTGGAGCGCACCAACATGTACGAGAGCGAACTTGCCTCCGTTCCCCTTTTCTCAGATCTCAGCAAGAAGGATCTCTCCCGCATCGGCGCAACGTGTCGCCAGCAGGAATACTCTGTCGGGCAGCCTGTCGTCTGGCAGGGAACCTCGGCGGCGGCGTTCTTCATCCTGCTCTCTGGCAAGCTCAAGCTGCTGCAGCAGCGGCCCGATGGCGACACCCACCAGATCGCGACGCTCGAGCCGGGCGAGACCTTCGGCGAGATGGCGCTGGTAGACGACCAGCCACGCTCGGCCACAGCGGTCGCCACCGAGCCGTCCGTCGTGCTCGCGCTGCCCGCGTGGGACTTCCGTGCGTTGCTGCGCGAGGAGCCCGACATCCTGCTGGCGATGCTGCGCGCCCTCAGCCGGCGCGTCCGCGAACGCGAAGCTGGCGCGCACGTGTAAGGGCGGCCCTTCGACACATGAGACGCGTGGCAGCACCTCACCCCCTCCCCCCTTCCCTCTAGGGAAGGGGCCGCTGATTGAGCGCTACTGGCCCGGGGGACATTAGCTATCGCCTCGCTAACACGTTGTAGGGGCGAGCCGTGCCTCGCCCGCTCCCACGCTGGGCGGCCAAGGTGAGATAGAGGGGCCTTACCCCCAACCCCTCTCCCTCTAGGGAGAGGGGCTTTGTGTGTGTGCGAGGGCCGATGTGGTCCTACAAACTGCGTCGGCCTGAATCGAGCTGGCGACGGCGAGTCCCCAGGTGACGACTCCGAGCAGGGCGAATAGATTGAGACCGCGCAGCCACCCGGCTAGTATCTTCTCGGCACTCGGTTGTGCCTGACGTACAGATCGGCAGTGGCTTACCCCCAGCACGTCATACTCTCCGCTTCCTTCTATCTCTCCCCGCCTCACACCGTGCAGCGAGGCGGCGGCTCCAGTATCGAGATCGCACTGCGACAGAATTGTGACATGTCGTCCATACTCTCTCGACAATTGCTCGCTACACTCGTAGCAGATCGAACAGAGGCGAGCTACCAGCAGAGGCGTTCTCGCGGCCATACGTGTGCATACAGAGGAGTGATAAGGCGGACAGCATCGGCACGGTGTGCAGCTACAGTCAGTCACTCAGCAACAGCCGGATGAGTGAGCGCTGTAGCATGCTCCAGGCTGACCAATCACTCTGGCAAGTGCCTGACAGCCTCGGACATGCTGGGGCATGATCTGGCGACGGCACCCGCCGAGGTTCTGCCACATCTACGTGTTGCTCAGACCTGCCTCGCTGCATGCTGATCGATCCCTCTGCGAGCGCGAACGCGCCCAACGTCCCGCCGTACACAAGGGAGTGACGAGCATGCAACCGTGCGTTCAGCAGCACCCAATGGCCTATCGCACTCCACACGCAAATGGCAGTAGCTCAACGATTTCCGGCGCACAGGCCACCAGCGGCCAGCTCAGAGACAGGCGCCGCATCATACAGTCACTCTCTACCCGTGGAGTCTGGCGCTTTGCCATTCCCATCTATCGGGTCTGCGCCACCGCTCTGATTCCCTGGATCATCTGCCTCGCGATCATACAGCCACGCACTGGCTATGCGTACCATGTTGCCTGGGTGGGACTCGGGCTCGTGATCCTGTTCACCGTGGGCGCGCTGACCACAGGGGTGCTCTGCGCCCTCCGCTCTACCCAGGCTGCCCTCTCGGCCACATTCACAGCGACGGTGGCTTTTGTGACAGCCTGGTTTAGCGTTGTCGCGCTCATCCAGCACACGAAAGCCCTTTCTCTCGCCTTGATGATCTTTGCGCCCCTGACGTGCCTGATGGCCTGGCTAGCCGTTCACGTCGTCCGTTCGCGTGCCGCTGAATGGACCGTGCCGCGCTGGGTGAGTACGGCATGTTTCACTTTGCCCGCGCTGTTCGTGCCCTGGACCGTCGTCTATCTGCTCCGGGTCACGCCGATCGTAGAGACCCACCGGCTGCGCCTGGTCTGGACGGGTCTCGACCTCTTCGAGTTGGCGGCGATGCTGGTTGTCGTGTCCTGCATTCGTCGCGGTTCTCCTTGGCTGGTTGTTGGCGCGACCGCGCTCGGCTGTCTCTTATGCTGCGATGCGTGGGTCAATGTCATGGCCTCATCGGGGATCGACCAGGCACTCGGCATCGGGCTGGCCGTCATCGAGCTCCCGCTTGCCGCGTACTCGCTCGCGTTGGCCGTGCGAGCTGGTACGCCCGTGGGGAAAACACGCACCATACTGTGCGAGCCGACGCGCGGTTGGGAGGCTAGGGGTGCCCGCCATGCTGCGGGCGTCTCGTAACCCGAATTCGCGTTTTTAGCAGAGCCCCCCTTTCTTCGACACGCTCCGCAGACCATTTCTACAGGTTCTGGCCCCACAACAGCAGGCGCACGTCGAGGTGACAATTGTCATCCGAAAGGGCTGATGTGCCTCACTACCGCGCGACTCGCGCCGCTTCTACACTGCTTGTAGACAGACGGAGGAAGCGACAGCGACCTTCTTGGTGCGGATCGGAGCACGGAAAGTGGGGGCGTGCAGATGATTGATCTACCACGGCAGCAGGCGGTGCCAGGAGAGCCCAACACCGGCGAGGCGGCAAACGATATCGCGGTGCATATCGCGGACCTGACGAAGACCTTCGGCGCGGTCCGCGCGGTGGACCACCTCACCCTCGACATTCGACGGGGCGAGACGGTGGCGCTGCTCGGCCCGAACGGCGCGGGCAAGACGACGACCGTCTCGATGCTGCTCGGGCTGCTCCCGCCAGACAGCGGCAGCGTCAGCATCCTGGGGAGGCCGCCAGCGGAGGCGATCCAGAGTGGGCGCATCGGCGCGATGCTGCAAGAGGGCAACCTGATGCCCGGCGTGCGGATAGGCGAGCTGCTCGACTATGTGGTGAGCCTGCGCTCGCCCTCGATTCCACGCCAGCGGCTCGTCGCCATCGCGCAGCTCGGTGGACTGGAGCGGCGGCGTGTCGACCGGCTCTCAGGCGGACAGCTCCAGCGCGTGCGCTTCGCCCTGGCGATTGCCAGCGAGCCCGACGTGCTGGTGCTCGACGAGCCGACCGCCGCGATGGATGTGGAGGCGCGGCGCGAGTTCTGGGCGAGCATGCACGACTACGCCTCCAGCGGGCGCACGGTGCTCTTCGCCACGCACTACCTGGAGGAAGCGGAGGCCTTCGCCTCGCGCGTCGTCATCATCGCATCCGGCCGGATCGTCGCCGATGGCACGGTGGCCGACCTGCGGCGCCGAGGCGAGACACAGACCCTCCAGTTCACGACGCCCAAGCCCGCCGCCAATCACCGGCTGGAACATCTGGCGGGCGTCCGGCATGTGGAGTCGCGCGGCGATCTCGTGACGTTGGAGACGACGCACTCCGACGCGACGGTGCGCGATCTCGTCGCCAGCGACATCCCCTGGAGCGACCTGGAGGTGCGCGGCGCACGGCTGGAAGATGTGTTCCTTTCGCTCGTAGCCAACGCCACTAACAACGGCCATGGCAAGAATGGAGGCGCCCGATGATCGGCTATTTCAAGCTGGAGATGCTGCGCGCGCTGCGCGATCCGCGTTTTTTGCTACTGGCGTTTCTGGTGCCCGTCGGGTTCTATTTGTTGTTCGCGGGGCTATTCGGACAGGGAGTGGGGGCGAGCGGGCTGCCGGTGCAGGTCGCGCTGATGGTCTCGATGTCGGTCTACGGCGCGATGTTCGCGGTGATGCTGGCGACGGGGCCGCGTGTCGCGCAGGACCGCGGCATCGGCTGGGTGCGGCAGATGCGGCTGCTCCCCGTGAAGCAGAATGCGGTGCTGCTGGCGCGGCTGCTGGCGGCGCTGGCGCTGGCGGGTCCGGCGATCGCGCTGGTGCTGGCGACGGCGGTGCTGACGCATGGCATCCATCTAGACGCATGGCGCTGGGTCGTGCTGGCGCTGTTGCTGTGGGTCGGGTCGGTGCCCTTTGCCATCTTTGGCCTTGCCATCGGGTTCGCCACTGGCGCGGAAGTCGCATTCGGCGTGCTCTACGCCCTGAACATGGTGCTGGGCGCGCTGGGCGGCCTGTGGATGCCGCTCTCGATCTTCCCCAGTGGACTGCAGGCGGCGGGGAAGCTGCTGCCATCGTATCGTGCGGCTGATCTGGGGTGGCGGCTCGTCGCGGGCCAGACTGTCGATATCGCGAGCGTGTTGTTCCTGCTCGGCTGGACAGCCGTTTTTATCGCGCTGGCCATGCTGTTCTCGCGGCGGGCGGGGCAGAGCAGAGTCTAACGCCACATGCGTTCGAGATGCGGCCTATCAGTGTGAGAAGCGGGGGTGGTACGCGCGGCGCGTGCTGGTAATCGAATGGATTGCCAGGAGAACGTGGCCGGCAGCGGCCACCAGCGCGGCAAGGACGCCGATCACGACGTCGGCCGCATCCGACGCGCCTAGCACATCGGCGACCAGGGCGGCGAGCACCCCGACCACGACGACATTGATCGCGGCGACGATGTTGGGCGTGCCGGCGAGGACGCTGGTGAGGCGAAGGCGCGCATTCAGGCCGTACGACGCCATGATACTGGCCTCATCGTCGTAGTGCCCGGTCACGAAGTACGGCTCCAGCTCGGGCGCCAGCTCTAGGTAGGCGTGACGCAGGCGATTCATCCCGCTCATCAGCCAGAAGTCCTCGGCGTTCGCGTCGCCCAAACGAATGACCGTCGCCAGCCCCACCAGGAGCACGATCGGCAGCACCAGCAGGGCGAAGAGGCGGAAGCCCGGCCCGAAGGCGGTCGCCTGGGCAACCAGTGCGAGCGCGACGACCGCGGCCGAGAGCACGGTGACAAACATCGAAGCGCGGCTGAAGACTTCGTTCCACGTCATGCTGCGTGTGGCGAGCAAACTCCAGTGCTCGGTCGCCAGGAGTTGGGCGCGCACGGAGTCGGTGACGCCACTCCGGTCGGAGAGTGGGGGCCGTGTTGTGCTAGGGGTAGTGGTGGTAATCGATCGGCCATCCTCGGACATAGTCTCCTCCTGATACGCCGCATTCTGAGCAAGGCGGGATGAGAAGGCCGATACGCCTCATCAGGCGTCTTGGACCCGCTGTATCATCAGTCTTCCGCCTGCCTCTGGCCGGACGCGCGTTCCAGCTGCGAACTCTGGCCAAGGGCAGGCGGGTACACATAGGTCGATCAGGGGTACAGGCGATAGAAGCGGAAGAAGGAGTAGTCGATGGGCAGGATCTCCACCGTGCGGTACCCGGCCTCCGATGCGTACCGCCGGAGCGTATCTGGCCGCATCACGGTGCCGGTGCCCGCCGATGGCTGTGTGGACATCCCAGTGGGCAGGCAGAAGAGCACGCTGGCCGCGTACATCAGGCGCTCTACGTCGTCGGCGGGCGCGGTGAAGGTCTCGCCGACATGTTCGTCCATGACGAGAACGGTGCCGCCATCGGCGACAAGCCCACGAATGGTCCGCAGGGCCTCGACGGGGCGTGCCATATCGTGGAGCGCCTCGAAGATGGTCACGAGGTCATAGCGTCCGGTGAGAGACGGGTCGGCGGCGTCGCGCGTGGTGAATGTCACGCGGTCGGTGAGGCCATTCTCCTCCGCGATGCGCCGCGCGGACGCGATCGACGGCTCATCACTGTCAAAGCCATCCACGCCCACCTTGGGATACGCGCGGGCAATAGCAACGCTCGACCAGCCGAAACCGCATGCAATGTCGGCGACCCGCGCGGGCGGATCGGCCTGAAGGCGAGCATGCACGTCGGGGATAGAAGGCAGCCACTCACTGCCGAGCAAATTCACGAACGCCGGGCGATTGAGCGCCGCCTGGCCTTCACGCGCCGCGTCCCCATACGCCTCGTAGGGGACACCGCCACCTCGCCGGAAGGCATCAGCGATCGCGGGGAGCTGTGTCGCGAAGCCGTAGACCAAGTCCGCAATCGGAGCCAGGTAATTGAGACTCGTCGCGGCGAGCAGCACTTCCGCGTGTGCGCTCGGGAGGCGATAGCGCCGGTCGGCGGGAGCCGCGGCCTGGTCGTTGACCGTGAGGATGCCGGCTGCGGCTTGCTGCTCCAGCCACTCGCGCACGTACCGCTCATGCATGCCCGTACGTGCGGCGAGCTCTGGTGCGGTGGCAGCGCCTGCATTCGCGAGCGCCTGATACAGTCCAAGGCGGCTGCCGAGGTAGATGGTGAGTGACTCACAACCCGCGAGGCTCGACTGGAAGAGCCTTCCCACGAACGCGTCGCGCCGATCAGACTCCTCCTGGGTCAGAGGCTCTGTGGCAATAGCCGTTCCCTGTCCTTGGGATGCGTGTCCCTGGGCGTCGGAACCCATGCTCATCGTGTCCTCCTGTTTCGCTGTCTGCCGAGCGCATCTCTCCTCTCCGAACATGCGGGGTCGCCGGGCAGGCGTGCCTCGTGCCGGGAGCAGGTCTCCACCTTCTGGCACGCGCGCGGAAGCCCAGATGACTATGACAGTAGAGCCGAGGTGAATGTTCGTCAAGCGTAAACGCGCGTAAACGCACGCATCTGTGCTAGGCGGTAACACGTACGCATGATGCGCGGGTACCACAGGCGCGCACGCCTATTTTCAGCTCAGCCACTTTCTGGTACACTGGCGGGCAGACAGCCAGGCGGCTCTGGTGTCTGGTGGAGGGGAAGGCCAGTGAAGCTCAAGTGGTGGCACATTCTGACGCTCGCCGCACCTGGCGCGTACGTCGCATGGTATCTCAATCGCTCAGGCGGGTTCGCGGGGCAGCTCACACTCGTCATCTTTGGGCTGGCGCTGCTCGCGCTGATTCCCCTGGCAACCCTCGTCGGGCAGGCCACGGAGGATCTCGCCTTCTTCCTCGGCGATCTGGCGGGCGGACTGCTGAACGCGACGTTGAGCAACGTCCCTGAGCTCGCTATCGGCGTATTTTTGCTCATCCATGCCAGCGCGCATATCAACACGCCGGCCACCGCGGCGACCGACCTCGACGTGATTCGTGGGCTGCTCATCGGCTCCGTCATCGAGAACATCCTGCTGACGCTGGGCCTCTCGGTGTTTCTCGGCGCGCTACGCAACGGCCGCATGACCTTCAATGCCTCCAATGCCGCCGGGTATGCCTCGATGCTCGCTCTTGCCGTCGTCGGCCTGGCGTTGCCGACGATCTCCACCGCATTCGCCCGCAAAGAAGACGCGACCGTCAATACCACCGAGATCGTGAGCCTGCTCGTCGGCGGCGTGCTGCTCGTGACATACATGCTCTACATTGGCTCCGACATCTTTGGCTGGGGCGAGCCGTCGTCACGTGGCGCTCGCGGCGGCGCAGACGCAGCGGCTGATCGGAACGGAGAGGCATCAACCGGCGAGACCCTCAGTGAGTTGGCCTATGAGGAGGGCGTGGCCGCAGCCGCGGGTGTCGCGCTCGTGCGGCCAGGCACCGCGACGGAGACGGAAGTCGAGAAGCTGATCACCGCCGAGGAGCACGACGCGGAGCAATCCGCCGAGCGCGAGCGCTCCACCCACCAGCAGCGGCGTCGTGAACAGCCAGTGCGGTTCGCGCGGGCCATCGTCGTGCTGTTCGCCGTCACCGCCGTCACGGTCGCGATCGCCGGGCTGCTGGTGAGTGTCACCGACAACGTGATCGTCGATACGCCACTCACGCCGCTCTCCACCGGGCTAATCCTCTTCCCCATCGTCTGCAATATGGGTGAGGGTGCCAGCGCGCTCCTGAGTGGTTGGCGCAACAAGATGGAGCTGGCGATGTCGGTCGCGGCGGGGTCGAGCGTACAGATTCCGCTGTTCGTCACGCCGTTGCTGGTGTTCATCGGCTTCGTGCTGGCGCGCGGCAATTCGGCGCTTGACCTGACGCTCATCTTCAAGCCGCTGGAGCTGATCGTCGTAGGACTGGTGACGTTTGTCTACGCGCTCGTCAACCTCGACGGCGAGACAACCTGGCTCGAAGGGCTCCAACTGCTGGCGTTCTACGCCATGATCGCCGTCACCGCATTCGCGCTCCCAGGCGCATAGGTGACCCTGGCACGCCGGTCAGACGCCGTCTCGGGCAGGCTGACCGGGGCGAAGGGGGGGCGCATCCCTGCGCGACTCTCCGCTCCTCCACCTCGTCCGCTGCCCCACATCCGTGCGCCTACGCGGCGCGTGTCGTGCGGCCATCCTCTAGAATGCGGGTGTACTCGGCGAACAGAGCGTCGAGCACGCTGTCCCACGTGCGCCGCTCGGCCAGCTCGCGGGCGCGCACGCCCGCCTCTGCGCGGCGCGAGGGCTGCGCGAGCAGCATACGAACCGCGTCGGCGAATCCGGCGGTATCTCCTGCCTGTGCGAGCCACCCCGTTGTGCCGGAGCGCACGGAATCGCGCACGCCCTCTACGTCGAAGCCGACGACGGGCAGTCCGCTCGCCATCGCTTCCATCACCACCTGACCAAATGTCTCAGTTAGCGAGGGGAAGGTGAACACGTCCGCCGAGGCGTACGCCTCGGCCAGCGCTGGGCCGCTCAGGTAGCCGGTGAACGTGGCGTTACGACCGCTGAGCGAGCGCTCCAGCTCGGCGCGGGCGGGTCCGTCGCCGACGAACACGAGATGCGCGCCGGTCTCGCCCAGCAGCTCGAACGCGTCGAGCAGCGCAGGCAGATTTTTCTCGTAGGAGAGGCGCCCGACGTAGAGCAGAATGGGGGTCTCGGGCGAGCCGGTCA
This sequence comes from uncultured Ktedonobacterales bacterium, assembly GCA_964427535.1. GTDB lineage: Bacteria > Chloroflexota > Ktedonobacteria > Ktedonobacterales > JADMIN01 > CAYRVF01. The sequence continues at coordinate 19,595 of CAYRVF010000003.1, forward strand.
TGCGCCTGCGCCACGCCTCAGAGCGGCGCTGCGGCGAGAACAGCTCGGCGTCGACACCGCGCGGCCACACGCCCACGCGCTCGAAGCCCTGGCGATTCAGCTCGGCCGCGGTCGATCGGGACGGGCAGAGGGTCGCTGCGCAGGCATTGTGGATGAACCGCCGGTACGCCCACATCGGCTGCGCGAGCGCGCTCAGATGAAAGTAGTTGCAATAGGCGGCGAGATTGGTGTGATACGTCGAGAGCACCGGCACGCCGAGGCGCTGGCCCCAGAAGACGCCCGCGGCCCCCAGCAACACCGGGTCCGCCACGTGAATGATGTCTGGGCGGAAGAGTCCGAGCTGGCGCTCTAAGCGGGGCGACGGCAGTAGCGCGCGCAGCTCAGGATAGAACGGCAGCGGCACGCCATGCGCCCCGACGACACGCGCGCCCGCATAGCGACGTGGGCTCCCTTCAGGGCCGAGCACGATCGCTGGGTGCTCGTGACGTTCGAGATAGTCTAGCAGCATGGCAAGCGTCCGGGTGACGCCATCGAGCTTGGGCAGAAAGTTCTCGGTCACGAGCGCGACACGCATCGGGCATCCTCCTGTACCTTATCCGGAGAGAGGGTGCCATGCGGCGATTAAGCCTGGTCTAAGCGGGCATTAAACTTCGATGGCGAACGGGCGGATGGCGGGGTGTATACGTTGGGTGTCGAGAGAGAAGTGTGCCTATATGCGGGGAAGCGTGCTGATCTGGCACAGAATGTGCCGTCCGTCCTGTGTTCCGATGCGGAATCGAGTTGCCCACTGTGCGTGTGGGCGTGGTCATGATGGCTGGGTCGCGTGCAGGGAGGGTGCCTATGCATCAGCAAAACGGAACGGATGTGACAGCGGCGACATCTGAGCGCCCGTGGCGCGCGAGTCTCTTGCTGCACCGTCAGGTGGTAAACGCGCGGACCGTCGAGTCGATCGGCAGTGTGAGCGATCTCGTCTTCGATCCACAGACGTGCCGGTTGGTCGCCATCGCGCTGGACGTTCCCGAGACGGACGCCTCGGTCAGCACCGTCGCGCGGCGGTTCCTCTCAGGGTATCGTCCGCCGTTCTATGTCGGTATGGAGCACATCGTCGCGCTCAACGACGATGTGGTGATCATCGACATCGACACGGCGCATCCCGCGCCGCCACAGAGTATGCAGCGCCTGCCGCATCTCAACCGTGTCCTGAATCATCAGCTCGTCACGCTGCACGGCATGCGCCTGGGCCGGTTGGCCGACCTCCTGCTCGACTACCGCGGTGGTCAGGTCGTGGGGTATCTCATCAATCCGACACGGCGCGGCGCGGCGGTGACGGTGACGCCCCCAACGCCCGCGGCGGAAGCTCCGGCGGATGACGCGGGGAGCGACTCCGAGCGCGCCCCGACGCTCTCGGGTCCGCTGCCAGCCAACCTGCGCATCGTCCCGGCATCGCCACGTGTGCGCGTGGGGCGCGAGCTAATTCTCGTGCTGGAGGATGTCGAGCCAGTCACGCGCGAGGATGTCGTGGTGCGGCGGCAGGCGGCGCGGCCCGCCAACGGTATCGCGCACGAGCACGACGAGCGTGCCGACGAGCTCGTGTGGCGCGTGGCGAGCGTCCCCGACACCGACCCTGACGCCCCGACCCAGGAGCTCCATCCGTAGCGGGCGCGAGCGGGCTGGAGTCTTCCGTCACGGCCGAAAGCTCCGCGACCCAGTGCGTGCACTCCCTTGCGGCAGGATGCCGGTCTGGCGCACAATGGACGAGATAGTGCCTAGCGCGAGAGCTGGTGCTATCCCTCATCCCGCTGGTAGGGAGAGGCAGGCGGAAGCCCAAGGTGCGGAGAGCATGTCGGAGCAGGACAACACACGGCAGACGAACGTGGTCACGGAGCTCGAAGAACGCGGCTTGCTCTATCAGATGACTGAGAGTGGCCTGCCCCAGGCCGCGGAGAACGAGCGCCTCACGGTCTACGCCGGCTTCGACCCGAGCGCGAAGAGTCTGCATATCGGCAACCTCGTGCCAGTGATGGCGCTCGCCCACTTCCAGCGCCACGGGCACCGGCCGATTCTCGTGGTTGGCGGCGGCACTGGCATGATCGGCGACCCGAGCGGCAAATCGAGCGAGCGCCCGCTGCTCACGCCGGAGGAGATCGCCAGCTACGTCGCGAACATCCAACAGCAGTTGCGGCGCTATCTCTCCTTCGAGGGGGAGAACGCCGCGCTGATCGTCAACAACGCCGACTGGCTCGGTCGCATGACGACCATTGAGTTCCTGCGCGACGTGGGCAAGCACTTCAGCGTCAACGCGATGCTCGCCAAAGAGTCGGTTCGGGAGCGGCTGGAGAACCGCGAGCAGGGCATCTCGTTCACCGAGTTTAGCTACATGATTCTTCAGGCGACGGATTACCTGCACCTGTACGATGCCGAGCACACGACCGTGCAGGTTGGCGGCAGCGACCAGTGGGGCAACCTGGTCGCCGGAGTGGACCTGATTCGCAAGGTGCGCGGCGCGCATGTCCACGCGATGACGGTGCCGCTGATTCTCTCGGCAACGGGCGCCAAGTTCGGCAAGAGCGAGGGCAACGCGCTCTTCCTCGATCCCGAGATGACGACGCCCTACAGCCTGTACCAGTACTTCATCAACACCGACGACCGCGACGTGGAGCATTACCTCAAGGTCTTTACCTTTCTGCCGCTGGACGAGGTCGCGGGCATTCTGCGCGAGCAGGCCGAGCATCCCGAGCGGCGGGTGGGCCAGCGGCGGCTGGCGTTCGAGGTGACCGCGCTGGTGCATGGTGAGCCGGTCGCGCGGGCGGTACGCTCGGCGTCGAACGCGCTCTTCGGCGAGGGGATTGGCGAGCTGACGCCCGAGGCGCTGGTACACCTGGCGGGCGCGGTGCCGACGACGCCGCTGCCAGATGCGGTGCTTGAAGACGGCCTCTCGGTGGTCGATGCGCTCGTGCTAGCGGGCATGCAGCCATCGAAGGGAGCGGCGCGCCGGCTGGTTCAGCAGGGCGGCGTCTACGTCAACGACAAGCGTGTGACCGATGTCGAGCGCACTCTCACAGCCGAGGACGCTCTCTTCGGACGTGCCATTCTGCTGCGCACCGGCAAGAACCGCTACGCACTGCTGCTGCGGAACGAAGCTCTGCCCGAGCTCGTGCTTGGCGACGACTGAGCGGCAGCCCCCTCCCCCTGTCCCCCTCCCCCACCTGGCGGTGAGAGAGGGGGAATGGACGTGTGCGCTTCGCGGCGCGTGCGGGTCTGGCTCCTCTCTCCTGACGTCAGGCGGGGGAGAGGCTGGGAGAGGGGGCCTTGCCCACGCACGACCGTACATGCCGCACCACTACGGCACAATCTATGCGGGTAGAAGTGGTCCGGTTGACCGTGCCGCGGCGAGAGCGCCAAGTGGGCGAGGGCGGTAGGCAGGCGCCGGTGGCATTTCTCGCTGGGGCGCGCGTCAGGCACGGCGAGAGTCGGTGAAACCAGAGAGCGCACGACTGAGAGTTGTATGTGGTGTGGCGCGCGACTATTCGCGGCACGCGAGACGTGCGGTGCACCATTGGGTACTGTGTGGGGGCATGTCAGTACCACGCGAGCATGAACATGAATGTGGCAGGCGGAGGGGAAGACGTGAGTGAACGGAACGCGGAATTAGATTCAGGACGGCTGGCGTCACAGACGATGCCAGCGCGCGTCGACTCGACAGGTGTGCCGAATCTCGACATGGTGCTGGGCGGCGGCCTGCCGAAGCGCTCGCTCGTCATCATCGTGGGGCCTCCGGGCAGCGGGAAGACCACGCTGGCAAACCAGATGGCCTTCGCCACCGCGCGCGCGAGGCGACGTGTGCTCGTGTTCACCGCGCTCTCCGAGCCGACCAACAAGCTCGTGCTGCATCTGCGTTCGTTCACGTTTTTCGATGGCTCCCTCATCGGCGACAGGCTGCAATTCCTCAGTCTGCAGCAGTTTCTCGATGGCGGGCTTGAGGCGACAGCTGACCAGCTCGTCTCGATCGCGCGGCAAGAGCGCGCCGACCTCGTCGTGATCGACGGCTTTCGTGGCATGCGCACCTCGGAGGAGAACCCGCGCGAGTCGCGCGAGTTCCTCTACGATATCGGCACGAAGCTGAGCGTGCTCGGCATCACGACGCTCGTCACAACGGAGGCAGACCCGCGCGACCCGATGTTCTTTCCGGAAGCGACCACGGCCGATGTGATCATCGGATTGCATTACAGCTTGGTGGGCGTGCGCGAGCGACGCGCGATTGAGGCGGTCAAGGTTCGCGGCTCCCGCATCATGACGGGCCTGCATGGCCTGCGGATCGAGGAACGCGGTGCGATGGTGTATCCGCGCCTGGAGGCGCGCGTGCAGGCGTTCGAGACGATGGGCGCCCCCGAGACGACAGACAGCGAGGGGGTAGAAGCTCCACCGACCAGCGAGCGGGCACGTTTCGACCTTCACGAGCTGGATGCTTTGCTGCAAGGCGGAGTGCCGCGCGAAACCAGCACGCTGCTCGCCGGCAGCCAGGGCACGGGCAAGACGCTGCTAGCGCTGCACTTTGCCCTTTCGGGCGTGCGCGCAGGCGAACAGACCCTCTTCGTCGGTTTTCGTGAGAGCCGGTCGCAGATGCTGCGCGTGGCCGACGCCTTCGATTTCGGCCCCAGCCTGCGGAATGCGCTCACGCCCGGAGGGCCGCTCACGCTCCATCGCTGGCCGCCGGTTGAGCTACATCCCGATATCGTCGCGGATACGTTGCTGCGCAGTCTCGACGAGCTGCATGTGCGCAGGCTCGTCGTCGACGGTGTCACCGAGGTAGAGCGTGCGATCGCGCGGAGCAATGATCCCCAGCGCATTTACGATTATTTCGGTGCTCTTGTCGAAGCGTTGCGGCGACGGCACATCACGTCGCTCTTTGTTACGGATGCCTCGCGCGTGCTTGGCCCCGACGTCATTCTGGGGAATAATCCCGCTACCATGCTGGCGGAGAATCTGATCTACGTGCAACATGTCACGGAGCATGGCCGGCTGCACCGCGTGCTCTCCGTCGTGAAAATGAGGTACTCGGCACATGATGACTCCCTGCGCGAATTCATCATTACTCCTACCGGGGGTGTGCGGGTGCTCAGTCGCTTCGAGAGCCAGACCTGGGCTTCCAGAAGCTCGCCTCCTCCACTCGAGGACCTTCCGGCACCTCAGCCCGAAGAACAACGGACGCAGCACAACACAGACGGCATGCCTCGCAAAAGGAGCGCGTCGTCGCGAGCCGACCACCGGCGTTTGCACACTGAGGATGCACCGTGAGCACTGGCGATACTCCGACACCACAAGCCGCCGCGGGAGGGAGAACACTCACGGATAAGCAAACGGAGGCATCTCCTCTACAGACGCGGGGCGCCGTCCTTGTGTTGATCGCCGAGGATGAAGAACCGATCGCCGAGGCCCTGGCCATTATGGTCGAGGAGGCCGGGTATCGCGCTATCCTCGCACGGCACGGACGCGAAGCACTGGAGCTCGCACGCGAGCATCCGCCAGCGCTCGTCATCACCGATCTGATGATGCCCTATCTCGACGGAGCGTCCCTGATTCAAGCGATTCGGGACGACGCCGCCGCGAAAGGGTTATCCGCCCCGCCGATCATCCTGATGACCGCGGCATCCGGCAGGCGCGCTGAGGAAGCCCGCCCGGACGTGCTGCTCAGCAAGCCATTCGACCTCGACGAGGTGGAGACGCTGCTCAGCCGCTTTCTGGGCGCGGAGTGAGGCGGAATATCACCCCCAACACCCCTCCCTCAAGGGAAGGGGTCGCTGTTAGGAGGGACGAGGCCTGCGGAGGAGTAGTGTGGCGGCAGGGTGGCCCCCTCTTCCAGCCTCTCCCCCAGCTGACGCTGGGAGAGAGGAACCAGACACACGCGGCGCGTAGCACACGTGTCCCATTTCCCCCTCTCTCGGCGTGAGCTGGGGGAGGGGGTCAGGGGGAGGGGCTAGCGGGCAGGTGCCGCGTAGGGCAGTGGATCGGTCTCGCCGGCTTCGCCGAAGCCGCGCAGGCGGAGCAGGCAGCTATCGCAGGTGCCGCATGCCTCCGCTCCTCCTTCGTAGCAGCTCCATGTGAGCTCCCATGGTACCCCGAGACGGGTGCCCTCACGGACGATGGCGGCTTTGGTCATATAGAGCAGAGGCGCGTGGTAGCGCAGCGTCCGCCCATCTTCCGTGCCTGCCTTGGTCGCCAGGTTCGCCGTCTGCTGGAACGAGTCGAGGAACTCCGGACGGCAATCAGGGTAGCCGCTATAGTCTTGGAAGTTTATCCCGAGGAAGATATCGTCCGCGCCAAGCACCTCCGCGTAGGCCGTGGCGAGTGAGAGGAAGACCAGATTGCGCGCGGGCACGTAGGTCGGCGGAATCCCCTCGCCGATCTCGCTATCGGTGCGAGCATGTGGCACTGGGATGTCGGCGGTGAGGGCGCTGCCGCCGAAGAGGCGCAGATCGATATCGATCACCTTATGCTCGCGGCTGCCGAGGGCCTGTGCGACCCGGTGAGCGGCCTCCAACTCGCGCTCGTGGCGCTGCCCATAGCGGAAGGCGAGAGTGTAGGGCGCGAATCCTCGCTCGACGGCGAGGGCGAGCGTGGTGGAAGAGTCTAATCCGCCGGAGAGTAAGACGACCGCACGCGGCTGCCGCGTCGACGGCTGAGACATGCGAGGCGCTCCTTTGCAGACACGTGCGGCGCACGAGAGCGTAGTTCAATCGGCATATTCGGCTGTCATTGTAGCAGATGCGTGTCGTGCGCGCCGCGCGCGGAGCATATGCCGCCGGGCGCTACGAAAACGACTGCTCGTCGCGCCAGTGCCCCGGCGTACGGCGCGCGCGAATCGGCGGCACATCCACGGGATCGCCACGCACGATGGCAGTAGGGATGTCGACTACGAGCTCCCAGATGCGCTGCGGCCCCACGAGCGCCCGCGCGGCCTGCACGCCCGCCGAGAACAGCACAGGCCGCTGGTGCACGCCAGACGTCTCCGAGGCGAGCAGGTGCGCCAGATTGCGCGTCAGCAGCTCCTCCGCGATGGCCCGACATTGGGCGGGCGCGGTCGGCGTCAGGCTAGCGGTCGTCACCTGCAACAGCGCGCCCGCCTCCACCAGAGGCACCAGGTTCTCGGACTGCGCGGCGGGGACGTAGCGCTCGATGTGCGATAGCACGGGGATATAGCCCTTTTGTCGCAGGCCGCGGATGAGCGGCACAAGCTCCGCCGCGGGCTGGTCATCGGGTGGAGCGAGCAGCACATACGGGCCGTCGTTGAGGGTCGCGAGCGTGCCCTGCGCTAGCAGCCCCTCGACATGCTCGTCCAGCGGCGCCTCGTGGCCGGCCCACACGCGCAGAGGAATGTTCACCTTCTTGAGGACCCGTTCGAGCGCCTGCACACGCCGCTGCACCTCTCGCGCAGGAACGGCGCTGTATTCCTCGGCGTAGAATGGTGTGGCGACGACCTCGGTGACACCCTCACGGCTGAGCGCCAGCGCCGTGAGAATGGACACCTCGAAGGTCTGCGGGCCATCGTCGAGCGCGGGCAGGATGTGCGTGTGAACGTCAATCATGGCAAGCCCTTCTGCCTCCGTCGATGGCGTCAGTCAGCGCGAGAGAATGTTGCAAACTCAAGTATACGGCAAGTTGCGCGGACACATGATAGTATAATCAAGAGTACCAGTACATCACGCCTGTACGTATACGTAAGTGGAGCCGCGGCGCGACGGGGACGATTCTCCGCGCTTACGCCGTCGACATCGAGCGGACTGCTCATCGTGTCGCCGTCGGGAACGAGAGACACATACATTCGTCTGAACTGTATCTTTCGTTGGTTGTCATACGTCTGTGCTGGTATACGTACCCATCTGTCGGTCCACCATATGGCGCTCTAGCCTCGCACCCTCGCGTTCGCTCACCGAACGAAGGGTACGGAGAGGCTTGCCCGGATCGGAAACAGGTGGTATACTATCGTATAGTTGCTAATACGATATGCAGTCTCAAGTATGCGAATCGCCTCGGGCCGGGCGTTCGCGACAACCGATCTGTAACGTCTCGACCGGTCGCGGCCGCACGCTCACATGGGCACGCGGCTCCGCCGGGCAGATCGTAGGATGGAGTAAGCGACGAGATGCGGTACACGAGCGACGAGCAGCGACGGTACGCTTTCCGTGATTGGCTGCGCGAGCAGTTGCAGCGGCTTGATTTCTATCAGCGGCGGGGCAATCGCTATCTCGTGAGTGAGTTCGCGCGATACGCCAACTCTCTTGGGGCACGTGTCGAAGAAGTCAGCCTGGGGCGCTACCTGCGCGAAGAAAATCCGGTGCTGCCGACACCCGAGAGTTGCCGCGAGCTGGCGAAGGCGCTCGACCGGCACCCCGCGGAAGTGCTGATGGAGGCGGGATACCTCACGCCGGAGGATTTCTTCTACCTGCCCAGCAATATCAGCCCGTCCGAGATCCGACAGCAGGCCAGCGAGATCGATTCCTACACGTATCTGCCCGAAGCGATCCGCGCGCAGATGAAGTATTCGCTTGAGCGACAGCTCCAGATGCCGCTGCCCGCTGAGGAGACGCCCGCCGCACCACAGGCGCAGTCCGTGCAGTCCGACAACGCGGTACCGGTAGAGAACATCGAGACGGACGTTCTGCAGTCCGAGCCGCAGCGGCCGCCCGCAACCACCAGCCGCCCGACGCGTGCGTAATCGCCCCAGCGGCACGTCTACCTGAGAGGACCAGGGAACAGGCATCGCCTGCCGTCCCTGGTCCTCTCGTCGTTTCGGCGGCCTCATACCCCGCGTGGCGGTAGGTGTGTCAGAGCGAGAGCGTCGCGGAGGCTGAGCCTGACTGTGGTGCGGGTGCAGGACCGCCAGTGCCCCACATCGGCGCTCCGTTTGCCTGCGCCATGCCGAACATGCGAGCGGCCGCCGACTGGCGCATACGCAGCACGGGCAGCTCATGTAGGACGCGCGTGGACCACGTGCTCCACTCGGGGCGGCCATTCTCGCCATCGAGCTGCTGCTCTACGAGCACGGGCAGGCAGTTGTTCTGCTCGGCAAGCGCCGCGACGAACTGGTCCACCGGGTCGGGCGGGCCGTCGTGCGCGGCATACATGCTGGTAGGCAGGCCGTAGGGCGTGGGCGGGTGGCTCGCCCGCCACGACGGCTGCTGGTAGCGCGCGTCTCCGCGCGTCATCTCGGCGCGCACCTGCGCCCGCCAGTTGGGATCGCCTAGCCGCAGACGCCGGTTGTAGATCAGCACCTGCTGCCAGAGCCGTTCGGCGGGGGCGAGCAGCGTGGCTACCGCCTCCATCGCCTTGCGATAGCGGTTGAGCGTGTCGCCGCTGATGGCGGGCACCACGGGGACGGATGGACCGCCGCCAGGGAGCTGCACGCCCGCTGAGCGAGGCGCCGGAGTGAATCCCAGCACGAGCGGCAAATCGTAGCTCTCCGTCAGATGGATGGCCGCGCACCAGGCGAGCAGAAATCGTGCGATGAGCGAGCTATCCACCGAGCGCTGCCACGCCCCCGGATCGAGCACCGCGCGTCCGGTGGGGGGATCGACCAGCATCTGCCAGTCGAGGTAAATTTCGCGGGTCCCGCGGTGGTAGACGGCCAGCACGTGCGGCAGCCCGGTGCAATCGAGCGGCCGGATGGTGAGTCCGAGGCCATAGTAGACGATGGAATAGATGTCGGTGGGGCCAAGGTTGGCGTCCCCACCGGTACGCGCGGCAGCGACGTAGCGCAGGGCGCTCTCGCGGGCGAGCAAGCGCGGGTCCACCTGGCCGATGCCGATGGCCAGCCCCTGGAAGTACATCGCCTCGTGGAGGTTACCAGGCGTCATCAGCGTATTCGACGGCCACCGGCGCCCCGTGCGGCGCTCATCCTCGGCGCGCCGCTGCTGCAGCGCGTAGTAGAAATGGTCGTTCGCGGAACGCGCTGGCGGCTGCGTGTCGTTCGGCGCGCTTCCGCGTGACCGTGATGCGCCTACCCGCGAGAGGTCCGGCAGCCCCTCTGGGCCGGGAGGCATGTCAACACCATAGCGTTCGGAGAAGAGATTGCCGGCGGGCTCGCGAGCGGGCGGAGCTGGTGGCGGGGGAGGCGGCGCCTGGCGGTGCGGGTCGGCGAACGGATGCTCACCCTGTGGCGGGCGCGGCGGGTCCAGCGGCGTCAGCAGGCCGGCTCCAGCTCCGAAGTCGCGCACGGGCGTTTCGCCCGTCAGCGAAGACGAATCGGACGACTGCAAGCTCCTCAGCCAGAATGTGCCGAGTCTGCCCAGCTCGCCGCTGGGCCCATGACTACTGTACGCCGAGTTGCCATCAGTCTCGTCACTCTCGTCCATGGGATCGTCGTCTGAGTTGTATGGGTCACCAGTATTCACTACCCGCACTCTCCTTCGAGGGACTCCGTGGCCGCCACAAGGCCGTCCGTCAGCACTAACGGACCAGCTAGCTCTCGCGTGGCAATACCTCACCGCTGTGACCCATCCTGGGAGCGCGACGTGGCGAGGAGACAGTTATTGCGATCTACGTATGTTTGTATGGCGTCCATCCTCCAGGTATGATGCCGCTCTCCAGCCATATCGAGAGACCGAAGCCCATGTGAGCGGAGCCCTCGGGGAAGGAACTCCGCGTGACCCACGGTACGAAGCGGCCAGCATACCCGGAAGCGCGCTCATTGTAGCAGACAGGTGTCAAACACATCACGCTGCGATTCCATGGGAAACATGCGGGCAAGCGGCACAAGCGGGGGAGGAAGACGGCAGTCATACGCATGACGAAAGTACTACCAGGCGCTAATTTCAAGAATCATTGTGTCGAGCGTGTTAGCGCGCGAGGAGGTGGGTGTGGGCCACGTTCGTGATCGCCGGCGCGTCTGTCGATGCCGAGGGGGACCTGGCGAGCAAACCCTGAATTTATCGGGCTTCTATCACTCCAGGCGAGCGCCAAATTGCTTGACGTCAGGGCCTCCAGGGCATATACTGAACTCGAGGTCGTGCTAGGTGGGGAGTCCGGGCTGCCCTGTACCCGAAACGCTCGGTATGCGGGACTGAATCCCCACCCGAGGTCAAGCGCGAACCAGTCTCAAGGGACGCGAAGGTTATGAGGATTCGGTCCCCGCGCGGCAGATGCTTGCGAACCCCGTCAGGTCCGGAAGGAAGCAGCGGTAAGTGGGCCTCTCTGGGTGCCGCGGGATCGCCGGGTCTGAGCCGGAGCGTCAGGAGAGACTGGCGAGTGCCGATCGACGGTGGGTGCACGACCACATTTTCTTTTCCACTTCATTCTTCCGGCGCGAGCCGCCGTCCGATACCTCATAGGCCAGGCGCGCTATATCTCATCCTTTCTCTGCCTAGTGCCGCATCCTGGAGCGCGCCATCTTCGTCTCACATTGAGAACAGCAGCCCACTCGTGCCTTCTCGCGAGATACAATAAGAAGACGTATGCAGTGCATCTAGTCTAGCCGGGCAGAAGAGGCGGACGCGGACAATGGCTTCTCAATCGCTCTATCGCAAATGGCGGTCGCAGACGTTCTCCGACCTGATCGGTCAGGAGGCAGTCACACGCACCCTGCTCAACGCCGTGCGCGATGGCCGTCTCGCCCACGCCTATCTCTTTTGCGGCCCGCGAGGCACGGGCAAGACGAGCGCCGCACGTCTGCTCGCCAAAGCCATCAACTGCGAGCATCCCCAGAATGGCGAGCCCTGCAACGAGTGTCTCTCGTGCCGCGAGATCACCGCTGGCCGCTCGCCCGACGTCATCGAGATCGACGCGGCCTCCAACACTGGCGTCGATAGCATCCGCGAGCTGCGTGAGAACGTGAATCTGATGGGCAGTGGCGGTCATCACAAGGTCTATGTGATCGACGAGACGCATATGCTCTCGACCGCGGCTTTCAATGCACTGCTCAAGACATTGGAGGAGCCGCCGCCGCACGTCATCTTCGTGCTCGCGACGACCGAGGCGCACAAGGTGCTGCCGACCATCGTCTCGCGCTGCCAGCGGTTCGACTTCCACCGCTTCACCACGCGCGATATTCTTGCGCGGCTACACCATGTCGCCGAGGGCGAGGGCCTCACGCTCGACCCGGCCGCCGCCGAATTGCTCGCGCGCGCGGCCCAGGGCGGCATGCGCGATGCCCTCTCGCTGCTCGACCAGGCAGTGGCCTTCTGCGGCAACGAGATCGACGCCGTGCGCACGCGCGCGATGCTGGGGCTGGCGGACACGTCGGCGGTGCGCGGCCTGCTCGAAGCGGTGGCCGACGACCGCCCCGCCGACGGCCTGCGCCTGCTAGACGAGCTGACGGCGACCGGTGCGGACCTGCGCCAGCTACAGGCGCAGCTCGCCGAGGACTGGCGCGCGCTTATGCTGGCACGCGCCGGAGCCGACATCGCGACCATGCTCGACCGCACGGAGGAGGAGGCGCGTGAGATCGCCGCGCTCGCCGGGCGCTTCTCGCTGGACGAGCTGATGGCCTGCGCGCGTGTCTTCGCCCGCGACACCACCCCTGCTCGTGGCCTGCCCGTGCCGCAGCTCGCGCTGGAGCTGGCCTTCCTCGAATGCGTGACGATCCGGCAGGGCGGGTCTGTGGTGCCGGCGCCTGTCGCGCGACCCACGCTGTCAGCCCAACCGCAGCCACAGATGCCAGCGGCCGAGCCTGCGATGATGCGCGCCCCCGAGCCTGCGCCCGCGCGCCCAGCGCAGCAGCCTGCGCCCTCCCGACCGCCGCAGCCAGCCGTAGACGAGCTTGACCTCGACGCGATCGACCGGGATGAGGCGCCGCGTCCCCGTCCGGTGGCCGCGCAGCCAGCCGTCTCACCGGAGCCACGGACCAGCGCGCCGCAGATGGCTGCCCTAGCGGACGACGAGGACGCGCTGCTGGACGATGCGGACGATGCGGACGAGCCGGACGATGTAGACGACACGCCCGCGCCCTTCGCGGTCGCCCCGCCGCCACCCGCGCAGGCGGCTCCGAGCCAGCCAGGCGCGGGAACGGAGACTGTGCGGAGGGTGCAGCAACAGTGGGCGACCATCCGCAAGGTATGCAAGCAGCGGAAGTCGAGCATCGCGGCCCTGCTGACGAACGCGCGTCCGGTTGGTATCGAGAACGGCTCTACGCCCGCGCTGGTGATCGAGGCGGACTTCTCCTTCCATGCCTCCAATCTGCGCGCGCCCGAGAGCAAAGAGATCATCGAATGGGCCATCGAGCAGGTGATCGACAC
>CAYRVF010000003.1:32920-79094 GCA_964427535.1 uncultured Ktedonobacterales bacterium
GGTGCGTCCGTGCGCGAGACGGCGGCGCAGACCGCGGCCTACACGCCGCAACCCGCACCGGCATCGAACGGCGGCGCCCGGGTTCCGGCCACCCCCGTCGACCAGGAGGCGCTGGAAGCCGAGGTGCGCGCCGATCCCATCATCCAGGAGATCCTGCGGACGTATGACGTGGAGCTCACCGAAGTACGCCCGCTCGACCCGGAAGACGCATGATTCCCATGACATCTGAGGATGCGCTCTCGGCGGATCAGATATTCCTCGGCTTGCGCGGCGCGAACGAGACCGCGCAGCAACAGGCGCGCACCGCCCTGGCACACGTCGCCGACCCCGAGCAGGACACTGCACACTCAGCCCTGCGCGCGGTCGTGACGACGTTTCTGACGTCCTCGCTGCTGCCATCTGATCGGCCGCTCGTCCGCTATCTGCTCGGCGAGGAGGTCGCGACACAGCGCGCGGCGGGCGAGGGAGATACGGAGACGCTGCTCACGCTGGCAGTGGCCCTCGCGCGCTTCGCCCAGCCCGACGATGCCCTGCTGCTCTGGCAGGCACACGACGTGACCGCTGAGACGCGCGAAGCGGTGGACGTGGAGTTGATCGGCCGCGCGGGCGTCGACCGTGTGCGCCAGGCGCTCCAGCGCATCGCGGCCAGCGGGAACGCAGACAGCGCGCGCGACGCACGTAACGCGCTCGCCTGGCTGGAGAGCGGCGAGGCGCTGGGAGCCTTCGCCGACCTGCCGGCCTATTTCACCTGGGCCGAGGACCGCTACGGCATCGCCGTCTCTGGCCCCGTCTGACGCATCAGTGGACCAGCGTCGCGTGACGACGCAGGAGATATGGGTTAGAGCAGCGGCGCCCGGTTGGCATACGTTTTGCGATTCCAGACCCTAACCCCCTACCCCCTACCCCCTTCCCTCAAGGGAAGGGGCCGCTGTTTGAGCGCTGGTAGCGAGTGGCACGGGGGGCGGTTACCGCTCTGATATGGGGGAGCCTTTGAGCGGGACTGGTATACGTGGTGCTGGAGAGAGGATGAGAAGGAGCTCGGGCCGATGATTCCACAGACTGACGTGCCAACGCCGATGCCAGATCCCGAGGTGCCAGGCGGGCCGCTGACGCCTGGGACCGGGATGCCCATTTCGCCCGACGAACCGGCGATTCTGCCGCAAACGCCGGAGCCGGGGCGCGTCGGCTCGCCGGAGTTTCCGGGCATCACCGAGCCCGAGACGCATCCGCAGCCACCCACACCAGAGATTCCTGAGGAGCCGTTTACTGCGCCCGGGCACGGTGCGCCCGAGACGCCGGACCCGGTGTTGCCGCAAGGTCCCGAGGAGCCGCAGGTGCCAGGACCAGAGGTGCCCGAGCCATCGACGCCGCAAGAGCCCGGCACCGACGTGCCCGATGAGCCCGCGTAACCTGGCGGTGTATGCGACCACGCGGCTCTGCACGTACTTACTCATGGGTTGTGCCGAACGTCTCCGGCCGAGCAAGGCGAGGTACGTAGAAGGGCGCATGCTGATGAAACGGGATGCGGTCGTGACCGAGCTAATGGACGCCGAGTCGCTCTCGCCGGAGCAACTGCATGGCCCGCTCGAAGACCTGAGCCGCCTCAACTGGCTGCTCGGCTGGCGGTGGCTGGCGGTCGCGCAGGTGCGCCGGATCGTCGAAGCGGACGACACACGCGGCTTCTCGCTGCTCGACGTCGCCTCCGGAGCGGCGGATATTCCCGCCAGCATCGCGGAATGGGCCGCGCGGAAGGGCATTCCGGCGCGCATCGTCGCCACCGACGTACACCCATCGGCGGTCGCGGTGGCACGGGCGAGGACGGCGGGCATCCCGAACCTCAGTGTCGAGCGTGCGGACGCGATGGCGCTGGCATATCCCGATGAGAGCTTCGACATCGCGCTCTGCACGCTCGCTCTGCATCACTTCGGGCCGGATGACGCAGTGCGTGTGCTCCGCAACCTCGGCCGCGTGGGACGCCATGTGCTCGTCTTCGATCTGGTGCGCACGTGGGGCGCATATGGCTGGGCCTATCTGCTGACGCGCATCACAGCGTGTGATGCCATCACCCGGCACGACGGCCCGGCATCGGTGCGGCGCGCCTACACAGCGCGAGAGCTACGGCAGCTTGCGGTGCGCGCGGGGCTACGCGACGTGCGCGTGCGGGAGCACTTCCCCTACCGGCTGGTGCTCGACGCGGGCGGAACCGTGTAGCCCCGCACCCAGGCGCGCCGATGGGCTGGAATACCTACGCGAAGGGCTGTCCGAAGCGCTCGCGAGACACGACTTCGCCGAGGGGCTTCCGGTTCTTCTTCCCGGCGCCGACCGGCCTTGCGGGATAGCCGAACGGCACAATCGCAAGGATCTTCACATTCTGTGGAATGCCCAGCTCAGGGTTCACGTTCTCGAGGTTGTCAAAGCCGGTCCAGTTGGAGGCGACGCCCTCCGACCAGGCGGTCAATATCATCGATTGAATCGCACGGCTGGCGTCGGAGACGCTATAGGGGCTGCCGGTCATGCCGACGACGACGGCGAGCGGGGCTTGCGCGATGTACGGTCCCGTCCTCACGAGCGCGCCAAGGCGGCGCAGCGTATCTCTGTCCTGAACCACGATGAAGTGCCACGGCTGCCCGTTGCCGGCGCTCGCAGTGAGATGCGCGGCCTCGACGATCTTGCGCACGACGTCGTCTGGAATCGGCTGGTCGCGGAATTGTCGCACTGCCAGAGCAGTGCGAACGGCGTCAAACGTGTCCATAGGATGCGGTGTCCCTTCCGTGTCGCGAGCGGTGCGATACGTGGGCGCCCGTACAACGACGGGCGCCCGTAGAGACGATAGCACGCACATGATGTGCTCTGCCAAGGGGACGGCCTCACCCCTGATCCCCTCCCTGGGCTAACGCCGAGAGAGGGGAAACGCGGACCCGAGCACTTCGCGCCGCGTGTGTCTGGCTCCCTTCTCCCACCACCAGGTGGGGAAGGGGCTGGGGAGGGGCCAGCCCACGCGGGGCCAGCATCAGAACCGAATCAGGCTCGTCTCCAGCGTCAGGCCGGGGCCGAACGCCATCATCACGCCCCACTCGCCGCGAGCGACGGTGCCCGAACGCATCAGCCGGTCGAGGATGATAAGGACCGTCGCCGACGAGCAGTTCCCGCGTTCCGTGAGCACGTCCCACGAGTAGCGCATCTGGTCGTCGCTCAGTTCGAGCTTCTTCTGCACGACTTCGAGGATGCTGGGTCCGCCGGGATGCACGACCCAATGCGAGATGTCGGCGACCGTCAGGCCATGCGGCGTGAGCAGGTGATCGATCACACTGGTGACATTGCGGCGCAGTGTCACCGGCACACGTGGCGAGAGGCCCATCATGAAGCCCTGGTCGGTGATGCGCCACTCCATCTGTTCGGCCCCGCTGAAGTCCGCCGCGCAGTACATATCGACCAACTCCGGCCCCTCGGCGTCGGCGGCGTTGCTGAGGAGTATCGACTGTGCGCCATCGCCGAAGAGGGCGAACGAGGTCAGCACTTCGGGGTCGAGCGTGGGTGAGAAGTGCAGCGTCGTTAGCTCCACGCACAGCACCGCGGCCGTCGCGCCGGGGTAGGCCAGCAGCGCCGACCTCGCTTGGCGCATTCCGGCGAGCGCGCCGTGGCAGCCCATATGCCCCACACACACGCGCCGCACGTCGAGCGGCATCTCCAGGTCACGCGCCAGCAGAATGTCGAGACCTGGTGCGGTGTAGCCCGTGCAGGAGACGACCACGAAATCGCTCAGGTCGGCGGGGGAGCGTGGCGCACGGGCCTGGCTCAGGCTGTCTTCCAGCGCCGCCCGTGCGAGTGGATAGGCGACATCGCAATACTTCCGCATGCGCGCGCCGGTGGTGGGGAACTCTTTGAAGAAGTCGAAGAGATCCAGCCCGGCGCGCCGCCGCTCGACGCGCGTGGCGCTAAAGAGCCGTTCGAGCATTTTGCGTGTCTCGCCGGTTGAGGGGTTCTCGCGCCAGTCCACGCCGAGCAATCCCAATGTGGAGAGCTCGAGCATCTCACTCTGGGAGTACTCGCGCTCCGGCAGGGCGCCGCCGATCGACAGGATTCGTGGAGCGGTAGCCATGCGTCTCTCATCCTTCCTGAGATCGCGGGGCAGCCCGCGATGTCGCTGATGTTCGCCACGCACCCAGGGCGGTGCGAGCGTGTGCGGGCGGTTGTCCAGGCGGGTATGCCCGCATATAATGGGAGTCTGGAAACTGGACGCAGCCCGCTGGTTCCGTGGACATCCGCGACGCGCACCGGCGGACGGCGGTGTATTGCGCTATCACCCCTGGGAGAGCACCGCATGCCACACGAAACCGCACGCGCTGACGACACACTCGCCATTAGCTTCGACGACATCCTTGCCGCGACACAGCGGCTGCGCGGCCAGGCGCACCGCACCGCTGTGGTGTCGAGTCGCAGTTTTGATGCCGAAGCGGGCGTACGGACCTCCTTCAAGTGCGAGCAGTTCCAGCGGGGCGGCGCCTTCAAGTTTCGTGGCGCGTACAACAAGATCGCGTCCTTGCCCGAGCAGCAGCGCGCACGCGGCGTCATCGCGTTCTCGTCGGGTAACCACGCGCAGGCGGTCGCACTCTGCGCGCGGACGTTCGGCGTGCCCGCGGTGATCGTCATGCCCGACGACGCGCCCGAGGTGAAAGTGGCCGGGACACGCGGGTATGGCGCGGAGATCGTGCGCTACGACCGCTTCACCGAAGACCGCGAGGCCATCGCGCGGCGTATCGCGGAGGAGCGCGGGTTGACACTTATCCCGCCCTATAACGACCCCTTCATCATGGCCGGCCAGGGCACAGTGGCGCTGGAGTTGCTCGAAGACGTGCCCGACCTGGATGTTATCGCGGCACCAGTCGGCGGCGGCGGCCTGATCTCCGGCACGGCGGTCGCGGCGCACGGCATCCGCCCGAATATCCGCGTGGTCGGCGTGGAGACCGAGGCAGCCAACCACGCGTATCTCTCACTGCAGGCGGGTGAGCGTGTCTCGATCGCGCCGCCAAACACGATCGCCGACGGCATTCGCACGGCGCAGGTGGGCACGCTGACCTGGCCGGTGCTGCACCGCGAGGTGGAAGAGGTTGTGCTGGTCAGCGAGGACGAGGTGCGCGCGGCGATGCGCTATCTGCTGCTGCGGCTCAAGCTCGTCGTCGAGCCAACAGGCGCGGTCGCGGCGGCGGCGGCGCTGAGTGGCAAGCTGCGGCGCTTCGGCGACCGGGCGGGCGTGATTCTGAGCGGCGGGAACGTCGAGCCGGCCGTCTTACGCGACGTGCTTGGCGAGGACTAATACGTGGATATCCTGCCGCTGCTCGACGAGCTGCGCACGATTGCCCGCAATGGGCTGACCTACTCGACCAACCCATACGACATCGAGCGCTATACGCGGCTGATGGACCTCACCACCGAGTATTACGGGCAGGCACTCGAATTGCCGCCCCACGAGGTACGCGCACGCCTCGCCGCTGAGTTGGGTTACATCACACCAAAGGTCGGCGCGAACGCGGCGCTCTTCGACGACGAGGGGCGCATCCTCCTGATCCAGCGGTCGGATGACGCGACATGGGGACTGCCCGGCGGCTGGCTCGCGCCGAACGAGACGCCGATGCAGGGCGCCGAGCGCGAGACACGCGAGGAGACGGGGCTGGAGGTGCGGGCGACAAGGCTGATAGATGTATTCGCGCGTGCGCCAGGAGCGGACTCGGGCACGCACTCGGTCGTCTCGATTCTCTACCTCTGTGAGCGGCTCGGTGGCACACCGCAAGCCAGTCACGAGAGCCTGGACGTGCGTTTCTGGCGCATCGAAGACGTGCCTGTCTGGCACCACCGGCATGAAGAGTACGCCCGCAGGGCACGTGCGGTCTGGGAGGGCAGAACCTCTCCCTCTTCCCCCTCCCCTTAGAAGGGAGGGGTCGCTGCGTGTGCGTGTGTGGCCGCGTGCGAAGGGTAGAGCCCAACCCTCACTTCCTTCCCCGCAAGGGAAGGGGGCGCTGTTGAGGCATCCTCGCTACCAAGCAAGACGCGGACTGCCGAGAAGGCGCCTCGGCGGGGGGACGCCACCGCACCATGGTGGATCGCTCCATCGGGACGACAGGGCTGTCGCCGCACGCGCGGACGCACGGCGACAGCGTACTCTCTACTAGCGCGCTTGGAGCAGATTGACGATGTTGCCCTCGGGGTCCTGGAGCGACATCGCACGGCCAAACGGCTCGTCGTGTGGCGGCGTCTGCACGGAGACGTGCCTCGCGACCAGCTCGGCATACGTCTTGTCGGCGTCGTCGACGAACCACCACAGCTCGGTTTGTGCGGACGGCGCGGGGGTCTCGCTCGCCTGCAGCGCGAACGTCGCGCCCCCGGCTTGCCCCTGCCTGAATTGGATAAATGCCGGGCTCTGCGCCTCCAGCTCCAGCCCCAGCTTCTCCGTATAGAAATCGCGCTCCGTGGCCATATCGCGCACGTTGATAACCACAAACTGAAGTCCCTGGATCATGTGGCCTCTCCCTCTCGGTCTCTTGTCTACGTACTCGTCTGGGGGTCTCGCGCGACCCCGAGACGAGTATGGAAGGGCGGAGTGACAACGGTATGGCAACAAGTTCGCGAGTTTTCACGAGGGTCGCGAATCACATGCATGGGCGAGCATCGCGGCTGCCTCGGTGGCGACGAGCTCCCGGAGTGAGGCGGGTTCGAGCACCCGAGCGGCGCGCCCCCAGCCGAGAATCCACTGCAGCACGTCGCTCTCCGTGCGAACCATCAGCGTTACGAGCAGGCCCTCGGGTGTGTCGTCCATCGCGGTCGTGAAGAAGTTGGGCGACTCGCGCACCCAGCGGGCAACGTCGGCATCGAAGAGCGCGCGCACCGTCACCCCAAGCTCCGGCTGGATGCGGCGTCGGAGCGCCGGGTCCAGAGCCGGAGGCCGTGTGAAGGTACGATCGAGCAGCGTCAGCTCTTCGATGCGGTCGAGCCGGAAGGTGCGGACTTCGCTACGCAGGGCGTCGAAGCCGGTGAGATACCACGTGCCGCCGACGTTGGCGAGGCTGTAGGGGTTCACGTCGCGTGTCTTGGAGACGGGCATCTCACCCGGCGGCTGAGCGCGTGTGAAGTAGGCGAACCGGACGGTGCGTCGGTCGAAGATGGCCCGGCGTAGCACACGCAGCTTCTCGGTCTCCCCGGTACGCGGACCGCCCCGGACGAAGTGGATGCTCTCGCGTACGGCCTCGACGGCGGCACGCTGGGCGTCAGGCAGCACACCGCTGATCTTGCGGCTGCCTGATTCGGCGGCATCCCGCAGGTGCTCGTCGAAGCTGAGCCCCACGAGTTCGGCGCCGAGCAGCAGCATCGCCGCCTCATCGCCGGTGAACGAGATCGGCGGTAGAAAGTAGCCCTCGACCAGCGAAAGACCACGGCCGGGGATGGAGACGACCGGCACGCCTGCCTCGCCGAGCGCCTGGATGTCGCGGTAGATGGTGCGTTTGCTCGTCTCGAAGGTCGCCGCAAGGTCTTCGGCGCGCTGCCAGCGTTTGGCCTGTAGCTCGAGCACGATCGCGAGGAGGCGGTCCGTCCGGTTCATACGCGTTCTCTGCCGCGAAGGGCACTTTTCGGCACGCTGTCCACCGCGCCGTAGCGGATATGATGGGCCTTATACGCCCCCTGGCGACCCGAGCGCCAGCGCGACGGCCGAAGCGGCGACGCCCACGGCCCAGCCGAGGGCAACCTGCCCGCGTGTGTGCCGGCCGAGCACCACACGCGACCATCCTACCGCGAGTGCCGCGATAGCTGCCGGAATCCGCGATGGGGGCACGGCGACCCACAGCAGCGACGCGCAGACGGCGGCGCCGGTGGCATGTGCGCTCACTTTGTACATGAAGTTGATCAGACCATCGGCGGCATTGGC
Source organism: uncultured Ktedonobacterales bacterium (assembly GCA_964427535.1). Taxonomy (GTDB): domain Bacteria; phylum Chloroflexota; class Ktedonobacteria; order Ktedonobacterales; family JADMIN01; genus CAYRVF01. The sequence goes on from CAYRVF010000003.1 coordinate 40,836, forward strand.
AAGCACGATCGCGATGGCGGCGCCGATGGCGATGCGTGGCGCGTTCAGCCTGGCGAAGACGAAGGCGAGCAGCAGCATGCACGCGATACCGAAGGGGTAGAGCGCGTACCGCTGGCGGCGCACACTCACGTCGAGATCGGTCCACCGGCCGCGCAGCACCTGGTAGCTCACGAGCAGCGTGATGGGCAGCGAGGTGAGCGCGAGTGAGACGAGCACGAGGCGACCCGCGGCAAGAAGGCGTATCTGCTGCGATGCCCCGATCCCATCGGCGTAGGTGATGACGCCAAGCGTGAACAGTGGAAATGCGATCGGATGGACGATGATCGAGACCCAATGGGCGAGCGCATGGCGGAAGGGCATGGTGCGCGCGGCTTCCTGTTCGCGCGACTCCTCCGCCTGGAACTCTTGCCGTTCCGACACCGGATTTTCCATGCGGACCCCTATGCCCCTCTCCCTCAGGCATTGCATGCACCGACCAGGCGAGACGCGGAGGCCTGGGTCGCGGCAGGTGCATCTCCTCGATGCGAGTCCGTGCCAGTCGTGTCGTCGGTCACGCCAACAGATGGCGCATGTGGTGGCAATTCCATTGTAGGTACGGCGGACGACAGGTGTCAACGCGCGAACAAAACGGCTATGGCGTCGTAGCAAGCAAACTGCGATGCGGCCGGGGCAGGATACGTCACGTCAGGTACAACACTACACCTAAGCATAGTGAAGGTACTCCATCAGTGTGCAGGGTGAGGTCAGGACTCCCGGTCCATAATAGCCTGTACAGCCCCGGCGCTGGTCTGCGAGGTGTGTCGTCCACGAGTGCGGGGAGAAGACCATGCTGAGCTTTGGAATCACGCTCAAGCCAGACATGGCGCCCGAGCGCATAGTAGTCCTGACACAGCAGGCTGAGGCGGCCGGATTCAGCTATGCCTGGCTGTTCGATTCGCACGTGTTGTGGCCAGAGCCGTACCCGCTCCTGACCATGATGGCGCTCAACACCTCGCAGATGCGGCTGGGCACCTGTGTCACGAATCCGGCGGTCCGCGACCCCACCGTGACCGCCAGCCTCCACGCCACGCTCAACCGCCTCTCCGGCGGGCGTATGGCGCTTGGAATCGGGCGAGGTGATAGCTCCCGGCGCGTGCTCGGCAAGAGTCCGACGACGCTCGCCGGACTGGAGACGGCGGTCCAGTGCATCCGGCGGCTGGCGGCAGGCGAGTCGGTTGAGTACGATGGGGAGCAGATCAGGATGCCCTGGGCGCAAGGTGAGCTACCGGTGTGGATTGCCGGCTATGGCCCGAAGGTGCTGCGCCTGGCGGGACGCATTGCCGATGGGGTGATCCTGCAACTGGCGGCCCCTCACATCATCAGGTGGTGCCTCGGGTTCGTGCGCGAGGGTGCGCTGGCCGCCGGTCGCGACCCGGCGAGCATTAGCGTGATGGCGGCGGCGCCCGTCTGGGTCTCGGACGATCTCGACAGCGCGCGCGAACGTGTCCGCTGGTTCCCCGCGCTGGTCTCGAATCACGTGATGGACCTGCTCGGGCGCTACGATGAGGCCGAACTGCCGCCGGAGTTGACGGTGTATGTGCGCAACCGGACCGGCTATGACTACCATCACCACGCCGAAGTTGGCAGCGACAACGCGCGCTTTGTCTCGAACGAGATCGTGGATAGCTTCTGTATCGTCGGACCCATCGAGGAGCACCGGCGCCGCCTGCGCGAGCTGCACGACCTGGGCGTCGACCAGTTCAATATCTATCTTATGAGCGGCGATGAGGAGGCGACGCTCGACGTATACGCAGGTGAGGTACTGCCCGCGCTTGCCACTGCCACGGCTGGGGCCGGCGCAAGGGGTAACCGACCTCACCCCTACCCCCCCTTCTCCTAGAGGGAATGGGCAGCGATCCCCCCGTTTGTGGCTTACGGATGGCGGTCATAGCAGTGTGATCTGACCCGCGAACAAGTCGGCTATGGCACCGTGGCATGCCGGCTGCGAGGTATCTGGGGCAGGCGAGACGTCACATCAGGGGAGACGTCTCGCCAGGAAGGAAAGGAGACTCTATGGCCCATCAGGTGACATGGAAGCCGCATACCGAGCACGGCACCCTCGACACGAAAGAACGCAATGACCTGCCCGAGAGCGTCTTCGCATTTCCCAAGCAGCGCAAGGAGCCGCTGACCGACGCGTCACACGTGCGCACAGCACTCGCCCGCTTCGATCAGGTGCAGGGTGTCAGCGACGCCGACCGCGACCAGGCCTTCGAGAACATCAAGGCCGCGGCGCAGCACTACGGGCTCGACGTGGAAGAGAAGAGCTGGCACGACCTCGGCAAGCGCCCGCACACGAAGAATCCGGCGAGCTAACGCCGGGCAAAACCTCTCCCCCTATCCTCTCCCCTCCCCTGAGAGGGGAGGGGTCGCTGTATGAGCGTACGGGCGACTGGCCAGGGTTACTGTGAGCGCCAGCGATTTGCGGTTCAGATCATTTCGTGACTCTCGCGCCCCGAAGGCCACCAATGGCACGATCACGACCCCTTCCCTCTAAGGGAAGGGGGTAGGGGGTTAGGTCACACCGGCTCACCGTCGGATTGCAGCAGGCCCGCGCGCAGGGCGTAGCGCACGAGCTCGGAGCGATGGTGCAGGTTGAGCTTGCGCATCACGCGCGTGCGATACGTCTCGACGGTCTTCGCGCTGAGGGCCAGTTGGTCGCCGATCTCCTGGCTGCTATAGCCTTCCGCCGTCAGCACCAGCACCTCGCGCTCGCGCTCGCTCAGACCGTCCGAGCCGTCTTGCGCGTCGCCCTGGTTCTCGTGCAGGCTGCGGCGCTGGTCGCGGTAGCGCGAGAGCAGCAGCGTCGCCGCCGCTGGATAGAGGAAGACCTCGCCCTCGGCCACCGTGCGGATCGCCTCGAAGAGGTCGGTATCGACGCCCTGCTTGAGGACGTAGCCGTAACCGCCCGATTCGAGCACCTGAAAGAGATACTCGTTCTCGGCGTGCATCGTCAGCACCAGCACCTTGCTCTGCAGGCCCTCCGCCTGCAAGCGCTTGAGCGCCTGGAGGCCGTCCACGCCTGGCATGCTGAGGTCCATCAGCACGACGTCGGGGTGCAGCTCGCGCACTTTCGCGATCGCCTCGGCACCGTTGCCCGCCTCGCCGACGACGCGCATGTCAGGCTGCTCCTCGATGAGCGCGCGCAGGCCCGAGCGGAAGATGGGGTGGTCGTCCGCGATGACGAGTCGGATAGGATTGTGCGGCGACGCGGTGAGCCGGGCCGCGTCGGAGCGTGGCGTCGTGTCCGTCACTGTTGCCTCCCCGTCGCGGGTGTCTCCACTGGCACTCGAAGCTCCACAACCGAGCCACGGCCCGGTGCGGACTGCACGCGAAGAGTGCCGCCGGCGAGGCGGGCACGCTCCTCCATGCCGAACAGGCCGATCCCCGCACCGGACGTGGCATCGCGCCGCGCGGGATTGAGCACCGTCGAGGACGTGAATCCTTTGCCGTCGTCGCGAATCGTCACGCGCAGCTCCCGATCATCGGTCTGGGCCTCGACAGTCACGTGCTTGGCGTTCGAGTGCTTGGCGATGTTGGTCAGCGCCTCCTGCACGACACGGTAGATGGCGATCGTGCGCTCAGGCGAGAAGTGCGCCTGCTCGCGAGGCAGATCGAGCTTCACGTCCACATGCGTGCTCTCTGTGAAGGTGGCCACCAGCGACCGTAGCGCGGCCCACAGACCGAGCTGATCCAGCGTCGGTGGCCGCAAGTTCAGCGCGAGCCGTCGCACCTGATCGATGGCGCTGGAGACCAGCCCGCGCAGCTCCTCGATTTGCGGCGTGAGCGCTTCGGAGCCTGGCTGCGCCTCCAGCAGCTTGAGGCGGATGAGCAAGAGCGTGAGCACCTGTCCGGTGTCGTCGTGCAGCTCGCGCGCGATGCGCTGGCGCTCTTCCTCCTGCGCGCGAATCAGCCCGCCAGAGAGCGCCTGCACCTGCTGCTCATAGTGTTGCACGTCGTCGAGCATCGAGTTCAGCGTGTCGGCGATGCGCGCGATCTCGACGTCCGCGAGCGGCGAGCGCGTCGCCCTCACGGACAGATCGCCCTCGCGCACCTGCAGCACGGCTTCCTGCAGCTGATCGAGCGGCGTGAATGCGGCACGCAGTATCAGTGCGTTCAGCGAGACCGTCAGCAGCAGGCCGCAGAGCGCGAACATGGCTGCCAACGGCACGTCAAGCGCCTGTCCGCGACTCGCCGCCGCGACGCGCAACGTGATGAACGTGCCGCCGAGCGCGCCCAGCAGCACGATGGCCGAATTGGCGATAAGCACTTTATAGAAGAGCGGCAGCGAGAGCAGCCACGAGACGCCCTGCCGCAGTGGATTCTGCGAGCTCGACGGCGTCTCCGTCACCTCCGGCGCGGATGCAACTGGCGCGGCGTTGGGCGCACCTTCAGGCTCTCCGTCCCTCCGCTGCTCGTCCTGTACGGAGGGGCTATCTGAGCGTTTCAGCTCCACGGGCATGCCAACCTCATTTGGATTCTGGCCTGTATAGAAAGGGGTGTTTGAAGCGAATGTATCCCTTCTTATGGTACTCCGAAGCGTGTCCCATTCGCCACTTTCGACCGACGGGAGGCGTGCCGCCTCGCCCCGAATGGGTGCGGCTAACGTCAGTTGTGCGTGGAGGCGAATCGCCAGAGCAGCGCGGCGCGAGCGCCCGCGACGACGCCGACGGAGAAGGCGAGGAAGGCTGCCGTCAGCGTTTGCGCTGCCGTCGGACTGACGCCCCGCGCGGCCAACTGGGCGAGCAGGCGCAGGCCCAGCGCGAGCATCCACAGAACGAGCGTGCCAGATGGCTCCGGCACGAGTAGCGTGCCCGCCTGGCGGTCCGCGACTACCGGCAAGGCTCTGCCTCGCGCGAGGCCGAGTGTCAGACCCGCCAGCGCGGCGGCAACGTAGGCGGCGAGCACCCAGCCCTCCGCGCTGGCCCCCAGCCGGATGCTTTGATAGCTCACGAAGGCGAGCAGTAGCGGGACGAGCCAGAGCGTCCAGACCTTCACGGCGCGCGTACGAAGCTGGCGTACCAGCAGCCAGAGCAGCACCAGTACGGCCGCGCCAGTCGTGACGGCGGTTTGTTGCGATGGCATCGGCGTGTACGCCTCCTCTTGTCCGTCCGGACGTTCGCGGGGCCGCCGTGTCCCCGCGCGAGTGAACCCGGGTGTCTACACTGACGACTACGCGCGCAGGTCATGCGTCTCATCATGTCTTCGTGGGCGCACGGGCACGGCGGCATGAGGTTCGTCACGACGGCGGGAGGGCTGCGCGGGACATCTCGCTGGCGAGGCAAACGCGCCCAGTGTCATACTGCACAGCACGACGAGCCGGGGTTATGGATGCCCGGCGGGAGCAGATTGCGAGGCGCGCATGACTCCGGCAGACTACGGACAGCGACTTGAGCGAACACGCGCGCGGATGCGCGAGGCGGGAATCGACGGGCTGCTCGTCTCGAATGAGTACAACCGCCGCTATCTGACCGGCTTCCCGGCGCACGACGGCGATATCTCTGAGACGTCTGGCTGGGCGCTCGTGACGGAACGGAGCCTGGCGCTCATATCCTCCAGCGGGGCGCTCAGCGGCCTGGAAGGCGAGGTCGCGGCGAGTGGCGCGGATGTGGTGCGCACGGATACCGTCCCGCTGCAGCAGCGAGTGGCAGAGCGGGCGCGCGCGGAGGGCGTGCGTCGGCTCGGCTTCGAGGAGGAGTGGCTCTCGTACTATCGCTACGCCCGGGTCGCGGCCGCGCTCGATGGCAGCGGTGTCGCGCTGGTGCCCACCGAGAATATCGTCGAGATGGTGCGCGCCCGCAAAGACGCGCCGGAGATCGCGACGATGCGCCGGGCAGCTGATATCGCGAACGCGGCGTTCGCCCGGCTGATGGACGAGATTCACCTGGGGATGACAGAGCGGCAGGTCGCGGCGCTGCTCGAGCGCCTGATAGTCGATCTCGGCGCTGAGGGGCCGAGCTTCGCGACGATCGTCGCGTGTGGTCCCGGCGGTGAGACGCCGCACGCGATGCCGCGCGACCGCGAGCTCCGCGCGGGTGAGCCGCTGCTCATCGACTTCGGCTGCCGGGTGGATGGTTACTGCTCGGACCTGACCCGCACCGTCTGCATCGGCGAGCCAAGCGAGAAGCTGGTGGAAATCTACGGCGTGGTGCGTGCCGCGCAGGATGCCGCGATGCGTGCGCTGGGGGCGGGCGAGCGACGCGGGCGCGATGTCGACGCGGCGGCCCGGCGGACCATCGCCGACGCGGGTTACGGCGACTATTTTATTCATGCGCTGGGGCATGGCCTGGGCTTGGCCGTCCATGAGCTGCCGATGTTCGGCTGGCTGCGCGTGCAGACGCCCGAGGCCGACGCGGAGCTGAGGGCCATCGAGCGCATCGAGACGGGCAACGTCGTTACCAACGAGCCGGGCATCTATCTGCCCGGCTGGGGCGGCGTGCGCCTGGAGGACTCGCTGCTCATCACCGACGCGGGCGGTGAGAGCCTGACGGAGCGCAATCCCGAGCACATTCTCACGCTGCCAGAGCGGAGATGAGTTTGCCCCAACCTCTTTGACGGGGCGTCGATGCAGCCAGGGGTTGCGCCCTTGACCTGCTCGATCACCTCCGTCCATACTGTCTGTGAGGCCTCTGATGTACGGTTCCCACTCCCAGGCTCAGTGGAGATGAACTGAGTCCTGCCAGCGGGAACCGTTGCTGTCTGTCGTCTCCTCCGGAGGAGTACCATGATCGATTCTTCCCCACACCAGCCGCTGACGCCCGCGCCGACGACGTGGGGGCGCCATACCCTCGCGTGGGGCAGCCGCACGTACATCATGGGCATCCTGAACATCACGCCCGATTCGTTCTCGCGCGACGGGCTGGCCTACGAGGGACGCACACAGGCCGAGATCACCCGCGACGCCGTCGAGAAGGGGCTGCGGATGGTCGAGGAGGGCGCGGACCTACTCGATATCGGTGGCGAATCGACCCGCCCGAGCACCGTCAGCGAGCCGCCGCTGCCCGCCGCCGAGGAGATGGCGCGGGTGCTGCCCGTCGTCGAAGCGCTCGCAGCCGCCGTGCCGCCGCACGTCATCCTCTCTATCGACACCTACAAGGCGAGTGTGGCCGCCGCCGCGCTCGATGCGGGCGCGCATCTCGTCAACGACATCTGGGGCCTTCAGGCCGATCCGGAGATGGGGCCGCTGGTCGCTGCGCGCGGAGTGCCGGTCATCCTCATGAGTAACCTGCGCAGTCAGACGCGGCACGATCCTCTCGGTGATGTCGCGCGCCAGCTCGCGCGCTGCCTGCAGACGGCGCTCGACGCCGGCATCGACTGGGACCGCACGATTCTCGACCCAGGCTTCGGCTTCGGGCTGGCTGGCGCCGAGAATCTGCGTGTGCTGGCGCGGCTCGGGGAGTTGCGCGCGCTGGGCAGGCCGCTGCTCTCGGCGACCTCGCGCAAGTCGCACATCGGGCTGGTGCTTGGCACGCCGGTGAATGATCGGGTGGAGGGCACGGCTGCCACGGTCACCCTCAGCATCGCGCAGGGCGCCGATATCGTGCGTGTGCATGACGTGCGGCAGATGGCGCGTGTGGCGCGCATGGCCGACGCCGTCGTCCGGGGCTGGCGGGAGGAGTAGCCGATGGCGGCGGAGGACACTAGCTACCACCAGGCGCTGAACTGGATCTACGGCTTCAGCAACACCGAGCGTACCGGCCAGTTCGTGCGCGACCGCGAGGACAACCTCGCCCGCGAGCGGGCGCTGCTGGCCGCGCTCGGCAACCCACAGCGCGCCTACAGCATCACCCACATCGCGGGCACCAAGGGGAAGGGCTCGACCTCGGCCCTGCTCGCCAGCATCCTGCGCGAGGCCGGCGTCTCCACCGGACTCTACACCTCGCCGGACCTGCATACCTTCCGCGAGCGCATCCGCCTTGACGGCGCGGTGATCTCGGAGGCGGAGGTCGCGCGGCTCGTTCCCGAGCTCCAACGTGCGGTCGCGCAGATTCCAGCGTCGCTTGGCTCGCTGATCACGTGGGAGGTGGCGACGGCGCTGGCGTTTCTCGCGTTCCGCGAGGCGCGGGTGCGACACGCCGTCGTCGAGGTGGGCCTGGGCGGGCGGCTCGACGCGACGAACGTGGTTGAGCCGATGGCGACCTGCATTACCTCCATTAGCTACGACCACATGGAGGTGCTCGGCGACACGCTAACGGCCATCGCGACCGAGAAGGCTGGCATCCTCAAGTCCGGCGTCCCCGCCGTGACCTCCGCCCGCGCGCCCGAAGCGCTCGCCACCATCGCCCGCATCGCGGAGGAGCGCGGGGTGCCACTCATCCGTGTTGGCCCGAACGGTTCACCCGACTGCCAGTACACGTACACCCCAGGTGAGGCGACGAGCGCGCTACAGACGTTCAGCGTGCGCACGCCCACGCGCGTCTACGAGCGGCTGGAGCTGACGCTGCTCGGCGAGCACCAGTTGGAGAACGCGACGGCTGCCGTTGCCCTCGCCGATATCCTGACCAAGCACGGCATCGCGATTGACGAGGCCGCCCTGCGCCGTGGGCTGCGCAACGCCCGCTGGCAGGCACGCCTGCAGGTCGTCGGGCGCGACCCGTGGCGCATCGTCGACGGCGCGCACAACGCCGATTCGTTCGCCGCGCTGTTTCGCGCGCTGCGGCGGCACTTCCGCTTCGAGCGTCTGGTGCTGGTGGCAGGGCTGCTCTCCGATAAAGACCTGCCACGTATGGCGGACGAGATCGCCCGTGGCGGAGTAGACGCCCTCATCACTACGGAGGCCCACTCGCCCCGCGCGCTCCCAGCGGATATCCTGGCCGAGGCCGTGGCGCTCCGTGCGCCCCACCTGCCGATTGAGATCGTCCCCGAGAGCGTCGAGGCCATCGAGGCCGCCGAACGGCTCACGTCACCCAGCGACCTGCTCTGCGTGGCTGGCTCGCTCTACCTCGCCGGCGAAGCCCTGCGCGTCTACGCCACGCGCTCGGAGACGATTCCGGGCGCCATTGAGATCGCCGGCGTTGACCACTAGAGGAGGCAAGCGGCCCTTCAGACCCTTGCCTCACTCTTCGGCGACGAGGTTCAGGTAGAACTTGGTGGGGCGGATGCGTATGCCGATGGAATAGCTCTTCGCCATGTCGGCTGGCGTCGAGCCCATCTCGCGCAGTTCGTCGGCATATTTCTCCGCGTAGCCATGCAGCGTCTCTACTGTGGCCTCCGATTGGTCAAACAGCGTCGCCTCGCCTTCGAGCATGTCGACGTCGCCGCCGTCAAAGGTGTTGTCGAGCGCCAGCATCACGCGCGGATTGTGCGGGATGTTCTTCACCTTCTGACTGCTGGGCTGACTGAAGATCGTGATGTGCTGGCCATCCCAGAGAAACCAGACGGCGGACATATGCGGCCGCCCATCTGGGCGAACCTCCGCGAGCCAGATGATGATGTTCTCATGCAGGCGGCGATCGAAATGGGCGGCCTTCGGATTGGTGCTGTCGAGCATGCGGTGCTCCTCCATAGCGAAGCGCGAGGCCCGTAAAGCGAATCGTGCGGCGCTCTGACCGCGCGACGCATCCCCGTCCCAGTATGGCACAGTTCCGACGCGCCAGCGATGGGCGGGCAAGGCAAGTCGTGCCGCGACGATACGAGCGTCCACCTGGCAATCGCCGTCGACATCAAAACCACACAACGCCGGGAACGTGGCCCCTCGGTAGACCCGCCTGCCATAGTGCCCCTCCCCTCCACGTGGAGGGGGTTGGGGGAGAGGTCCTTGACGTGCCCCGCCCGAGCATGTAACATATCAACATTCCATGATACATGCCATACATCAGGAGACCATGATGAGTGCTGATGCCGCGCTGCTTGAGGTGACAACCGCGCTGGCGGACCCGCTCCGCATGGCCATCCTGCAGCACCTGATGGACGGTCCGGCGACAGTCTCCGAGCTGCTGACGTCCACCGGCGCGTCGCAGTCAAACGTCTCGAATCATCTGGCGATATTGCGGAAGGGCAGCCTCGTGCGGAGCGCCCGGCAGGGACGCCAGCAGGTCTACGAGCTACGCGACGCCTCGGTCGGCCAGCTTGTCGAGTCGCTTGGCGTGGTCGCCGGAGCGCGCCAGCGTCCTGCGCATGCACCTACGAAGTCGCCTGCCATCGTCGCGGCGCGCACGTGCTACGATCATCTGGCCGGACGCGTGGGCGTCGCTCTCTTCGACGCGCTCGTCGCGCGAGGCGCGCTAGTGGCCGACTCTGAGAGTGTGGCAGCGGTGAACGGCAGAGCTGGCAGCACACGGCCGGTCACGCTCGGTCACGCGGCGCCGGAGGTCTTCGGCGCGCTAGGCATCGACGTCGCGGCAGCCCGGCGCGAGAAACGCAAGCTCGCCACCGCCTGCCTCGACTGGACGGAACGCCGCCCGCATCTGGGCGGAGCGCTCGGCGCCGCGCTCTGGTCGGTCGCGGTGGAACGCGGCTGGGTCGTGCGCCAGCCCGGCAGCCGCGCCGTGCTCGTTACGGAGGTGGGCCGCGCCGCGCTCGCCGACGCATTCGCTCTTTCGCTTGAGGACTCTAACGCGTGAGAAATCTCTCCGACTCGCTGCCGCAGACCGCCGACACGCTCATACAGACGCCAGAGCCATTTCTGGTCGCGCTTCCCGGTCCGCTCGATATTCCGGCGTCTGTTGAGCTCTTCCGGCGCAACGGCGACGATCTGCTCGACCGATGGGACGGCGAGCGCCTGCTGCGCACGCTCCACATCGACGGCGAGGTCGTTCCGTACCTCAGCACCGTGGAGGGCACGCGCGAGGCGCCCGCGCTGCGCGTCTGGGTGGCGGACGCCCGCCATCGCCAGGCAATCGAAGCGGCGGCGCTGGCCAGCTTCATTCCCGCACCAGCGGACTATGGCGTCATGCTCGCGAGTGATCCGGTTCTCGCCGCGCTCGACGCCCAGTATCCCGGTCTGCGGCAGGTGCGGCAGTTCGACCTCTTCGCTGCGCTCGTCCGCTGCATCAGCGCCCAGCAGGTCAACCTGCGGTGGGCCGCGACCACGCGCAAACGCCTCGCCGAGAGCTTCGGCTCCGAGCACACCGTCGCCGGGCATTCCGTCTGGAGCCTCGACGTCGAACGCATCGCCGGCGCGGACGTCGCCGAGATTCGCGCGCTGCAATTCACCACGCGCAAGGCGGAATACATCATCTCCACGGCGCAGGCCTGCGCGGACGGCACGCTCTCGACGGGGACGCTGGCGGAGTTGTCCGACGACGAGGTCATCGCGCGGCTGACCGCTCTACGCGGCATCGGCCTGTGGAGCGCGGAATGGATTCTGGCGCGCGTGCTGGGTCGGCCGCGGGTGGTCGCGGGCGATCTGGCGGTCCGCAAGGCGGTCGGGCAGACCTACCTCGGCACGCTGCTGCCGCCCGAGCCAGAGGTGCGGCGAGCGACCGCGCACTGGGGCGAGGCGGCGGGAGTCGCGCAGGTGCTCGTGCTGCAAAGTCTCGCCGGCGGCACCGGCGTCGTATAGGCGACACCTCACCCTCTGTCCTCTTCACAGGGCTAGTTTCTACCAGACATAACCGAAGCAGCCGTGTCGCGGCATGCGGCGTGCATTAGAGGACCACCAGAAGAGGCATGTCTGCTCCTCATCCGCCAGGTGAACAGTGTCTGCGCACCCGGCTGGAGGAGAGCATGAGTATCCGCGACGCGCACATGCCAGCGTATAGGAAGCAGGATGGGGGTGGTCATGATGAAGCAGCCGTCAGAGCAGGCGTCGCGGCAGCGCGAGCTAGAGCCGACGGCATGGCGGTGCAGCTGGTGCGGACGGGTCGAGGGCGCGGACATGGGACACGGCTACACCGATGGCATCTGCATCGACTGTTTGTGGAAGTACTATCCCGATCGCGCCGCGCGCATCATCGAGGCCGTGCACGAGGCGGGCGGTACACTGCACGTGCTGCCGTCGCAGATATAGCGTGCTGGGGCCGCAGCCAGGCCTGGGCCGCTACTTTCCCAGAGCGCGGGCCGAGCGCTCGATCATGTCGACCAGGTCGTCGATGTCGAACGGCTTCAGCACGATGTTCGCGCTCGCCCCATCGCTGTGGAGCAGCGGATGTGTCACCGGCTGGCGACTCGCGGAGAGCAGCACAAAGACGTGCTGGCTGGCCGGTATCCCCTCGCTCGCGATGGTGTTGAGGAGCGTCAGCCCATCCATACGCGGCATGTGCTGATCAACCAGGACAATCAGACGTCGGTCGCTGTGGCGCAGAATGTCTAGCGCGATGTAGCCGTCACTCGCCTCCTGGATGGAGTAGCCGGCATCTTCGAGCGCCCACCGAACAGTATCGCGGATTCCAGCATCGTCGTCGACGATCAGCACGTCCACCATACCGCCACCTGCCCTCTACGCTCGTTTCGCACACACGCACGGGGTCGTTGTGGCCGCGTTCGTCCGCCCGCCATGTCCTCATGCAGTCTAGCACACCCGACGCCAACATGGCACAGCCGTCACACAGTTTCCGGACGCTGACCGGACAACGTGAAACGGCTTGCCGAGCTCAGGGCAGCGCATCGTCATCCGCTGGAGGTTCCACGTCGCGCGTCGCTCACGTCAGCGTCTCTGTGCTGGGTGAGACCAAGCATACCTGGTTACGCTCCCAGAAACAAGAGGGCGTTGCTCGGATGTTCTCCAATCTAGCGGGAGCCGCGCGCTGATGCGTAGAATAGGCTGTTGCCCTCCGCACCGCGATGGAATCCAGGAGCCGCTCTCATGGCCGCCAATTATCCGCTGCTGCGTCTCAATACCGGACGCGAGTATCCGCTGCTGATGGGTCACCCCTGGCTCTTCTCGGGGGCCTTTCGCAAGCTGCCGCGCGATCTCGCGCCGGGCGCCGTGGTCGACGTGCTGGCCGCGGATGGCACCTGGATCGGCCGCGGGCATTTCAACGCCGCGCAGAGCCTGGCCTTCAGACAGCTTACCCGCAACCGCGACGAGGCTATCGACGCGACCTTCTACGCCACGCGGATCGAGCGCGCGCTGGCGCTGCGCGCGCTGGCGCTGCGCGCGCTGCTGCCGCCCGATGTCACCGGCTACCGGCTCGTCAACTCCGAGGCTGACGGGCTGCCGGGCGTCATTGTGGACCGCTACGACCGCTGGCTCGTCGCGCAGATTTCTACGGCGGGCGTCGAACGCCAGCGCGATCTGCTGATGCGGGCGCTGGAACAGGCCGTACATCCCGAGGGGATTCTCGTGCGCGATGACGTGCGGGCACGCGAGCGCGAGGGGCTGGAGGTCGGCAAGGCGACGGTGGTGCGCGGCACTGTGCCCGATCTGCTGGAGATGCGCGAGGGGCCCGTGCGCTATCTCGTGAACCCACGCAGCGGGCAGAAGACCGGTTTCTTTCTCGACCAGCGCGACAAACGCGCCCGCATCGCCACGCTCGCTCCGCATGGGCGCTCCCTCCTCAACTGCTTTTCCTACACTGGCGGCTTCGCCCTCGCGGCACTCTCGGGCAACCCGGAGATCGCGACCGTCAACGTCGACTCGTCGGGTCCCGCGCTGGAGCTTGCCCGCCAGAACTACGCACTCAATGGGCACGACCCCGACGCGCATAGCTTCGTCGAGCGCGATGTCTCGCATTACCTGGCCGAGCTCATCGGCGAGGAGCGGCGGTTCGACATCGTCGTCGTCGATCCGCCGGCCTACGCCAAGAGCACCAGCCAGCATCTAAAAGAGCGCGCGATCAAGGGCTACGAGGCCCTCAACGAGCTCGCCGTCCAGACCGTCGCGCCGGGAGGACTGCTGCTGACGTGCTCGTGCTCGGGCGGTATCAACTATGCCGAGTTCGAGGGAGCGGTGCGGCAGGCGCTCGCCCGCCAACACCGCGCTGGCCAGCTTCTCGAAATCTTCGGCCCGAGCATCGACCACCCGACGCTGCCCGGCTTCCTCGAAGACCGCTACTTGAAGGTGCTGCTCTTTCGCGTGTAAGCACCCAGCTGCAGCAAAGGCCGGTGTGATCTGCCCGGCGCGCAGCTCCTCCAGCGAGTAGCCAAGGCGGCCATTTCCTCGGCGGGCAAGTAGATGCGCCCCTGCGCGACGTCTTCGCCGATGTCGCGCAGAATATTCGTGAGCTGCAGCGCGATGCCGAGGTCCACCGCGCTGCTTAGCCCCTCCTTACTGGAGTAGCCTCGCACAACACGTCTACAACTCTGCGGACCCAGCGGCGTACACTGAGTAAAGCGCATGTGAACTCGGATTCGCCGACGAACGCGCATCGCCGATGCTCTGGACGTGTCGGCAGGTGCGCCTTTGTGTGCGCTTGCGAACAGTGAGCATACAGTGCGCCGGGATGATGTCCCAGCGCCGATTGGATACAGTGCTGAGAGGGTGATCTGGATGCGTCTGATTCTCTATTTGGGCAAAGGCGGCGTGGGCAAGACGACGCTCGCCGCGGCCACCGGAGCGCGAGCCGCGCAGCTCGGCAAGCGCACGCTCGTCGTCAGTACGGACCTCGCGCATAGTCTGGCCGACGCATTGGACTGCCCGCTCACGGCAGAGCCGACTCAGGTGGGTGAGCGGCTGTGGGCGCAGGAAGTCAACGTCCTCGACGAGATGCGCGCGCAGTGGGGGCGTGTGCAGGACTACGTCTCGAACGCGCTCCGCCGCCAGGGCATGAGCGACGTGGCCGCCGAAGAGATGGCGTTGATTCCCGGCATGGACGAGATCGTCGCCCTGCTCAACATCTACCGCCAGGCCCGGCGCGACGACTTCGACGTCGTGGTGATCGACGCCGCCCCCACCGGCGAGACCGTGCGCCTGCTGAGTATGCCCGAGACATTCCTGTTCTACGCGGAGCGTGCCAAGGGCTGGAAGGGCATGGCGATTAACGCCGCGAAGCCGCTCGTCAAGACGCTGCTGCCTGGCCTCAACGTGCTGGAATCGCTCGAGAAGCTGAACCAGCAGGTCGGCGCGCTACGTGAAGTGCTGACCAACGCCGACATCAGCTCGTACCGTCTGGTCGTCAACCCTGAGAAGATGGTCATCAAAGAGGCGCTGCGGGCCGAGACATATCTCGCCCTCTTCGGCTACCCGATTGACGGCGTCGTCTGTAATCGCGTGCTGCCACAGGCGCCCGAAGGCGGCTACCAGGACCAATTGCTCCGCGATATGGCCGCCCAGCAGCGGACGTACTACGACCAGATTCACACCACCTTCACACCGCTGCCCGTGTGGGACGCGCCCTATCATTCGCGTGAGGTGCTGGGCGCCGACGCGCTCGCCGATCTTGGCCGCGAGATCTGGGGCGACAACGATCCGACAGAGGTGTTCTACCAGGGCAATCCACAGGAGCTGACCAAGCGCGGCGACAACTACGTGCTGCGGCTGCCAATGCCGCATGTGGAGCTGGCGAAGGTGATCATGGTGAAGAAGGGCGATGAGCTGATCGTCGAGGTCGGCAACTTCAAGCGCGATATCTCGTTGCCGACGGTGCTGGTGCCCATGGAGGCGACCGTCGCCAAGCTGGTCAACGGCGCGCTGGAAGTCACATTCGAGCCGCTCAGCGGCATCCGCTCGGCATAGCTCCGGCCAGGCAAGCACCTCCCCCCATTCCCTTGAGGACGAGGAACCAGCGCGACGGCGGCCCAATCGGAAGGCTCCAACCTCGCCGTGCTCGCAGAGCACGGCGTAGCGGCCGCCGTGACCGCGCCAGGAGGGACCAACACGGCCGCGTACACGGCAGGGATGCAGATACCGCCTTCCACGCCACGACTCTGACACGTGACTCTTGGGCTGGTTTGCCGATGCGCTTGACACCCCCTGTGGTAGTATCCTTGCACCATCTGGCACATACACTGATATACGCTTGGAAGAGGACACAATGAGCGACTTATCCAGCAAACAACAGTTTCTCGAAGCATTGAACGCGATCGGTGAAGCCTGGGATACGCTGCTCTCGGAGACCGGCGACGACCGCCTTGTACAGCCGGGAGCGGAGGGCATCTGGTCGATCAAGGACGTACTCATCCATATCGCGGTCGGCTACGACTGGACGGCGGAGCAACTCGAAGCGGCCGCGCGCGGCAAGTCGCCTTCAGCGGACGAAATCGCGGCGATGGTCCGGGACCCGATGTTCGACAATGAGTACCGCAATCAGGCGATCTACGAGCAGCACCGGCACGACGCGCTTGACGACGTGATCGACGCCTACCGGCTGGCGACCGCGCGCCTGACCGACGCCGCCGTGCGCCTGCCCGAGTTCGCCTACGAGCAGCCGCTGTGGTGGTCACGCGGCCGGCCGCTGTGCGAAGCGCTGCCCGCGCAGAGCTACGCCCACTCCCGCGAACACCTGGATCGCATCATCGCCTGGCTGGGCGCCTAGCCTGTTCACATCCCCAGTACGCCTGCACGGAACCTCAGCGGTTGGAGTCGCGTCTTAGTACCAGGAGCTGGGAAGTCGCCCCCGCCCGGTTGCCGTAGCGCCATCTGGTAGACTGGAGACTGGCGGCGCGTCTGTCGCAGCGCCACATTCCATCCACATGAGCCAACATTATGAACACACTTGACTCGCGCGATCCAGATACCGCGCTCGCAGACGATCCACCCGAAGCCAGACCCGAGCTGGCCGAGCGCAACGTCGTCGTCTCCGGTGTGAAGATCGCGTCGGCGATGAACACCGCCCCCAGGGCACTGCTTGCGCGCGCTCCGCTCGTCGTGCTGCCAGAGATTGGATTCTCGTGGCGCGACTACCGTCCTCTGCTCGAACACTATGCGTCCGAGCGCCGTGTCTTCGCGCTCGACTGGCCAGGCGCGGGCACAACTGAGTCGCCCTCGCCGTCTGACTTCGCCTATGACGCCAACGGCCTCGCGCGGCTGCTCGCGGGCTGGATGGACGGCCTCGGCGTCGGGCGAGCTGTGCTGCTGGGCAACGGCATCGGCGCATCGGCAGGGCTGCTCTACGCGGCCGAGCAGCCGCAGCGTGTGCTGGGCTTCATCGGGCTCGCTCCACTCGGTTTCTCCGTGCCGACGAACGCCTATCGCATCGCGCTGCGGCTGCTGGGCTCGCCGAAGATGCTGCGCCGCTTTGGGCCGACACTCGTCTCCCTGGCGCTCGGGCCGACTACAGACGAGACGCGCCGGATCACCGCCCGCTACAAGCGCGAACGGCTCGCGCGTGGCTCCGCTGCGCGCCTTACCGCGCAGGCCGCCCTTTGGAAGTCGGTCGCCTCGCCCTCTCCGACGCTGGCCACGGCGGCGCGCTCGCTGGATGTGCCCGCTATCGAGGTGCGCGGTGCCCTCGACCCGCTCGTCTCGGCCGAGGATTCGACGCGCGCGGCGGCGGCGATCGGGGCGCGTGGCTCCCTGGAGGTCGTGCTGCCGGACGCTGGGCACCTGCCGTTCTTGCAGCAGCCAGAGCGCTTCTATCAAGCGGCATCGGGAGTGCTCACCATCGCCGAAGTCAACGCCGGCAACACGCGCATCGTGCGCTAGTGCGCCCTGACTCGCCCCCTCCCTCACCCCGTCCGTAGGCGTGCTGGGACAGGGGCATTCGCGCTGTCTGCCGCCTGTTTACCCCACTACTGCATCCAGTGGAGCCGGGGGCTCTGGCGCTCCCACTGGCTCGTCCAGAGGAGTGCGCGACGGTTCGGACGGTTCGGGCGGATCAGTGTGCAGCGCGACACCTCCCACGATCAGCGCCACGCCGGCGAGGTCCGCGCCCGATGGCACCTGCCGCAATACCAGCAGACCGATGACCGTGGCACAGGCGGGCAGCAACGAGAGCATCAGTGCGAAGGTCGCGCGCGGTAGCCGCGCCATCGCGAGTTGGTCGCACACATAGGGGATCACAGACGAGCACACGCCGACGCCAATCCCTGCCAGCAGCAGCGCGGGCTGGCTGAACGCGACGGCAGCGCTCGGGATGCCGACGAGCGAGACCGTCGCCAGGGCGATCAGCATCGCCACCGCCAGCCGATCGATGCGCTGCCCGCCGCTCCGCGCGACGCGGTGGCCGAGCACAACATAGAGGGCGAACAGCGCGCAGTTGGCGAACGCGAACACGAAGCCGAGTGGGTCTCCGGCAATGCGGAGGGTCGTGAGTAGCCACACGCCCGCTACCGCCAGCACCAGCGCCGCCATATTGCGTCGGGAGCGCGCGCCGACCGCCGCCAGCCCGATCGGCCCGGCAAACTCGATCGCGCCGACCGTGCCCAGCGGCAGACGCGCGAGCGCCAGATAGAAGCAGACATTCATCGCGCCGAGCACGACGCCCAGCCCGAGCAGCGTGCGTCGCTCATCCGTGCTGCCGCTGGTGAACACGCGCAGTAGTCGGCGCGGCCCACGCCAGAGCGCAAAGATGCACGCCGCGGTGGCGATGCGCAACCAGGCGACGCCGGGAGGCGCGAGGTGGGCGAACAATAGCACCGCAAACGCCGGTCCCAGATAGTGGAAGACGGCGCTCACGAGAAAGTACGCCTGGGGCGGAAGTTCCAGTGCGCGAGGACTATCACTCGCGCGTGCGCCGCTGGCCATCCGCTAGCTCCCCTTTCTCGCAGGCTCATCCGCATTCTCTCATGTCTAAAGGTAGAATGCGGATAGATGGAGGTACAGGGCAAACCGAAAGGGGAACCGGCAAGATGGCTTCATATGATCGGCAACAGTCAGTATTCACTTCAGTATCCACACATCCGCTGCTCGATGCCATCAATCTGCGCCTGCTGGACGAGTTGCAGCATGACCCGCGCGTGAGCATGTCGGAGCTGGGCAGGCGTGTCGGCATGTCGGCTCCGGCGGTCGCCGAGCGCGTGCGGCGGCTCGAAGAGGCGGGCGTCATCCGCGGCTATCGGCTGGACGTCAATCCGGCGGCGCTGGGCCTGCCCCTCACCGCCTATGTGCGCGTGCGTCCCGATCCTGGCCAGCTCCCCAAGGTGGCCGAGCTGGCGCAGAGTCTGCCGGAGGTCGTCGAGTGTCACCGGGTCACCGGCGAGGACTGCTTCATCCTCAAAGTGCATCTGCCCGCCATCGACCAGCTCGATCGCGTGCTCGACCGCTTCCTCGCGTACGGCATGACGACCACCTCGCTCGTTCAGTCGTCGCCAGTGCCGCTCCGACCGCTGCCGCTGCCCGGACTCGACCACCACTCTGTGGCGGGCGAGTAGACCTGCGTCTCATCCGCCCACATGCCATCCCTCTGCTATAATGGGATGTTGAGACACAGTCCATGCGAGGGGTAGAGCCGTGAGAGGAATATCGCAGGATCGCGCCGAGCGGACCGAGCCGCGACAGAACGACGGCGAGCGGCCGCTGGTGATGGGCACACGCGGGTCGGCGCTGGCGCTCTGGCAGACGAACTGGGTGCTCGACGCCCTGCGCGAGACCGCGCCCGACACACGGTTCGTCATGGAGACCATTCGCACGCAGGGCGACCGCACGCAGACGCTGAACGTGCCGCTTTCACAGCTCGGCGACAAGGGCATGTTCATCGCTGAGCTGGAGCGCGCGCTGCTCTCGGGCGACCTCGACGCCACCATCTCGCCCATGAACGACCGCGCGCTTGCCGACGCCGAACGCCTCCGCGAGGCTGGCGAGACGCTCCAGCGCATCGACGTCGCCGTCCACAGCCTGAAAGACCTGCCGAGCACGCTGACGCCAGGGCTGACTCTCGCCGCCGTGACGGACCGTGAAGACCCGCGCGATGTGCTCATCTCGCGGTCGGGCGCGCGTTTCGCCGATCTGCCACCCGGCGCGAGTGTCGCCACGAGCAGTCTCCGCCGCCGCGCGCAGGTGCTGCATCTGCGGCCCGATCTGCGCGTCGTCGAGATCCGCGGCAACGTGGATACTCGCATTCGCAAGGTGCTCGATCCCAATGGGCCGGACGCGATGATTCTGGCGGCGGCGGGCGTCAAGCGGCTGGAGCTGGACCGCTACATCACCGAATATCTCCCGGTCGAGCTGATGGTGCCGGCGGTCGGCCAGGGCGCGCTGGCGATCGAGGTGCGCGAGCACGATACCCGCGCGCGCAGGCTGCTGCGGCGGCTCGACGCGCCCGACACACGCAAGGCTGTGCTGGCCGAGCGCGCCGTGCTCGCCACGCTGGGTGGCGGCTGCCAGGTGCCAGTCGGCGCGCACGCCACCGTAGAAGCGGAGGGCACCACGCTGCGGCTGATCGCGCTCGTTGCCAGCCCTGACGGCTCGCGGCTGCTGCGTGTGGAGCGGCGTGGCTCTGCGTCACGCCCGGTCGCGCTGGGTCGCGGAGCGGCGCGAGAGTTGCTGCGTCAGGGAGCAGGCGAGATTCTGCGCGACGTGCTGGCTCGCTAGCCGCCCGCCACAGACGCAACACACTCTGCCGATATACTGAACCGAGGCAAGCGTATCGTGACTCAACCCGACCCCGCTGGCACGGCGGCGAGTGCGTCTGCCGGACCACTCGCTGGCCGCCACATCGGCATCACACGCCCGCTCGCGCAGGCCGCCGACCTCGCAGACCGGCTGACGGCGCTGGGGGCGCGCGTGACCGCGCTCTCGGCCATCGAGATTGCCCCGGTCGAAGACCCATCCGCGCTGGATGCCGCGCTGCGGACGCTCTCGGCCTACGACTGGCTGGTCTTTACCAGCGTCAACGGCGTGCGCGCGGTGGACGAGCGGCTACGCACGCTCGGCATCGGCTGGCGGGACCGGAACAGCGCCCGCATCGCCGCGATTGGTCCGGCGACGGCGGCGGCGCTGGCACGGCTGGGAGCGGCCCCCGACCTCGTGCCCGACGAATACGTCGCCGAGGCCATCGCGGCGGGGCTGGGCGATGTCGCGGGCAAGCGGCTGCTGCTCGCGCGCGCGGACATCGCCCGCAAGACGCTCGCGGAGGACTTGCGCGCGGGTGGCGCGCTCGTCACCGAGGTCGCGGCGTACCGCACGGTCGAGACGCCGCTCGCGCCAGAGCGCCTGCGCGCCGTGCTGGAGGCCGATCGGGTGGACGCCCTCACGTTCACCAGCTCGTCGACGGTGCGCGGGCTGCTGCGGAGCCTCGCCGATGCTGGCCTCAACGCCAGTGATGCGCTGCGCGGCGTCGCGCTCGTCGCCATCGGGCCGATCACGGCGCGGACGCTACGCGAGCACAGGCTGGAGCCAGCGGCCATCGCCTCACCGTACACCATTCCCGGACTCGTCTCAGCGGTTGTCGCGTGCCTGAGTGCGGCCTCGGTGCCGCGAGGAGAGTAGCGCCTCATGTCTGCCACCGCTATCTTCGAGTTGCTCGCCGCGCTCTGTGCGTTTCTCGCGGCGATCTTCATCTTCGATCAGCAATTGCTGCGGCCTCGTCCGTACAAGCTGATGTGGACGCTCGGCCTGCTCTTCTACGGCATCGCGGCCAGCGCGGCCTTCGCCGGATCGGCAGGCTCGTGGACCGTCGCGGAGTACAAGGTCTGGTACTTCTTCGGCGGCATCCTGACGGCGGCGTATCTCGGTCTGGGATCATTCTACCTGCTCGGGCCGCGCCGTCTCGCACATATCTTCGCCGCCATCGCGACAGTCATCGCGCTCTATAGTGCCGTGCGTGTGGCGACATACAGTGTCCCGGCGAGCGTCGCCGCGAAGATGGCCAGCAGTTCCACCGCCGTCGTCACGAACGTGAAGGCGTTCCCGGTGCTGCCGCCGGACCTCTCGGCCGCGGCAATTCTCATGAACATTCCGGGTGCGCTCTTCCTCTTCGGCGGCGCGGCGTGGAGCGCCTACACCTTCTGGCGCAAGCGCACGCCTGGCTACCGTGTGGTCTCGATGCTGCTGCTGGCCCTCGGCGCGGTCTTCCCGAGCATTCTGACAGGTCTGCAGCGGCTCGGGTACAGCTCCGGCGCGGCGCTGGGCGAGTTCCTGGGCGCGCTCTGCCTCATGGCGGGCCTGCTCATCAGCCTGGACGTCTTCACCGTCTTCCGCATCCCCTTCACCAACATCGTCCTCCGGGAGCGCAGGGCGGCGGGCAGCACTGCCGTTCAGGCGACGCAGAAGGCGGGCGGGTGAACCTGCGCTCCCAGCACGTGATCGCTATCTCCACCCCCTCACTGCTTCATCCCTGCCGGAGGGGGTGTGTCGTCGTCTGGGCAAGACATGGTACGTTATACTGGTATTTGCCGCAGTCTTGCTGCCTGCCGCCACTCAGCCGCGGAAGGAGTCCGCGGCTTGATCGACCCCACACGACAGACGGTAGGATGCTGACGCTCGTCTTTAGCATGCCGTCGAGGAAGAACCGACGCCGTGACACGATTCGAGCGCGAGGACACAGAGACCGTCGATGCGAGAGGCAGCGCGTACACGCCGGAGGGCGTGCCTGAGGTCGCCGGAGCGAATCTCACCTACTGGCAGACTGTCCGTTCATTCAGCCTGAACGCGCGCCTGTATCTGCTGTACATGCTGTTCAACGGCATCAACTTCGGCATCTTCACCCTCGATTTCAACCTCTACCTCAACAGTCTGGGCTATCATAACGACTTCGTCGGCTTCATCAACGCGCTGCCCGCGGCGGTCATTCTGCTGATCGGCCTGCCCGTCGGCTATATCGCGGACCGCGTGGGCTACCGGCCGTTCCTGCTGGCGGGGGCGACGATCATCGCGCTGGCCTCGCTGCTGCCCTTCTCCACGGGCGCGGCGTTGGGGATGATGCTCTTCGCCATCGCGCTCGGCGTTGGGCGGGACCTGACGCAGATTCTCGGGCAGCCGTTTCTGGCGGCGGCCAGCACCGCGCGTGACCGGGTGCATCTCTTCTCAGTGAACTCGGCCATCGCCACCATCTCGCTCTCGCTCGGCATCCTGCTCGGCGGCGCGATTCCCGAGATCGTGGCGCAACGCGCGGGCGTCTCGGCGAACAGTCCGCAGGCGCTTCACGGGACATTCATTGCCATGACGCTCGTCGCCGGACTGGGTATGCTGCCACTCTTCTTCATGCGCCCCACGAGCGGTCCGCGCGACGCCGCCGGCTCGTCGCCGACGCCAGTTCGCGCGAGCTCGCTGCGCGGGATCTCCGCTGGTCTGCGCGAGATCGACATGCCGGTGTTCGTGCGACTGCTGCTGCCCGAGGCGATCGTCGGGCTGGGGGCGGGCGCGCTGGTCGTCTTCTTCCAGCTCTACTTTCACCAGCGGTTCGGTCTCGCTCCCGGCCCGACGGCGCTGATTCTGGCGTTCTCCGCCGCCGTGACGGGGACGACGCAGCTCTGCGGTCCGTTGCTGGCGGCGCGCATCGGCAAGGTGCGCACGCTGGTCGTGTTGCAGATATCTTCCGTGCCATTTCTGCTGATTCTGGCGTTCACTAATACCCTCGCCTTCGCCATCGTGGCATACTACTTCCGCGATGCCCTGATGAACGCGGGCTGGCCGGTGGGGACGAGCTTCGCGATGGAGCGGGTGCGCGCGAACCAGCGTGCCACGCTCGCCAGTCTGGATGCGATGCTCGGCAGCGCGGGCCGCGGCGGGCTGGGACCGCTGATCAGCGGCTTTCTGCAGCGCATCGGCAGCTACAACGTCGCGTTCAGCTTCACTGCCGTGCTTTACCTGTTGGCCGCGGGTCTCTACTTCGGCTTCTGGCGCAACGCCGAACAGCCCGCGCCACCCGACGAGCCCGCGCCGTCAGAGGATCCGCGCGAGCCCGCGGGCTCCGTGCGCACCTAGGGGATGGAGGCGGCCTCAACCCCCCAGCCCCCTTCCCTTCACAAGGGGAAGGGGGAGCACCGATTGACGCCTGCGGGCACCATGTTCGGCTGGTGAAAGCCCCTCTCCCCGCGGAGAGAGCGGTTGGGGGTGAGGTCCTTGCACCATCGCGGAGCCACCATCGTTCCCATCCAGCGCAATCGCCAGATGAACGACCCCTTCCCTCAAGGGAAGAGGGTAAGGGGTGAGGTTCTGCCAGACGCGAAACGAGATGAGTCCACTATGGCCGATGTCCGCGAGCGCATTGTCGAGGCGGTAGCCGCTGCCGCGACAGCGCACGCCCTCTGGAAGCCAGACGCGGCGCTTGTCGTCGCCGTCTCGGGTGGGGCCGACTCGCTCTGCCTGCTCGGCGCACTGTGCGACCTGCGGGCAGCGTCGCATGCGATCGCTCCTGGGCGGCTTATTGTGGCGCATCTCGACCACGGCATGCGCGGCGAGCACGGCGCGGCTGACGCGGCGCGTACCGGCGAGATCGCGGCCAGCCTCGGTCTGGAGTATGTGACTGAGCGCGTAGACGTGCCACGACTCGCCCGCACCGAGCATCGCTCACTGGAAGACGCCGCCCGGCGCGCCCGCTACGCCTTTTTGCGGCGCACGCGGCACGACACAGAGGCGGACCGCATCGTCACCGGCCACACACGCGACGACCAGGCCGAGACAATCGTGATGCACTTCCTCCGGGGCAGTGGCATCGCCGGCCTGACTGGCATGGCGCCGCTAGCGGGAGATGTCGCGCGTCCACTGCTCGACGTCCCGCGTGCCGAGACAGAAGCCTATTGCGCCGAGCGCGGCTGGGAGCCAGCAGAGGACGCCTCGAACACCGATCTGCGCTTAACCCGGAACCGCGTGCGCCTGCGCCTGTTGCCGGAGCTAGAACGCTATAACCCCAACCTGCGCGAGACGCTGATCCGCAACGCTGCGCTGCTCGCCGCCGATGAGGCTTATCTCGAAGAGCGCGCCGAGGCTGCCTGGGCCGAGACAGCCCACTACGATGCGACTTCGGGCGAGGTGACGTTCGCGCTGAGAGAGTTGCGCGAGCAGCCGGTCGCGCTCCGGCACCGGCTGTATCGCAAGGCGGCCCGTCTCGTGGTCGATACCGATAATCTCCTGGAGGCGCGCCACCTGCAGCTTCTCGACGATCTGCTCGCCAATGGGCATGGCGGCAGCACGCTGCATCTGCCCGGCGGTCTGCGTGTCGTGCTGGGCTATGCCACGCTGACGTTTGCTCACCATGCGCGGCAGCAGACTCGGGCGGAGGCGCCCTCAATGGTGTCCCCTGAGGTGCCACTGCCTTTGCCTGGCGAGGTAGCGCTGCCGGGGCTCGGCTGGCGCATCCGCTCGCTCGTGATGGACGTGCCCGCCGGACTGGAGTCCGGTCTGCCGCAGGACCCGTTCGAGGCGCCCCAACTGGCCTACGCGGGCCTCGTCGGCGCCGAATTGGAGCGCGC
Organism: uncultured Ktedonobacterales bacterium; assembly: GCA_964427535.1. Taxonomy (GTDB): domain Bacteria; phylum Chloroflexota; class Ktedonobacteria; order Ktedonobacterales; family JADMIN01; genus CAYRVF01. Next base: position 65,985 of record CAYRVF010000003.1, read on the forward strand.
CGAAATGCGGGCGTACCTCGACGCCGACGCCGCGCGGGGTCCGCTCTCCGTACGTACGTGGCGGCCCGGCGACCGCTTCCGCCCGCTTGGGTTGGCTGCCGAGAAGAAGCTGCAAGACTACTTCTCCGATGCCAAGGTGCCGCGTCCACTGCGCTCGCGGCTGCCACTCGTCTTCGGGCGCGATCATCTGCTGTGGGTCGCGGGCCAGCGCATCGACGACCGCGCGCGCATCACACCGGACACTCGGCGCATTCTGGTGCTGCAGTTGGAACCTCTCCCCCTACCCCCTCCCCTGAGAGGGAAGGGGTCGTGATCGTACTGATTATGGCTGTGGGCGACGTTGTTGACTTGAGGAAGAGGCAGTCATGGTTGACGTCGAGTGGGAGTTTCTGGAAGGGTATCGCGATCCGCAGACCTATGATCTGGACGACGCGGGCTATGATGCGGACTGGCCGTTGACCGAACAGCTGGCCCGCTCGCTCGGCGGTCCCGTGCTCGATCTCGCCTGCGGCACCGGCACGATGGCCATTCGCCTCGCGCGGCAAGGGTACTCGGTGACAGGAGTGGATATCGTCCCCGAGATGATCGACTGGGCCTCGCAGAAGGCGACCGCGGAGGGCGTCTCGATCGAGTGGCTGGTGGCCGACGCGCGCACGTTCTCGCTTCAACGGCAGTATCGCTTCATCTATATGCTGGGCAATGCCTTTCAGCACTTCCTGACCCGCGCTGACCACGAGGCACTGCTCGCCCACGTTCGCGAGCATCTGCATCCGGAGGGCTGTTTTCTCTTCGGTACACGCAATCCCTCGCCGAGAAATCTCTTTGAAGCGCGCTATTCAGATCCACGGACACGTGCATTGCCTGATGGACGGCAACTCGTTGAGTCTGAGTGGCAAGAGTACGATCCAATCGCGCAAATCCAGCACTATACCTTCCTGAACCAATGGGTCGATCCGTCGGGCCATACGGAGGAGAAGACGTATCGCACGGCGCTGCGCTATGTCTTCCCGCAGGAAATGGATACCTTGCTCCACTACAACGGGTTTCAGGTCCGCTCGCGCTTTGGCAACTGGCAACAAGAGCCGCTGACGGCGACGTCGCGCGAGATGATCTACGTCTGCGAGTTGCGTGTCTAGCCGGACTATCCGCGCGTTCAGTGGGACCGCCATAACGCCTGACTAACGTGCATAAACGGCCGACGTCCTCGTCTGTCGAGAAGATGTCTCCATAGTCTACCTGTCGCAAACGCTACGCTAACGCCGCGCCCGCTACCATTGACGCCAGGCAGTGCAAACACGCGTGATGCCACGATGCTCGCTTTGAGAAAGCGTCGTTAGCGGGCGAAAGGCAGGAGGCAGAAGATGTATTACCGTGTTGCGATTCAGGTGGCCCCGTCGCCTACCTGGCAGTGGCGATCAAGCGTACTTGGTTCGCTCCAGACGCTGTTCCAGTTCCTACAGATATATCATGCCTATCCGCAGGACCGCCTGCGCTTGTTCTCTTCCGCCTCATACGAGGACCTAAGCGAGCAACTCAGGCGCGAGAACGCTGGGGGTGAGTCCACTTCAGTCACGGCAGCACAATTTCTGCGACCGGGAAGACGCTGTGTATCAGCGCGGACAGGAGAATCCGCAGTGCGAACGGTCTATGGAGAACAGGTGAGGAGTGTACTGACGGTCACTCGCACGTCGTCGTCATACCAGCACAGCAGCGAAGCAATCTCCCAGGACGCGCGCGGTATGAGTCCTTCGGAGAGAAGGCGGCACGAGCTCGAAGACGGGCCAGGTGGCGATCACGATAGCCCCTACCTATTCACGTTGCCAGCCCGCATGCCAGAGCTGCGTGTATGGGCTAGCCTCCTGGCACGGGTACGTCGCGGCGAGCTTGAGCCGTAGCCGTGCGCCTCGCTGGACTGAACACACCTGCGCGGAGGAAGAGGACTCGATGCTTGACTATGACACCCTGGAAGAGTTTCGCGACCCGCAGACCTACGATCTGGAATGCGACGCGATCGACGAGGAGCTGACGCTCCTCGAGCAGTGGGCGCGCACGATGGGCGGACCGCTGCTCGATCTCGCGTGCGGCACCGGACGCACGGCTCTGCCCCTTGCCGAGCGCGGCTACGTGGTCACCGGCGTCGATCTGGTGCCCGAGATGATCGCTCGGGGGCGCGAGAAAGCGGCGGCGCGGAGTGTCACTGTCGAGTGGGTGGTTGACGACGTGCGCACGTTCGCCCTCCAGAAGCGGTTTCGCTTCGCGTACATGGTGGGCAACGCCTTCCAGTTCTTTCTCACCCGACCAGATCAGGAGGCGCTCCTCGCGCGCGTCCGGCAGCATCTCGACCCGGAGGGCTGTTTTGTCTTTGAAACGCGCAATCCGTCGCGGCAGAATCTCTACGAGCCGCACCACCCTGAAGGGCGCACATACACGGCGCCCGACGGACGGCAGCTCACTATCACCGAAGAGCAACAGTACGATCCGCTGACGCAAATCCAGCATTACACCTCCTACTATCACTGGCTCCATCCAGACGGGCAGCGGGTCGAGAAGTCGAAACGCGTGGCGCTGCGCTACGTGTTTCCGCAGGAGATAGACGCCCTGCTCTACTACAATGGGTTTGATATTCGCGCGCGCTATGGAGGCTGGCAATCTGAGCCGCTGACGGCTGCGTCGCGCGAGATGGTCTTTGTGTGCTCGCCACGCGCGTAGTGGTTCGCTCATCCGATGGCCTCGCGGATGCGGTATGCGCCAGTGTTGCGGGGGACGCGTGCGACCGTTTCTCTGAGGACGGAGGACGGGATGGACGGTGTGGACAGTACGTCGAGCCCCTTGCCGGAAATCCAGTCGGCGGGGCTCCATCTCTACCAGCTCTATGATCTCGGCTACGGCATCGACCTCGACCGCGCGCGCACGTCGCTCGCGGCGCCCAGTGCGCGGGTGCGTCCCGTGGTGAGCCGTGGGGCAAATATCGACGTGCCCGAGCTTCCGCTCGAAATCAGCATGGGCGAGCAGGCTGTGTCACTGGACGACCTGGAAATCCGCGCCCAGATTTACGCGCGCATCTACGATCTGGGCATCGTGGGGCTGCGGCTTGTGCTGGCGCTGCCGGAGCCGCTGCCGTGGGAGCGCGCGATCACGCTGATGGCGGCGGTGCAGAGCTACCCGGAGCAAATCACGATGCTCTTCGAGCGCAGCCTGGGTGCCCTGCGCAAGATGCTGGAGCCCGCCATCGAGCGACCAAGCCTGACCGTGCGCAGCGAGGACTACGCCATTCTGGTGATCGACAGGCTGGGTGCGGGGGTGCCCGCCGCGCAGCTCGCGCGCCATCCCATGCTGTTGCAGGTAGCCCTCGGCGAACGGCGCCGCTTGAGCGCGTCGGCGGCCTCGCTCGCGACTACGCTCAGCTACTACGAGGACGACCTGATTCTGCTGACGTGGAGCGCCGCCATCGTGATTGATCCAGATATCGCGGCACGTGAGGATGCGGCCTTCCTGCTGGAGTTCGCCAACGTCCAGTTGCTGGCGTTTCGCTCCTACGATGATGAGGTAGAGCGCGACCTGGGGCTTATCATGCCGCGCATCAGCGCGCGCAGACGGATGCCAATTCTGGGTCCGGTGCGCTCGTCCGCGCGCTTTTTGCATGAGATCCTTATCCTCATTGCCGATTCGACCGAGACCAGCGCGCGCATGGAGAACGCCCTCAAAGTCACCGAAGACGTGTACTGGAACCGCGTCTACTCGGCCGCCATCACCGTCTTGCGCGTGAACGTTTGGCGCAACGGCATCGCGGAGACGCTGGCGGTGCTGCGCGAGACGGCGGGGCTGCTGCACGACGAAGCACAGGCGGCCTGGGCGTCGATGCTCGAAGTGCTGGTGGTCGTGCTGATTCTCGTCGAGCTGGTTGTCTCGGTGTTCAACCTGCGGTGAGTAGGCACCGGAGTCCAGTGGGCGAAGGCTCCGTGGTCGCATCGGCTCGCCCCCTCTCCCAACTTCTCCCCCACCGTCAGGTGGGGGAGAGGAGCCAGACGCGCCCGCGTCCATTTCCCCGCTCTCGGCGTCAGCCGGGGGAGGGGGTCAGGGGGAGGGGGCCGCCCGGCGCGGCCACGCTCATCATTGCCCAGCGCCTCGCCGCCCGCCACAATGTCCCCTGCGTACAAGGGAAGAGGGAATTGGGTGTTGGGGTCTGCCGTATACTATTTCCAGATTCGCAGTACCGCTACGAGAGAGAAGCCCCGCGCCCGCCAATGGAGGTGTGCAGCATGAGCGTCGCCCTGCAGTCCGGATCGCCGCAGTTTCCGTCCGCCGCCAGCGCCATCGCGCCCTCGACCTCCGCTGATATCGATGCCGCCGTCGTCACCTTGCGGGCGCAGAAGGATGCTTGGGTTGCCGTGTCGCCCGCCACCCGCGCGACGCTGCTCGCCCGTCTCACGCGCGACTTCTACGCGATGACGCCGCGCTGGGTCGCCGCGAGCCTTGAGGCGAAAGGCGTCGCGCCTGATTCACCCGCCGCCAGCGAGGAGTGGGTTGCCGGACCGTATCCTGTGCTGCGGAACCTGCGCCAGCTGCACGCGTCGCTCTCGCAGATCGCCGCGAGCGGCTATCCGAAGATTCCTGGCCCGGTGGTCACGCTGTCCAACGGGCAGGTCGCCGCGCGGGTCTTCCCGTATGATGGCTACGACCGCATCTTCTACTCGGGTGTCACGGCAGACATCTGGATGGAGCACGGCGTCTCGCGTCCGTCGCTCTACGAGACACAGGCCGTCGCCTATCATCAGCCGCATACGGGCAAGGTCGCGCTGGTACTCGGCGCGGGCAATGTCTCGAGCATCGGGCCGATGGACCTGCTCTACAAGCTCTTTGTCGAAGATCAGGTGGTGCTGTTCAAGTGTAATCCCGTCAACGCCTACCTCGGCCCGCTGATGGAGGAGGCATTCCGCGCGCTCGTCGACGGCGGCTACCTGCGCATCGTCTACGGTGGCGTGGAGGAGGGCGCGTACGCCTGCCAGCATCCCGGCGTGGACGAGATACACATCACTGGCTCGGACAAGACCTTCGACGCCATCGTCTTCGGTTCGGGTGAGGAGGGCGCGCGGCGCAAGGCGGCGAATCAGCCGGTGCTCGAAAAGCGCGTGACCGGCGAACTGGGCAACGTCAGCCCGGTGATCGTCGTGCCGGGTCCGTGGAGCGACGCCGACCTGAAGTATCAGGCGGAGCACCTGGTGACGATGCTCGCCAACAACGCCGGTTTCAACTGCAACGCGACGCGCGTGGTGTTGCAGCATGCGTCGTGGTCCAAGCGGCTCGACCTCCTGCGTCGTGTGCGCGACGTGCTCGGCTCGGTCCCCGCCCGCAACGCCTACTATCCTGGCGCGCACCAGCGGCACGCGGCTTTCGTGGCCTCGCATCCCGAGGCCGAGCAGTATGGCGAGGCGAACGGCGACATCCTGCCATGGACATTCATTCCCAGTCTCGACGTCTCGCACGCGGATGACATCGCCTTCACGACCGAAGCCTTCTGCGGCCTCTTCGCCGAGGCACCCATCGAGGCGGCCACCGTGCCAGAGTACATCGACCGCGCCGTCGCGTTCGCCAACGAGACGCTGTGGGGCTCGCTGAACGTCACGCTGCTCGTGCATCCCGCGTCGATGAAAGATCCCGCCGTCCGCGCCGCCGTCGAGCGCGCGGTGAACGATCTGCGCTACGGCACGGTCGCGATCAATTATTGGGCCGCGATCAGCTATGCCGTCGGATCGGCCATCTGGGGCGCGTATCCGGGCCACCCACTCAACGATATCCAGTCGGGCAACACCTTCGTCCACAACACGCTGATGTTCGCGCGGCCGCAGAAGACCGTGGTGCGTGCGCCGTTCCGCGCGACGCCGACCCCGCCGCTCTTCACGACGCGGGGCGCGACAGGACTCAAGATCTTCCCGAAGCTCTGCGCACTCGAAGCGAATCCCTCGCCGCTGAAGGTGCCGGGCATCCTGCGCGCGGCGCTGGGGGGATGAGGCCCTCGGAAGGAGGCCATCCATGCACAATGGGAACGTCGATAATCCTGGCGTGCGTGTGTCGCCGCCTGTCATCTTCGCTGGGGCTCTGCTTGTCGGGAAGCTGCTGCAACTCGCCGTGCCAATGCGCCCGCGACGGCCCTTGCGCGACGTCGGGATGGTGCTGATCGGTGGATGGGCCGCGCTGACGGCGCCTGCCATCCGCACGCTGCTGCGCGGTGGTGGGACGCTCAACACACAGGGCGCGGCGCAAGGGCTAGTGACCACCGGCCTGTATCGCTACTCGCGCAATCCGGTCTACCTCTCGCTGGCGCTGCTCTACTCGGGGCTCGCGCTCGTGCTGAATGCGGCGGTCGCGCTGCTGTTTCTGCCGCCACTGCTGGCCTACGTCGAGCGGTTCGTGATCCGCCGCGAGGAGGCGTATCTGGAGCGCCGGTTCGGCGAGGAGTACCGTGCGTATAAGCGGCGGGTGCGGCGCTGGCTGTAGAGGTCCGCGAACCTCTCGACGGATTCACCACCGACTCTTGACAGAACACACCGCCGCGACTACTATTTGGTTAGCGTACCAAATACAGGCGAGTGAGGTGGGAGAGCGTGCCGCGACGACCAGCCCCTCCCGGCACTGATCGGCGCCAGCAGATCATCGATGCGGCGCTGGCGGTCTTTGCCGATGAGGGCTACGAGGGAGCCAAGACCAAAGAGATCGCATTGCGTGCGGGCGTCGCGCAGGGGCTCATTTATTTCTACTTCCGTGACAAGGAGGACCTGTTCCTGCAGGCGTTTCGGCAGCACGCGGCGCACGCGATGGCCTCCCTCGACTTCTCGGAGGCGCTGGCCGCGGACGCAGCGCCCGAAGACGCGCTGCGAGCGATCATCGGGCGGTTCCTCGACGTGATGGGCACACCGCACACAGTCAACCTGTTGCGCATCATGTCGCGGTTCGAGGGACGTCTGCCAATCTCGAAGGAGCGTGGTGGCGAAGGCGATAACCAGATGATCGTCGAGGTCGCCGAGCACCTGTACGACGCCGTACGGGACGTGCTAGCGCGACGGGCCGATGAAGCCGATTCTCCGGACGACGTCGATGCCACGGCCTATTTCACCGTCAGCGGTCTCATCGCGACGATGATCCAGCGGGCGCTGGGGCTACCATACGCCGCGCGGTTCTCGCGCGAGCAGCTGCTGTCGACTGTGATGCGGATGCTGGTTCCCGACTCTCCAGATGCGCCGCGCACTCGTGCGGCGCACTCGCCGAGGCACCCGGCACAAACGCCGGGCGCGCCGATGCACTAGGACGAACGACGAGGTCTCTTGTAGGGGCATCGGTTTGTTTGCTATGTTATTGGTTGGTATACCAACCAATACAAGCCCATCGCGCACGCACGATGTGACGCGAGAGATGCGAGAAATGCGAGAAAGGTAAATCCCATGGCGACATCGACTCCGGACACGGGCAGCGTCTCGGGCAAACCACCGGCTCAGTCAGGTGGGCGGCGTCTCCACGGCGTCGCACTCGTGAGCGTGCTCGCCGCGCTGATGCTGACGCTGCTGCTCGAAGCGCTCGACCAGACCATCGTCGGTACCGCGCTGCCCAAGATCATCGCCGAGCTGCAGGGCTTCGACCGCTACTCCTGGGTCGTGACCGCGTACCTGATCGGCTCGACCACGATGATCCCCATCGTCGGCAAGCTCTCCGACCAGTTCGGCCGCAAGTGGTTCTTCGTCGCGGGCGTGTGTATCTTCCTGCTCGGCTCAGCGCTCTCGGGCACGGCGCAGACGATGAACCAGTTGATCGTCTTCCGGGTGATTCAGGGCCTGGGCGCGGGCACTGGCATCGCGCTGGTCTACACCGTCGTCGGCGACATCTTCCCGCCTGCCGAGCGCGCACGCTGGCAGGGCATCTTCGGCGCCGTCTACGGCTTCTCCAGCGTCGTCGGCCCGACCATCGGCGGCTGGCTGACTGACCACGGCCCGCTCGTCGGCACGTTCGTCACCGACGCGACACGCTGGCGCTGGGTCTTCTACGTGAACATTCCGGTCGGCATTGTCGCACTCGTCATGCTGCTGATCTACCTCCCGGCGAACATCTCGGCCCGCAGCACCACCTATCGGGGGTGGGCAGCCGTCCGCCGTATCGACTTCGCAGGCTCGGCGCTCGCCTCGGCGGCCACAATCTGCCTGCTGCTCGGTCTGACGTGGGGCGGCGACCAGACGTACGACTGGGCCTCGCCGCAGGTCGTCGGCGTGCTAGTCGGCGCGGTCGCGCTGTACGCCGCCTTCTTCTTCGTCGAGCGAGTGGCGGTTGAGCCGATTCTGCCGCTGGATCTCTTCAAGAACCAGGTCTTCGCGGCGGATGCGGCGCTCTCACTGTTGACGGGCATGGTGCTGCTCTCGCTGGCGATCTATCTGCCGCTGTTCCTGCAGGGCGTGCTGCGCGAGTCCGCGACGAACTCGGGCGCGGTGATCACACCGCTGACGCTCAGCCTCGTCGTCGGCGCCTCGCTGGCCGGCATCGTCATCGGCAGGCTGCAACGCTACCAGGCGGTCACCATCGTCGGCGCGGTGCTGATGACGATCGGCACGATTCTGATGACCTGCTGGACGCCCTCCACCAGCCTGCTCACCGCGACCATCAACATGATTATCGCCGGACTGGGCCTGGGCATGTTCTTCCCGGTGCTCACGCTCGCCGTGCAGAACGCGCTGCCGCGCACGCGCATGGGCGTCGGCACCGGCGCGGTCACCTACCTGCGCTCGCTCGGGCAGACGCTCGGCGTGGCGATTGTCGGCTCCGTCGTGAACAACACACTCGCAACCGAGATTCCGAAATATCTGCCTGCCAACGCGAAGTTCCTGCCCCCGGCGGCGCTCAAGGCGCTGGAGAATCCGCAGCTACTCATCACGGACGGCGCGCAGCAGCAGGCGATCCGCCAGGGCATCGCGGCGCAGGTGGCGCGGCTGCAGCCCGGTCAAGGCTACGCCCAGGCAGTTGCGCGCATCACACAGCAGACGGAGACGCTCATTCCGCAGGTCTTCGACGCGGTGCGCCACGCGCTGGCGACGGCTATCACACGCGGGTTCATGGTGGTCGTGGTCTTCTGCGTCGTGCTGCTGATCTGCACCTTCTTCCTGAAGGACATCCCGCTCGCCACCTCCTTCACGGAGGAGCACGCGCCAACTCCAGCGGAGAACGCCGAGACGCCTGAGGCTAGCGCACCCGTGCTGTAGCAGCACCTCACCCCCTACCCCCTCCCTTGAGGGAAGAGATCGCTGTCTGCGCGTTTGTGGCGGATAGGGACGGTGGTGGTTGGGTGCGGTTTTTGGGGGCCTCACCCCCCCAACCCCTCTCCCCACAAGGAGAGGGGCTTTGTGTGCGCGCGACTTCACGATCAGTCAGAACGGCATCGACTACGCAGAGTAGGGTAATCGCAGATTGCCTGGAACGGAGACGTTGGGTGTGCCGTCTTCTATGGTAGGATGCTTTTCGCGGCGCCCATAGGTGTGGAGCTGGTCGCAGAGACCTGTGGGCGCTGAAACCGCTAGCGCCGCTTAGTGCGAGAGAGGACGCACAACCATGCGGACGTCATGTCACAATCGTCAGTTCTGCCTATTACTGACCATGATCGTGCTTGCAGGTGTCGTTGCGGTTGTGAGCGGATGCGGGCAACACCAGGCGACGACGACCACGCGGTTAGTTGCGAGCTGGGCACGGCTCTACCATAGTGTCGGCGACCTGAAGAAGGCGTCGGACGTGGTGGTTGCCGGGACGATCACGAGCATAGCGGATACAACGAGGCAGGGAACAACGCCGTTCACTGATTTCACATTCACCATCGCGCGAGTGGTCTATGATCCGCAGCATCGGGTTACTGGCTCTACAGTGGTCATTCACCAAACCGGAGGGGTCATTAACGGAGCACGTACCGAAGTTGCTGATGATCCGCTGTTCGGGGTCGGCGAGTCGGCAGAGCTTTTTCTCCACGAATATAGCACCGGACAGTATTTCGTCGTGGGCGGCCCATCAGGACGCTTCCGCATCGAGGGAGGCGTCGTCCATTCTGTGAACGACGAAGGCGTGCGGTTCGCTACCCCGCCGTCCGCCTCGACCTTTGAGGCGCAGGTGCAGCAGGCGTAAAATTAAACAATCTCGCCTCCCTCCACATGGCCCGAAGGGAGGCGAGTGGCGGCATGAACGGCCGCATATAGAGGCACTAGCGCGTTGCTGGTGCCTCAGCGTTTAGTTTGTGGCGAGCTGGTGGGCATGGGCGAGGAGTGAATTCGCCTGCGCGATCCAATCTTTCGCCTGCGACTCATTCAGCGGCGTGCCATCGAACGCGGCTGCATTGAGCGCCACCTTGATCTGCGACGCCAGCGTGTTCCGCTGATTGGTCAGGTTCTGGATGCTGGCCTCAGTCGAGGTGTACATGCCGTCGTCGGTGCTCTTGAGCGCCCTGGTCGAGGCCGTCAGCGTGTCTTTCGAGAACTGCCCGAAGGAGGCGTTCACCTGTTCGTAGGCAGCACCGAGCCGCAACACTGTTTCGCGGTGGGCGATCAGCGCGTGTGGCGTGGCACGTGTATCCAGCGCCTCCACCAGCACCCGGCCGTCATCCACATAGTCATCGTGCAAGCCTAGCAGCGAGAGCATCGTCGGCCGCAGGTTCGTGTGGTCGGTCCACGTCTGCGCGTCGATGCCGCCTTGCCGGATGCCCGGACCAACCATGCCGACCCACGTGTTGCCGATCTCCTGCTGGATGTCGCCGTGGTTCCACGCGTATCCGGGACTCGCGCACTCTGCCACCGCGCCACAGTTGTACGACTGGAAGTAGAAGTCAGGGTTGCCGAACATGGTGAACGTCGGCGTCCGGTTCGGATCGGCGTTGATCATGTGCAGGGTCTGCTCCTCCACCGTATCGGCGAGCGCTTGCGTCAAGTTGACCGTCTGGACCTTGCCGGAACTATCCCGCACGTACGGATCGAGCGACGTCAATGTGCCGACGTCGCGCTCCAGCTTGCGGACCGCCGGGTCGGTGGGGCCGGGCTGGCCGTTGACGTAGATCGTCGGGGCGTCGTCGAAGTGCAGATCGAAACCCGGCTCGCCCGCCGGAAGCAGCGCCTTCAGGTTCGCGTCCACCTCGCCAATCTGGTTCGTCGGGCAGGCGCTGAGATCGGTGCAGGTGGTGTGGCTGTAGGCGAGGGTGCCGTCAGACTGGGGCGTGCCCACGCCGCCCGCGAAGTGATCGCCCTCGTCCACCGTCACGACGAAGAGTGTATTGCGCTTGCTGATGCCATGCGCGGCGAGGTTCTGGAAGAACGCGGCGAACGCGTCGTCATACGCCTTCAACTGGGCCTCGTGCGCGGCCTCGCCGGGGCCTGTCGCGCTGCTGTTGTAGGAGTCCGTGGCCGTGTTTGGCGTATGGGCGTCGTGCGCGTCGGAGATGTAGCCGTAGGTGACAGGCACGCCGGACTCTTGCATCTGCGCGATGTAGCCGAGCGTATTCTGCGCCAGCATGCCATCGAATCCCGGAAAGCCGCAGTTGCCATTGGGATCGGTGATGGCGGCGCCCGCGGTGCTGGCGACGCAGGCGTTGCCGTTGGCGATCGCGGGGTCGACGTACTTCGCTCCGTAGAGCGCCTGATAGCCGGTGTAGCCGCCCGGCTCATCAGCGAGTGGGTCCGGCTTCGCGTTCGCGTTCCCTGTGCACTTGCTGGAGGCGGTCTGTGCACAGTGGATCGCGATGCCCACGTAGTCCGTCAGCGCCTTGGCCTTCGTCGCCGGATCATGTGCCTCGTTCCACTCTGGCGAGCCAACGCCGAAGACACGCGTCATGTCGCCGGAAGCCGTGGTCGAGTTGTTCTCAAGCTCGATGTTTGCTGTGCCCACGCCGCCGAAGTCGCACCCCGCGCGGGTGTAGGGGACCCACGGCGCGGGTGTGGTCTTGCCCGTGTCGGTGATCATATTGGGCAGCGGATCATTGGTGGGGTCGACAGCGTCGGTCCAGTATTTGAACGAACTGGTGAACGACGGCACCTTGCTCGCCGGGTAATAGTCGTAGCTATTTGAGACTGTCTGCCCCGTGCGGTCGGGATACAGGCCCGTGAGCGAACTCAGAATCCCGCCTGCCGTGTGCGAGATCAGGATCGTGTGGTCGTTCGTGAACAGCGTCCCATTCTGCGTCAGGAAGTTCAGCAGGTGGGGCATCTGCTCCAGGTCAGAGGCGACATTCGGTTGGTCGCGGTTGAAGTGTGTGTTGTCGAATTGCAGATAGATGACGTGCTGGACCCGCCCGTCGCCGTTGCCGAGCGTGCAGGTTGCCGTGCTAGCCTGCTGTGTTAGGGGGCGTCCAAGCACGACGGCACTTGTTGCGATCAGCATCACGAGCGCGAGCGCGACCGCAGCCACACGCGGCAGCGGGTGTCGCGCAAGCCGGGGGAGTTGGTGCATGCCTTCCTCCTTCTTGGAGGTCGCTTCGAGCCTCAGCGCTCCTGCAGCGGCCCTCCATACCAGCCTCAGCGGTTCAATCCTCCCAAGCGTGTACTTCGTCCCGCGACCATCTCCTTTCGTGCATGACCCAAGCATCTCTCGCCGTGACCGGGCACATCGGTCACGCTGCGATGCACCTGCCAGGATACCATCGCTCGATGAAGCAGCTTTTAAAACTGGCCCATTCTGGTTGATTGGCGTACGGTGCATATGCTACCGTTTCGACGACTCGAGTTCTTGTGGGGCTGGTTTCTGCGGGTATACTCAAGGATGAACCGGCGCCGTTCCGGCGGGTTCGGGCGGCGCACACTGAGGAGGACAGCCTGTCATGGTCATCTCGCCGAATCTCAATGACGATATCGAAGAAGTCTTGATTTCTGAGGAAGAGCTGCAAGCGCGTATCTCGGAGCTAGCGGCGATCATCGAACGCGATTACGCCGGCAAGGACCTGCTGCTCGTCGGCATCCTGCGCGGCGCGATCATGTTCATCACTGACCTCGCGCGTCGCCTGAACATGCCGCTCGAACTGGACTTCATGGCCATCAGCAGCTACGGCAACAGCACAGAGTCCAGCGGCGTCGTGCGCATCCTCAAGGACCTCGACAGCTCCATTGAGGGCAA